>DATGXY010000094.1:0-18368 GCA_035298525.1 Holophaga sp.
CTCGGCGATAGGCTTTTCGTCTCAACTTGCCTGGATGACGGGCCTCAGAACGGCCCCATAGACCGGCTCCGGCCTCCTCGTCAGCACCAAGCTAAAGTGAGTGTGGGTCGGCGCCTCCCCTCAAATCCGTGAAGAACCAAAAAACCACACTCAATCCCCATGCGTTGAGAGTGCCAATCAGGGATTCTACTCGCCATGGAGCATCATCCCCCGATCCTGCACATGCCCAGCAGGGCGAAGAAGATCGCGAGGGGGACCCCGAACCCGGTGACGGCCATGGAGATGGCGAAGACCCGGGACCGGGGGTTGAACATCGGGATCACGCACCCGATGACGAAGGCCGCGAAGAGCAGCGGCGCCAGGGCCCCCCGGCTCAGGGCGGAAAGGAACCCGCCCAGGGCCCAGGCCGAGAGGGCCGCCCCGATGCCGAGGACGATGTCCATCCGGTTGCTGCCCGAGAGGTTCCGGGGCGGTTCGGGTTCGTGGGGGTCGATCATGGCGCTGTCCGGGGGGTGGGTTCCAGTGTAGTCCGCCGCGCCTTCCACAGCACCCAGGCCAGTCCGGCCAGGCAGGCCCACTGGTAGGGGGTGAGGCCCAGGGGCCCGGGGGCCTCGGTGCGGATGAATTCCAGGAGGAAGCGGAAGGCGAAGTACGAGCCCGTGAAGGCGTCGAAGAGGCGCCCCCTCTCCCCCCGCGGCGCGGCCAGGGACAGGCCCAGCCACAGGAGGTCGAAGGCCATTTCAAAGGCCTGGGTGGGGTGGCGGTGGATGCCGTCCCCGAAGTCCAGGCCCCAGGGCAGGTCCGTGGGGCGGCCCACGCAGCAGCCCCGCAGGAGGCAGCCCATGCGCCCGATGGCCATGCCCAGGGCCAGGGCCGGCACGAGGGCGTCGCCCCGGCGTTCCGTGATGCCCAGGCGGGCCTTGGCCAGGCGCACCGCGATGGCGCCGCCCAGGAGGCCCCCCAGGATCGTGCGGCCCGCGAAGGCCGCCTCCAGGTTCCGCTCCCCGTGGAGGAGGGCGGCGATATTGGCGGGAAGGTAGGGCAGCTTGGCGCCCAGGAGTCCCCCCAGGAGGCCCGCGGCCAGGAGCCAGCCCGTGCCGGGGCGCCGCCGGCCCCCCTCCAGGAGGCGATGGAGGGCGAGGCCGGCCCCGAAGGCAAGGGCCACCATCACGGAGTAGGCGGGCAGGACGAAGGGACCCGCCCCCAGGTAGGGATGGAGGCCCCAGTTCAGCACGAGGACCGGCCCGTGATGGCGCAGCAACCGCCCTTGCGAAGGCAGGCGAAGAGCTTGGAGGCGGGGCAGAAGCCCAGGGCCGACACGGTCTTCAGGAGGCAGAAGGCCAGGAGCCAGGCCCTCCCCGTCCCGGGCCGGGCCAGGAGCAGCGCGAAGACCGCTCCCGCCAGCAGGGCCCCGGCCCCGTGGGCGAAGCGCATGGCCTGCAGGTCCAGGAAGGCGTAGCGGCGCGCCGGCCGGATCCGGAGGGCCGTGTGGGTCCACAGGAGGACGAGGGGGGCCCGGTGGGCCCCCAGCAGGGCGGAGGCGGCGAGGATGGCGGAGGCGGCCCCCACGGGCCAGGCCGCCCGGGCCAGGAAGGCCCCCCACAGGACGAGGGTGAGGCTCCAGCGGCAGAAGGCGAAGGCGGAACGGGGGACCTGGACGGCGGTGGGCATGGGGTCGCTCATGGGCGGGGCAGGAACATGCCGGTGCGGCGGCGGTACTCCGCGTACCCGGGGAGGCTGCGCTCCAGTTCCCGCTCCTCGAGGCGGGCCCGCCAGGCCATGGCGGGGGCGAATACGAGGAGGACGAGGGCCAGGGCAAGGGGATTGCCGAAGACGAGGGCGGCGCCGGCGCCCATGGCGATGAGGCCGGCGTAGAGGGGGTGGCGGATGAGGCGGTAGGGCCCCCGCTCCACCAGGGGATGCTCCTTCCACACCACCACGTGGTCCCCCCAGGCGCGGCCCAGGTGGAGCCGGCCCAGGAGGTTCAGGGCCGTGCCCGCCGCCACAAGGGCCACCCCCGCCCACAGGGCCGCGGCCGGGGGCCTGCGGGCGGTGAGACCCAGGCGGAGCACCGCCCAGAACGCGGCGAAGAAGGCCAGCATGGTGGCCGTGGCCACGGGGGAGCGCCGCTCCGAGGCCATGGCTGGCCGGCCCCGCGCCAGCAGGAAGTTGGCCCCCACCGCGGCCAGGACGAGCACGGCCCCCAGGGCCACCAGGAAGCGGGCGACGGTCTCAGGCGCCGGCATGGGCCCTCCGGTGGAGCATGTTCCAGGCGGAGAAGGGGATCTTGCGCAGGTCCGGGGTGATGACGTGCACGCACTCCTTCTGCATGGCCTTGACGTCGAAGTTCCAGGGATCCAGGAAGGAGGAGACGGTGAGCCGGAAGAGGTTGTCGTTCACGTACCCGATGCGCTCGGCCCGGTTCCTTTCCAGGAAGCGCGCGGGGAGGAAGCGGGCCAGGTCGGCCAGGCCGCAGCAGGACGGCTCGGGCGCCGCGGCCTGGATGAACTCCTCGGCCCTGAAGTTGAAGGTGTTGCGGATGTAGGGCAGGAACTTCCGGAAGTCCACGCCCCGGGTGATGGGGCGCCAGGCCTCGCCGTCCCGGTAGAGGTAGTCCACGGCCACCCGGTCCACGTCGCAGGGCAGGGGCACGAAGTCCTCCATGCGCACCATGCCGGAGGTCTGGACCTCCAGGAGGCGCAGCACGCCCGTGAGGGTGGTCCGCTCCGGGAGGGGGGTGGGGAGGCGCCCGAACCGCGCGTAGGGCTGGAAGTTCACCCCCCTCACGTTCCGGCGGGCCAGGGCGAAGGCCGTCACGTCCCCCAGGGCGTGGTCATTGACCCCGGCCTGGACGGTCATGACCAGGGTGGCGGGGATCCCCAGCTCCTCCAGGACCCGCACGGCCTCCAGCCGCGTCTCCAGGGTGCCGCCGCACCGGGCGTTGGAGGCCCGGTCCAGGCCGTCGAACTGCAGGAACACCTCGAAGCCCCCGTGGAAGGCCGCCAGCTCACGGGCGAAGGCCGGGTCCGAGGCGATGCGCCGGCCGTTGGTGTTCAGCATGACGTAGGCCAGGCCCGCCTCCCGGGCGTGGCGGAGGATATCCAGGATCCGCGGGTGGAGGGTGGGCTCGCCCCCGGAAACCTGCAGGATCTCCGCCTGGCCCCCCTCGGAGGCCACGTGGAAGTCGATCATGCGCCGTACGGTGTCCAGGTCCAGGTGGCCGCCGCCCCCGGCGTCGGCGAAGCAGCCCGCGCAGGCCTCGTCGCAGGCCCCCGTCACCTCCACGAGGCCGATGCAGGCGTGCTGTTCGTGCTCCGGGCACAGGCCGCAGTCGAAGGGGCACCCCCGGGCCGTCTCCGCCTGGGTGGGGCAGCCGGAGCCGGGGCGGCTGAAATCGTTGCGCCCGCGGAACCAGGGGGCGTCGTCCTCCAGCAGGTCCACCTTCAGGCCGTGGTCCGGGCAGCGGCGGCGGAGCCAGACCCGTCCCGCCTCCTCCACGATCTTCCCCGGCAGGGTCCGCAGGCATTCAGGGCAGAGGCACACCGTGCCTTCCAGCACATCGTAGGGACGCTCGACCAGGGGCATGGCCCACCATACCACGGGCTCCAGGTAGTAAGCTTTCCCCATGGAACGCTTCGATCTCGTCCGCCTCAAGCCCGGCAAGGAGTCCCTCCTTTCCAAGCGCCACCCCTGGGTCTACTCCGGCGCCCTCCAGGCGCCTCCGTCCGGCCACCTCGCGCGCCTGGCCGACGCCAGCGGCAACGTGCTGGCCGTGGGCACCTCCTCCCCCACCAACCCCCTGGCCGTGCGCGTCTTCCGCTTCGACGACGGCCCCCTGGACGCGGCCTTCTTCCGCCAGCGCCTCCAGGCCGCCCTGGAGGCGCGGGAACTGCTGGGCCTGGACGGCCCTGAAGCCGGGTGCCGCTGGGTCTTCGGGGAGGGGGACGGCCTTCCCGGCCTGGTCGTGGACCGCTACGCCCAGGCCCTCGTCGTCCAGGTGGGCACGGCGGGCCTGGAGGCCCTGCGCGAGACCTGGTGGCCCGTGCTCATGGAACTGGCCCGGGCCAGGGGCGTCACCGTCTTCGTGGAGCGCAGCCAGGCCGGGCGCAAGGAGGAGGGACTCCCCCCCGTCAACCGCCTCCTGAAGGGTTCCCTCGCCGGCCCCGTCACCGTGCGCGAGGGGGAGGCCAGGCTGGAGGTGGACCTGCTCCGGGGCCAGAAGACGGGTTTCTTCCTGGACCAGCGGGAGCACCGCCTCTTCCTGGGCCGCATCTCCCGGGGCTGCCGGGTGCTCAACGCCTTCGGCTACACCGGCGGCTTCTCCGTGCACGCGGGCCTGGGCGGCGCCGCGGAGGTGGCCACCCTGGACATCTCCGCCCCCGCCCTGGACCAGGCTGAGCGGGACTGGGCCGCCAACGGCCTGGATCCGGCCCGGCACCTGCGCATGGAGGGCGACGCCTTCGAGCTGATGCGGGCCCTGGAGCCCGGCGCCTGGGACCGGGTGATCGTGGATCCCCCCGCCTTCGCCAAGCAGCGCAAGGACGTGGACAAGGCCTTCAAGGCCTACAAGGACGTTTTCCGCCTGGGGGCCCGGGCCACGGCCCCGGGGGGCGTCCTGGGCTGCTTCTCCTGCTCCCAGCACATGGACCGGGCCCGGTTCCAGGAGGCGGTGTGGACCGCCCTCCTGGAGGCGGGGCGGGAAGCCCAGGTCCTGGCCCACCTGGGCCAGCCCATGGACCACCCCTACGATCTCAACCACCCCGAGGGCTTCTACCTGAAGGGCCTCTGGCTCCGCCTCTCCTGAAGGACCGACCCATGAACCGTCTCATCCTGGCCTTCGCCTCGGCCTGCGCGCTGGTCGCGGCCCCGCCCGTCACCCTGGAATGGATCCACAGCCCCGAGGGGCGCGCCTACTACGCGCTGCCGCGAACCCTGTGGCTCAAGGACGGCGGCCTCCTCCTGGACGATGTGCGCAAGCCCGCCGGGGAGCGCACCCTCGAGCGCCTTGACCCCGCCACCGGGGAGCGGCGCGCCGCCCTGGACGCCGCCAAGGCCCTGGGCAGCCTCCAGGCCGCAACGGGCGCCAAGGAGAAGCCGGCGCGCCTCCCCTGGCCCCTGAAGGTGGACGACGCGGGGCGCAGGGCCCTGGTGCAGCAGGGGAGCCGTTTCCTCATCCTGGATCTGGCCACCTCCGAGGCCCGGGCCCTGCCCAAGGCCGAGGCGGCCAGCCTCTCCCCCGACGGCCGCAGGGCGGCCTACGCGGAGGGGGGCAACCTCCACCTCCTGGACCTGGAATCCGGCAAGGACCTGGCCGTCACCCGGGACGGGGGCAACGGCGTCCTCAACGGCACCTTCTCCTGGGTCTACTGGGAGGAGATCCACAACCGTTCCCGGCAGGACGCCTTCTGGTGGTCCCCGGATTCCAGGCGGGTGGCCTTCCTGCGCTCCGACGAATCCCGGGTGCCCGTGCATTCCTTCACGGACTTCCGCCCCTGGCAGGCCGCGGTCCACACCCAGCACTACCCCCAGACGGGCCAGCCCAACCCCCAGGTGAAGGTGGGCATCGCGGCCCTCGACGGCGCCGTGGCCTGGGTCGACCTGCCCAAGGAGGGCTGGGAGTACGTGGTGACCCTCACCTGGACCCCCAACGGCGACGCCCTGGCGGTCCAGACCGTGAACCGGGCCCAGGACGCCCTGGAACTCCTCCTCGCCGATCCCGCCACCGGGTCCGCCCGGAGCGTCCTGCGGGAGCGGTCCAAGGACTGGGTCCATTTCTACGAGCCCACCTTCATCGCGGGCGGGAAGGAGTTCCTCATCGCCTCCGACCGCACCGGCTACAACCACCTGTACCGCTATGACCGCTCCGGCCGGCTCCTGAACCCGGTCACCCGGGGCGAATGGAGCATCTGGCCCTGGGGCTACCACGCCGCGGGCGCCCGCAACGTAGCCGGGGTGGACGAGAAGGGCGGGTGGGTCTGGTTCACCAGCCGCGCCGCGGGCATCACCCAGTCCCAGCTCTACCGGGCCCGTCTGGACGGGTCCGCCATGGAGCGGGTCTCCCGGGAGGACGGCACCCACGCCGTCACCTTCTCCCCCGACGCCAGGTACTACGTGGACAGCTTCTCCTCGGCCAAGGTGCCTCCCGCCCTGGCCCTGCGCGGGGCCGACGGGAGCCTCCGGAAGGCCCTGGCGGAGCCCCGGGCCGGCCTGGACCTGGCCCTCCCCGAGCTGGGCACCTATCCCGCCGCCGACGGCCTCCGGCTCCCGGTGTCCGTCCTCAAGCCCCGGGACTTCGATCCCTCAAGGCGCTACCCGGTGATCTTCTACGTATACGGGGGCCCCACGGCGCCCCTGGTCGCGGACGCCTGGGGCACCCGGGACCTGCTCTGGAACCAGGTGCTCTCCCAGGCCGGATACATCGTCGTCACCCCCGAGAACCGCAGCTCGGCGGGGATCGGCATGACCTTCGAATCCACGATCCGGAACCACTTCATGGGCCACGTGGAGACGGGCGATCTGGAGGCGGCCGTGAAGTGGGCCAAGGCCCAGCCCTGGGCCGACCCCGCCCGCTTCGGCATCTGGGGCTGGAGCGGCGGCGGGACCTACACCCTCGTGGGCCTGACGCGCACCCGGGAGTTCAAGGCGGGGGCCGCCGTCGCCGCCGTCACGGATTGGCACTACTACGACAGCGTCTACGCCGAGAAGATCATGAAGCGCCCCGAGGACAACCCCGAGGGCTACAAGGCCACGAGCCTGGTGGAAGGCGCCCGGAACCTCCACGGCAGGCTCCTCATGGTCCACGGCACCCACGACGACAATGTCCATCCCCAGAACGCCGAGGCCTTCAACGACGCCCTGGTGAAGGCGGGGATCCTCTTCGAGCAGTCCGTCTATCCCATGCGCAAGCACGGCATCGACGACGCCGCGGCCAACCTGCACGTGTACCGGACGATGCTGGACTTCTGGAAGCGGAACCTCTAGGAACCTGAACAAGCAATAGAAGGCCCCGCGATGATGGCAGCGGGGCCTTCTATTGCTTGGTCAGGCTCCTAGAAGCCGTACCTCACCTTGGCCACCCACTCCCTGCCCTGTCCGGGCAGGGGGCCGTGGCCGCCGTTGTAGGGCTGGAAGAAGGGGGTCCGCCTGTCCCCGGCGTCGAAGACGCCCAGGCTCGCGGTGACGGGGCCGGAATTCCAGGAGAGGGTGGCGTTGGCCAGGAGATAGGAGGGGAAGGCCCGCAGGGCCACCTCGCCGGCTCCGGCATCGTAGGCATAGGCGTGACGGCTGGCGAGCCACACGAGGCTCGGGCCCAGGGTCCAGCCCTTCCCGAAGCGGATCCCCGCGGCCAGGGTGGCCTTGGCGGGGGCGATGCCCAGGAACTCCGCCGAATGGCCGGGCACGGCCCAGTAGTCCACCTTGTTGTCGGCCCGGGCCATGCTGAACCCGGCGTTCAGGAAACCCCAGGGCTGGCGCAGCTTCCATTCGGCCTCGAACCCGCGGGACCCGGTGGATTCCATGTTCAGGTAGCCGAAGCTCTCCCCCACCACCGTGTACACCAGGGGCCGGTCGATGTGCATATCGAAGACGTTCAGGGTGAAGAGGCTGCTGCCCGCCTGGTATCCCACCTCCACCTCGGCGGTGCGGGTCTTCTCGGGCTGGATGGAGGCTTCCGGGAAGAGGGCCTGGTTGATGTTCTGGATGGCGGGGGTGCGGAAGGAGTTGGCGTAGAGGATCTTGAAGTGCCAGCGGCCCGCGACCTTGGTGAGGGCGAAGCGGGGCACGAAGGAGGACCCCGCCTTGTCGTGGCTCTCCCACCGCGCGCCCACGGTGACGTTGGCCCAGCCCCGGAACTGGGCCTGGCCGTAGGCGGCCTTCGTGGTGTAGGCGACGCTGTCGCCGCCCCCGGGCAGGTCGCTCACCGTCGGGGGCCGCACCTTGGATTCGTCCCGGAAGCCCTCGGCCCCGCCCGCGAGGGTCCAGCCCTCCGCGGCCTCCCACACGGCGGAGGCGCCGGCCTTGAAGCGGGTGGTGGGGTACATGAAGGCCCCCGCGATCTCCTCGGAGGTCCACCAGGACTTGAAGTCCCGCCAGGTGGCGAAGGGGGTCACGGTGAGGCGGTCCGTCACCTGCCAGTCGTAGCGCGCGTCCAGGTTGGTGCTTCCGAAGAGGAGGCCGGTGGGCGCGGGGGTGGGGGCGCTGATGTTGTCCCGCTGCCAGAGGTAGTACTGGTCCACGATGGCCCGGAACTTGACGCCCCAGGCCTCCACGCCCAGGTTGGCGAAGATGGGCCGGATCTGGCTGTTGTCCGCGAGGCCGTAGGAGGAGCCGTCCGGGCTGGTGTAGGTTCCGTCGGAGCGCACCCCGGTGCCGCCGAAGAGGCCCAGGCTCACCTTCACGTCGGCGCCCTCGTACCCGGCCACGGCCTGGGCGGTCTTGCGGTACCAGGCGTCCCGGCCCCGGCCGGCCATGACCCCCGCGCCGCCCGGGGCGGACTCGGAGGGGGAGAGGGTCGTGACCTGCACCACGGCCACCTCGGCGTTGCCGCCGTACATGCTGGACCCGGGCCCCCGGATCACCTCGACCCGCTTGATCTGGTCCACCGGGTAGTGGTTGCCGAACTGGGTGGTGCCGAAGAGGGGCTCGTTCATCTCCACCCCGTCCCAGATGAGGAGGAGCTTGCCCTCGTAGCCCCAGAGGCCGCGCATGGAGGGCCCGACGACGCCCTGCACGTCGTAGCCGAAGTCCATGCCCGGCACCATGCGCAGCACGTCGATGAGGTCCCGGGCGCCCATGGCCTGGATCTCCTCCCGGGTGATGAGGCTGACGACGCCGGGGGTCTCCCGGGTCGTCATGGCGGTCCGGGAGGCCACCGTCACCGGGGTGGACAGGAGGGCCAGCAGGTCCCGTTCGATGGCGTCGGCCCCCTGGGGGGTCTGGGCCGCGAGGGACAGGGCGCAAAGGGGGAGGATGGACCGACGCATGGGATCTCCTTGGCTCCTCCTCCTCATCGGCGGGGAGGGTTTTCGAGTTGAAAGTAGTGATACTTCCAGGCAGGCGGCTTTTCTTATTGGACGATAACCCGCCTCCCGGGTTTCCATACGGGGCGCCCTTCGGCCGCCCAGGAGCCCCCATGCCCCAAGCCCAGGAACTCGGCAACCGGATCCGCACCTACCGGGAGCGCCTCGGCCTGGCCCGGGAGGAGCTGGCGGCCAACGCCGGGGTGGACCCGGCCCTGGTGGAGGCGGCGGAGGAAGGGCGGACCTACCCCGGCCTGGGCACGATGGTTCGCCTTTCCCGGGCCCTGGGCCAGCGCCTGGGCACCTTCATGGACGACCACTTCCGGGAGGACCCCCTGGTGGTCCGGGCCGAGGAGCGCAGGGAGGCCGGGGAGGGCCATCCGGGGGCCCACGGCCCCTACGCCTACCACAGCCTGGGCCGGGGCAAGACGGACCGGCACATGGAGCCCTTCTTCGTGGTGGTGGACCCGGGCCCCGAGGGGAACCCCTCCAGCCACGAGGGGGAGGAGTTCTTCCTCGTGCTCACGGGCGAGGTGGAGTTCCGCTACGGGGGGGCCCTCCACCGCCTGGGACCCGGCGATTCCATCTACTACAACTCCGTGGTGCCCCACTTCGTCCGCGCCCTCGGGGAGGCCCCCGCCACCCTCTGCGCCGTCGTCTACCAGCCCCTGTGAGGCCGCCCATGGAAGCCTTCGCTCCCGCCTCCCCCGCGGGCACGGCGCCCGCCCTCGCCCCCTTCGCCCGGGCCGTGTCCCGGGGGGCCGCCCCCGAGGGCGTGCCCGTGGTGCGCGACCTGACCCTGGGGCAGGCCCTGGACGCGGCGGTGGCGGCCTGGCCCGACCAGGACGCCGTCGTGTACGCGGACCGGGACTACCGGCTCACCTGGCGCCAGTTCGGCGAGCAGGTGGACCTCCTGGCCAAGGGCCTCATGGCCCTGGGGGTGGGCAAGGGGGAGAAGGTGGGCGTCTGGGCCACCAACGTGCCCCACTGGGTCTCGCTCCAGTTCGCCACGGCGAAGATCGGCGCCATCCTCGTCACCGTCAACACCAACTACCGGTCGTCGGAGATCGACTACCTCCTCCGCCAGTCGGAGCTGGAGAACCTCTTCATCATCGACGGCGTGCGGGACGTGGACTACGTGGCCACCCTCTTCGAGCTGGTGCCCGAACTGAAGGCCCAGCCCCGGGGCCAGCTCCGGGCGGAGCGGTTCCCCTCCCTGCGGCGGGTCTTCTTCCTGGGGCCCCAGAAGCACCGGGGCATGTTCAGCGTGCCCGAGCTCATGTCCCTGGCCGCCACCGTGGACGACGGGGCCTACCGGGCCCGCCAGGCGGAGCTGTCCTGCCACGACATCATCAACATGCAGTACACCTCGGGCACCACCGGCTTCCCCAAGGGGGTGCAGCTGACCCACCGCAACATCCTCAACAACGGCTGGTGGATCGGACGCAACCAGAACCTGGGGAGCACGGACCGGGTGTGCATCCCCGTGCCCCTCTTCCACTGCTTCGGCTGCGTGCTGGGGGTGCTGGCCTGCCTCACCCACGGCGCCGCCATGGTGATCCTGGAGAAGTTCGACCCCGTCATGGTGATGCTGAGCGTGGAGCGGGAACGGTGCACGGCCCTGTACGGCGTGCCCACCATGTTCATCGCCATCCTTTCCCACCCCCTCTTCCCCCGCTTCGATTTCAGGACCCTGCGCACGGGCATCATGGCCGGCTCCCCCTGCCCGGAGAAGACCATGAACGAGTGCGTGGAACGCATGCACATGCGGGAGCTCACCATCTGCTACGGGCTCACCGAAAGCAGCCCCGTGGTGACCCAGACGACCTTCGACGAGCCGAGTCTGGCGGCCAAGTGCGGAACGGTGGGCAAGGCCATGCCGGGGGTCGAGCTGGCCGTCATCTCGCCCGAGACGGGGGCGATCCTGGGCGTGGGGGAGCAGGGCGAGCTGTGCAGCCGGGGCTACACGACGATGGCGGGCTACTACCGCATGCCGGAGGCCACGGCCCAGTGCGTGGACGCCAACGGGTGGCTCCATTCCGGGGACCTGGGCACCATGGACGCCCAGGGCTACTTCCGCGTCACGGGCCGGCTCAAGGACATGATCATCCGGGGCGGGGAGAACGTGTACCCCAAGGAGGTGGAGGAGTTCATCCACCACATCCCCGGCGTCTCGGACGTCCAGGTGGTGGGCGTCCCCAGCACCCGCTACGGGGAGCAGGTGGGGGCCTTCATCGTGCTGGAGAAGGGCGCCGACCTGGCCGAGGAGGACATCCGGGACGCCTGCCGCGGCAGGGTGGCCTGGTACAAGGTCCCCCAGTTCATCGCCTTCGTGGACGCCTACCCCATGACCGCCAGCGGCAAGATCCAGAAGTACAGGCTGAGGGAGGACGCCTCCCGCCGGTGGCCGGACGCCTAGACGTCCTGGAGCTCCCCGTCGAAGAAGGCCTCGAAGGCGGGCAGGTCCAGGAAGCCGTGGCCGGACAGGTTGAAGACGATCACCTTCCTCCTCCCCTCCTCCTTGGCCTTCTTCGCCTCCTCGATGGCGGCGGCGATGGCGTGGCTGGATTCGGGCGCCGGCAGGAGGCCCTCGGTGCGGGCGAAGGTGGCGGCGGCCTCGAAGGCGGCGCGCTGTTTGACGGCCACGGCCTCGATGAGGCCCAGCTTCATGGCGTGGCTCACGGTGGGGGCCATGCCGTGGTAGCGGAGGCCGCCGGCGTGGATGCTGGGGGGCATGAAATCCGAGCCCAGGGTGTACATCATCATCAGCGGGGTGGTGCAGGCTGCGTCGCCGAAGTCGTAGCGCAGCTCGCCCTTCGTGAGGGTGGGGCAGGCGGCGGGCTCCGCGGCCACGATGCGGGTGGCGCGGCCCTCCCGGATCTTCTCGCCGATGAAGGGGAAGGCCAGGCCCGCGAAGTTGGAGCCGCCGCCGGCGCAGCCGATGACCACGTCGGGGTACTCCCCGGCCAGCTCCATCTGGCGGAGCGCCTCCTGCCCGATGACGGTCTGGTGGAGGCAGACGTGGTTGAGCACGCTGCCCAGGGCGTACTTGGTGCCGGGGGTGGTCACGGTGGCCTCGATGGCCTCGCTGATGGCGATGCCCAGGCTGCCGGCGCAGTGGGGGTCCTTCTCCAGGACGCTCCGGCCGAAGGCGGTCTTGTCGCTGGGGCTGCTGTACACGGTGGCGTCGTAGGTCTCCATGAGCATCCGCCGGTAGGGCTTCTGGTGGTAGCTCACCCGCACCATCCAGATGCGGCAGTCCAGGCCCATGAGCTTGCAGGCGAATGCCAGGCTGGAGCCCCACTGGCCGGCCCCGGTCTCGGTGGCCAGGTGCTTCACCCCCTCCTCCCGGTTGTAGTAGGCCTGGGCCACGGCGGTGTTGGGCTTGTGGCTGCCCGCGGGGCTCACGCCCTCGTACTTGTAGTAGATGTGGGCGGGGGTATCCAGGAGCCGCTCGAGGCGGGTGGCGCGCAGGAGGGGGGTGGGGCGCCAGAGGGCGTAGATGTCCCGCACCTCCTCCGGCACGGGCACGTAGGTGTCGGTGCAGGCCTCCTGGCGCACCAGGGCCTCGGGGAAGATGGCCCCCAGAGCCTCGGGCCCCGCGGGCTCCTTCGTGCCGGGGTGGAGGGGCGGGGCCATGGGCTCGGGGAAGTCGCCGGGCAGGTTGTACCACCGCTCCGGGATATCCTTCTGGGTCAGGTCGAACCGGGTCTGCAGCATGGACGCGCTCCTGCTCCCATGGAACGGCAGACCGCGCCCCCGCGCAAGCGGTTCGGCCCCGAAGTGATGGGGCCATAACTACACCATCGCGGGCCCTCCTGCATTACGGACACGCCCTAGGTGATGGGGGGCAGGCGCTGGTCCAGCAGGTGGCTGGTCTTGACGTTCTTCATGGCCTTGAGCAGGGAGAACTTCAGGTCGGGGATGCTCTCCCTCAGGCTGGCCACGAGGGCCTTGATCTGCGCCCGGCGCGATTCCAGCACGGAGGCCCCGCACAGGGGGCAGCCGCAGGGCACGAAGGGGTAGCCCTTGAGCCAGGCGAAGCGGCGCAGGTCCTCCTCCTCGCAGGTGCCCAGGGGGCGGATGACGGTGTTGCCCCCGTCGTCGCTCAGGAGCTTCAGGGGCATGGTGGAGATGCGCCCCTCGAAGAACTGGTTGATGAGGAGGGTCTCGATGAGGTCGTCCAGGTGGTGGCCCAGGGCGATCTTGGTGAAGCCCTGCTCCTTGGCGTGGGAATAGAGGACGCCCCGGCGCAGGCGGGAGCAGATGGCGCAGGGGGTCGTCTCCGGGCGGCGGCGCACGAGGGTGTCGATGGGCGCTCCCAGGATGCGGTGGGGCACGCCCATGCGCTCGCACACCTCGGCGATGCGGTCGGGATCGTAGCCGGGGAAGCCGGGATCGATGGTGGCCCCGTGCACCTCGAAGCGGATGGGGGCGCGCCGGCGCAGCGATTCCAGCACGTCCAGGAGGGCCCAGGAGTCCTTGCCGCCGGAGAGGCCCACCAGGATCCGGTCGCCGTCCTGGATCAGGCCGAACTCGTGGATGGCGACGCCGACCCGGCGCCGGATGCGCTCCTCGAGCTTGGGGAGCGTGCGGAAATCATCCTCCGTCGGGGGCAGGGCGATGCTGGGAAGGGCGCAGGGATTGCTCAAGACGCCTCAGCCCAGGGCGGCGCAGCGGCGGGGACGGCCCATCTCCAGCTGCTCCTGGACGCCCTTGGTGTACTCGGGGCAGGTGCAGTCGGGGCAGGTGTTGCTGCTGCTCTCCACGCAGAGGTCGGCCAGCGAGATGGTGTCCATGAAGTTCGTGATGTGGTTGCTGAGCTGCTTCCAGAGGAGCTCGTTCATCTTGGCGTCGGCCTTGAGGGCCGTCTTCGCCGTGAAGGGGTCCTCCTTGGCGGCGGCGTAGAAGCTCGTGTCCGTGAGGCGCAGCACGTCGCCCACCGTCACCTGGTTGCAGGGGCGGGTGATGATGTAGCCCCCCTTGGGGCCCCGGACGCTGGCCACGATGCCGGCCTTCTTGAGGCGGTTGAAGATCTGCTCCAGGAAGGGCAGGCTGAGGTCCTGCCGCTGGGCGATGAGGTGGAGGGGCACCGGCTGACCATGGCTGTGGTGGGCCAGGTCGAACAGGGCCTGCATGGAGTACCTGCCGCGGGCTGAGATCTTCAAAGGGGCCTTCCTTGCGAACTGGCCAAATATACAGTTCCTGATTGATTTGGTCAAGTTAGGGTTGACAACTCGTCATTTGTCACCAAGAAGCAAAAAATCAAGACCCGTTAAACCCTTTCCCGCCTTGGCGCACTCATGGGGCAGATGCCATTGAAAAGGGGGGTCGCGATGCCCAGGGGTGAAAGCAAGCACGTGGGGACCATCCGGGGAAACCTGGCCCTGGCGCCGGCGAGCCCGCCCCCGGGCGCCGGGGGACCCGGGGAGGCCTGCCGGGAGATCCGCGGCCTCATCCAGGCCTTCTCCGACGCCTGGTACCTGGGGGACGAGGGGGCCATGCGGGCCTGCCTCCATCCCGATCACCTCAATCGCCTCGTGACCCTGGGGAACGATGATTCGCCTATGGGCGTGCAGGGCCGCCTGGGCGCCGGAATCCCCGCCGGGGAGCGGGCGGCTTCCATCCGGATCCTGGATCTGCGCCCGGCCTCCGCGAGCGCCGTGGCGGAACTGCGGGGCTGGGTCCTGCACCTGCACCTGGCCAAGGCCAGCGGGCGCTGGCGCGTCGTCAACGCCCTGTGGGAGACCTCCTCCCTCCAGGCGCACTGAAACTTTCATAGGCTTGGGGCCACTCCAACGCTGGGTCCGCTCGGGACCCAGGGAGACCCGTCGTGAAGAAGTTGTTTGCAGCCATGATCGCCTGCTCGGTTTTCTCCGTCCTGCCGGCTGGCACCGTGCACACCCAGGACGCCAGGGGCGCCTGGACCACCTCGGAGGACAAGGCCATCGTCGAGGGGTGCGACCTGTACCTCCTCGCCAGCGGGGACCGGGTGGAGACCTACGGCGCGGGCGGGGCCAACGCGGTGCTCCACCTCTATTCCGGCAATCGGATCGCCATGTCCTACAACGCGAACGGCAGTCACCCCAACGCCTACCTGTACGCCTACGACGCGGAGGGGAAGCAGACGGTGGAAAAGGTCCGGGGCCGGGACGCCGAGGGGGTCCGCACCGCGATCCTGGGCCTGATCGGGAAGTGAACGGGGGCCGTCAGTCCCCCGTGGCCATGTCCCGCCCGCTGCGGCACCACTCGCTCCAGGAGCCCACGTAGAGGGCGGCGCCCCCGAGGCCCGCGGCCTCCAGGGCCAGGAGCGTGTGGCAGGCGGTGACGCCGCTGCCGCAGTGCACGACGAGGCGCTGCCGCGGGGTATCCCCCAGGAGCTCCTGGTAGAGCGCCCGGAGTTCCCGGGGGGACTTCATCCTTCCGTCCGGGCCCAGGTTGCCCTGCCAGGGCAGGTTGAGGGCCCCGGGGATGTGTCCGGCCACGGGGTCGAAGGGCTCCGTGTCGCCCCGGAATCGTTCCGCGGCGCGCACGTCCAGGACCTTCCAGTCGGGATCGTGGCGGAGCCGGTCCACCAGGTCGATGTCCGCCAAGGGCAGGAGCCAGCGGTCCTCGGGGTAGTCGGCGCAGGGGGCGGGCCGGACCCCGGGGGCCGGGAGCCCGGCCTCCTTCGCGGCCTGGAGGCCGCCGTCCAGGACGGAGACGTCCTCGTGGCCGAAGGCGCGCAGCATCCACCAGAGCCGGGCCGCCCCCGCGCCGCCCGAGGCCCCGTCGTAGGCCACCACCCAGGTGCCCGGGGCGATGCCCCAGGAGCCCAGGCGCCGGGCCCAGGCCCCGGGGTCCGGCAGGGGGTGGCGGCCCCCCCGGGCAGGGTCCGCGCCGGGTTCCAGGCCCGCGCCCAGGAACCTGTCCAGGTCCGCGTGGAGGGCCCCCGGCAGAGGGTCCGCGGCGAAGGCCTCCGCCCCGGCCCGGCAGTCCAGGAGGACGTAGGGGGGCTCCAGGTCCTGGGGGGCGACGAGGGGGGGACGGGGCATGGGTCACTCCGGGGTTCCCCGGAGACGGCCTCCTGGGGGACACTGATGATCGCACCTCCAGACCCCCCTGAGTCGGCCTCCGACGAGTCGAGCCCATGACCGCACCCCGAACGCGCACGATCGCCACCCCCTCGGCCCTGCTGGGGGCCCTTTTCGTCCTCCTGGCCGCGGCGGCCTCGATGCTGCTCCTCCAGGAGCCGCCCCGCCCGGCGGTGCTGGGCGCCATCCTCGCGGCCATGACCGGGGCCGGGGTCCTGGGGATCCGCCTCGCCCTCCTCCGGGCCGCGGAATCGGACCTGGCCCTGGCGGAGGGCGAAAGGTACATCGAGCAGGTGGCCGAACTGAGCCAGGACCTGCACGCCATCCTGGATCCCCGGGAGGGGGCCTTCCTCTACGTGAGCCCGGCCTGCGAGGACGCCCTGGGCTATCCGGCCGAGGCGTACATGACCGGCGGCGTCTCCTGGTTCCACGGCCTCGTTCACCCGGAGGACCTGCCCGTCATCGAGGCCCAGGCCGCGCTGCTGGCCGCGCCGCCCCCGGCGGGGGAGGAGGAGCCGGTGCAGGAGGTGCTCTTCCGGATCCGGAACCACCACGGCGCCTGGCGTTGGGCCCGCTGCCGGCGCTCGGTCTTCGTGCGCGCGGGAGGCGGCGTCCCCGCCGAGATCCTGATGGTGCTGCAGGACGTCACCCGGCAGCGCGCCTTCGAGCTGGCCCTGATGGAGGCCCACAAGGTGGAGAGCCTCGGGGCCCTCGTGCGCGGCACCGTCCACGACCTGAACAACACGCTCATGGGGATGCAGGGCACGGCCGAGATCGCCCTGGAGGGCGGGAAGCCGGCCCAGGCCCTGCGCCTGGGGCTCGAGAACATGCTTTCCGGCATCCAGCGGGCCACGGGCCTCTGCCGGCAGATCCTGGCCTACGCCGGCCAGGGCCGCCTCCAGATCGGCCCCAACCAGCTCAACGACGCGGTGAAGGAGAGCCTGGCCACCCTGGAGACCCTCGTGCCCGAGGGCGCCAACCTGGTGCTGGACCTGCAGACCGACCTGCCCCCGGCGAGCGTGGACCTGGCCCAGGCCAGGCACGCCCTCCTGACCCTGGCCTTCAACGCCTCCCAGTCCCTGGGGATCCGGGGGGGCGAGATCACCATCCGCACCTTCCTGCGCAGCTTCGCGGGCGCGGAGCCCGAAGGCCGAGGCCTCAAGGGGGACTTCGTGTGCCTGGAGGTGCGCGACACGGGACCCGGGACGCCGCCGGAAGTGCTCGCGCGGATCTTCGATCCCCTCTTCAGCTCCCTGCACCCGGGCCGCGGGCTGGGCCTCTCCACCGTCCAGGACATCCTCCAGGAGCACCAGGGCGCGGTGCACGTCAAGGGGGAGCCGGGCACGGGCGACGCCACGACCCTCTTCTTCCCCCTGGCCGAGAAGCCCCCCACCCTCGACGAGGGCGACGAGGGCACGCCCCTGGCGGGGCTCTCCGGGGTGCTGCTCCTGGTGGACGACGAACCCACGGTCCGGGCCATCCTGCGCCAGGGCTTCGAGGCTGCGGGGTTCAAGGTCATCGAGGCCGCGGACGGGGTGGAGGGCTTCGCCGCCTTCGTGCGCCACCGCTCCAGCATCGACGCCGTCCTCCTGGACCTGACCATGCCGCGCATGGGCGGGGACGAGGTGTTCGAGGAGATCCGCAAGCTGGCGCCGGAGGTGCCCGTGGTGCTCATGAGCGGCTACAGCCGGGACGAGGCGACCGCGGCCCTGGCCGGGCGGGGCCTGGCTGGCTTCCTCAGCAAGCCCTGCAGCATCAAGGAGGCCCTGGCTGTGGTCGGGAAGGCCATGGCCCCCCGCGCGGAGGGCTGAGGCCTTGGACACCCAGGGCATCACCCGGAGCCTGGTGGCCCTCTGCCGCGGGCGCTGGTGGCTGAGGGGGCTCCTGGGGCCCCTCTACCGGCACGCGGAGCGCCGCGGCTACAAGACCCTGGTCCGGGAGAACGCCTCGCGGCTCCTGGAGGAGGCCCAGGTGGCCCGCCTCCAGGGCCGGGAGGATGCCGGGGACCTGGCCGGGGCCGCCCTGGACCGCTGGGAGGCCCTGGCCGCGGCCGGCGACGCCGAAGGCGCCTGGCGCCTGGCGGAGGCCCACCGCACCGGCTTCGGGCGGGCCCGGCACCACTGGAAGGCCGTGGAGCACTACCGCCTGGCCCTGGACCTGGGCCACCCCCGCGCCCAGGGCCGCCTGAAGGCCCTGGAGGCCGGGGAGCCCGTGGACGCCGCCGAGGAGGAGGCCGAGGCCCGCCGGGCCCTGCTCCGGGCCACCTACGGGGAGGGGG
>DATGXY010000095.1:0-16180 GCA_035298525.1 Holophaga sp.
CCCCTCCCCCGTCTCCGGGAGGGCCTCCCAGGCCACGGACCGGATGCGAGCGGGCGCGGGGGCCTCCGCCTCCAGGGCGAGGCGGAAACCATCCAGCCGGTCCTGGGGCCCCTCCACCTCCAGGAGGACCCCGTCGGGCCGGTTCAGGACCCAGCCCCCCAGGCCCCGCTCCCGGGCGATGCGGTACACGAAGGGGCGGAAGCCCACCCCCTGCACCACCCCGTCCACCCGGATGCGGAGCCGGGGCATGGATCAGGCCCGGACGCGGGCGTGGCGGTCCAGGATCCAGGTGGTCCACGCGTCCAGGTTCTCCCCGGAGGTGGCGGAAAGGCGGATGACCTCCAGCCTCGGGTTCACCTGCAGGGCGTTGGCGATGCAGGCCTCCACGTCGAAGCGCAGGTGGGGCAGCAGATCCACCTTGTTCACGAGCATCAGGTCGGCGGCGGCGAACATGTCCGGGTATTTGAAGGGCTTGTCCTCCCCTTCGGTGACCGAAAGGATCACCACCTTGTGGTGCTCCCCCAGATCGAAGCCCGCCGGGCACACCAGGTTGCCCACGTTCTCCACGAAGAGCACGGCCCCCTCGGGCAGGCCCAGGTCCGCGGCGGCGTGGCCCACCATGTGGGCGTCCAGGTGGCAGCCCTTGCCCGTGTTGATCTGGATGGCGGGGGCCCCGGCGGCCTTGATGCGATCCGCGTCATGGCTGGTCTGCTGGTCCCCCTCGATGACGGCCACGGGCACCCGGCCCGCCAGGCGCTTGATGGTCTCCACCAGGAGGGTGGTCTTGCCGGACCCCGGGCTGCTCACCAGGTTCAGGGCGAAGACCCCCCGTTCCCGGAACCAGGCCCGGTTGTCCGCCGCCAGGGCGTTGTTCTTGGCCAGGAGATCCTGCTCCAGGGTGACGACCCGGCGCCGGGTCCCCGGCCGCACGGGCCCGTGGTCATGGCCATGACCGTGGGCGTGGGGCTTGCCGCCGATGGTGGTCCCGCCGCCCCCGCATCCACAGGTGGTGCACATGCTTCCTCCCCGGGGACGCACCTGGCGCCCTGGGGAGGAAGCTACCGTATTCCCGGCCGGCAGGCTAGTGGAAGGTCCGCACCAGGAGTTCGTCCAGTTCCTTCAGGGAGAAGGGCTTGGGCAGGAGGGCGACCCCCGCGTGCCCCCCCACCAGGGCCTGGGCCTCCGCATCCGCCTGGCCCGTCACCAGGAAGACGGGAACGTCGGGCCGCAGGGCGCGCAGCCGCGGGAGGGTGCCGGCGCCCCCCAGGCCGGGCATGGTCCGGTCCAGGAGGACGAGATCCGCCTCCACGCCCGCCTCCAAGCGCGCCAGCACCTCCTCGCCGCTGGCCGCCAGCTCCGCCCGGTGGCCCAGGGCCTCCAGCACGGATTGCAGGGATTCCCGCACCAGGGGATCGTCGTCCGCCACCAGGACGCTGAGGGAGCGCACATGGGCCGGGGCCGTCCAGGGCTCGCCCTGGGAATCGGCGCCCTCCCCCGCGGCGGCCGCCGGGAAGACGAGGGTGATGCGGGTTCCCCGTCCCGGTTCGCTGGCGAGGCGCATCTCCCCCTGGTGGGCGCTGACGGTGTTGTAGACCATGGACAGGCCCAGGCCCGTGCCGCGTCCCTCGGGCTTGGTGGTGTAGAAGGGATCCAGGGCCCGCGCCAGCACTTCCGGGGACATGCCCGCGCCCGAATCCGCCACCTGGGCCTCGATGCGGCCGTCGTCCAGGTTCCGGGTCCGCAGGGTGAGGACGCCCCCCTCGGGCATGGCGTCCACGGCGTTGACGCACAGGTTCATCACGGCGTGGCTGATGGCGCCGGGATCCCCCCGCATGGGCCGCAGGTCCGGGTCCAGGTCCAGGACGAGGCGCACCTTGGCCAGGGTCGTGCGCTCCAGGAGCAGCACCTCCTCCCGCATGACCACGTTGAGGTTGAACTCCCGGTCCTGAACCGGGCTCTTGCGGGCGAAGTCCAGGAGCCCCCGCACCATGCCCCCGCCCCGCTCCGCCGCCTTGATGATGGTGCTGAAGGCCCGCCAGGTGGGGGATCCCTCGGGGTGGCGGTCCAGGTGGGAGCTGGCCATGCCGAGGATGGCCCCCAGCACGTTGTTCATGTCGTGGGCCACGCCCCCGGCCAGGCTGCCCAGGCTCTGCATCTTCTGGGACTGCTGGAGCTGGTCCTGGAGCTCGCGCTGCTTGGCGTGCTCGGCCCGCATCTCGTCCTCGGCCCGGAGCCGGGAGGCGATCTCAAGGCGGAGCCGCACGTTGAGGCGGTAGAAGACGAAGGCCATGGTGCCCAGGAAGGCGCCCAGGAGCGCCAGGGGCGCCAGGAGCAGGAGGAGGCGCTTCTGGCGCGCGCCCCGGGCCGCGGCCTCGGGGTCGTATACGAAGCCGGAGAGATCGAAACCATTGGGCAGCAGGCCCAGGTCCTCGTAGACCTCCACGACGTGCTGCCATCGGCCCGAGTACATGTAGCCCACGTCCACCAGGCTGGGCTGGATGAGGGGGACCATGCGCCGGGCCTCGAAGAGGATGTAGTCCCGGCCCCGCCGTGGCCCGTAGCGGCGGATGATCATGTCCGCCACCTCCTCGGGGTGGGCCATGGCGTACTTCCAGCCCTTCAGGCTGGCCTCCCGGAAGGCCTTCACCCGGGCCGGATGGGCCCGCAGCTCGGCCTCGGAGGTGAAGAGGTTGTCGCCGTAGAAGTCGATGCCCCCCATGCGGGGGGAGAAGGTGATGTACTCCTGCCGGGCCCGCTCCAGGAAGAAGGGCTCGTCCGTGTCGTAGGCGCTCATGCAGGCCACCTTGTCCAGGAGCAGGTCCGAGGGGTCGAAGGTGTGCCTGACCCGGGTCAGGGACCCGTCCTGCATGCCCTCCTTGCGCAGGTAGGCGATCAGCTCGTCGGCACCGTCCTCGATCATCACCCGCTTGCCGGCGAGGTCGTGGATGGTGTTGATGCCCCGCCCGGCCTTGGCCATGAACACGATGGGAGAGTGCTGGAAGATGGCCGCCAGCACCACCACGGGATCCCCCCGGTGGCGCGCCAGCACCAGGGCGCTGCTCCCCACCCCGTACTGGGCCCGGCCCGAGGTGACCTCCTTCACCACTTCCAGCCCCGGCTCCGCTTCCCGGATGTTCACCTGCAGGCCGGCGTCCCGGTAGTAGCCCTGGTCCGCGGCGGCGTAGTAGCCGGCGAACTGGAACTGGTGGTGCCACTTCAGCTGGAGGGTGACCTGCTCCGGCTCGGCCTGCACCGCGAAGGCGGGCGCGGCCAGGCCCAGGACGAGGGCGAACGCCGCCACGGCCCTGCCGAAGCGGGCCCATCCCTGGGAATGGAGGCCGGGTTCCACGATGGGGTATCCGTTGATGGGCCTCGATTATAGCCCAAAGACGGCCGTTCCCCTCACAATCCGGCTTTCCGGAGGACGACGGTGAAGGTCGATCCCCGGTCGGGGGCGGAATCCACCTCCACCCGGCCCCCGTAGAGCCCCGCCAGCCGCTTCAGGATCGACAGCCCCAGGCCCGAGCCCAGGATGTTGCGGGTCTTCTCGTTCTTGATGCGGCTGAACTCCCCGAAGAGCCGGGCCTGGTCCTCGGGGGAGATGCCGATGCCCGTGTCGTGGACCTTCACCGCCACCTCCGAGGGCCCCTCCTCCACCTCCACGGTGACCGAGCCCCCTTCGCGGTTGTACTTGACGGCGTTGGACACGAGGTTGTTGAACATCATCTCCAGCTCCCCGGCGTCGGCCTGGAGCAGCACCGGCCCCGGCGGCACGAAGAGCAGGGTCACCCCCTTCTCCGCGGCCAGGGCCTGGTGGGTCTCCAGGCTCTGGGCGGCCACGGCGCACAGGTCCACCTCGGCCAGGTCCCGCTGCTTCTGGCCCGATTCCAGGCGCGTGAGATCCAGCAGGTCCAGGATGAGCTTGCGCATGCCCTCCAGGCGAAGGATGGAGCGGTCAGCCAGCTTGTCGTAGGCCGCCAGGTCCTCCCCGCAGGCATGGTCCTTGAGGATGCGGAGGTTGCCCTCCACGGCCGCCAGGGGGCTCTTCAGCTCGTGGGCCAGCACCCGCAGGAACTCGAAGCGCACCTGGCGGCGCTCCCCGGCCAGCTTTCGGGCCTGGGCCTGGATCATGTAGTGCTTGGCCGTCTTGTGCAGGGCCGCCTTCACCTCGATGGGGGTGAAGGGCTTGGCCAGGAAGTCGAAGGCGCCGATCTTGGTCGCCTGGACGGCCGTTTCAAGGCTGGCGTACGCGGTGATCATGACGATGAGGGCATCGGTCTTGCGCTCGCTGAGGGCCTGGAGCACATCCAGGCCGGAGATGCCCGGCAGCTTGTAGTCCAGGAGGATGATCTGGGGGGGATCGGCCTCGGCGGCCTCCAGGGCGGCCTCCCCGCTGTCCGCCAGGGTGATGCGGAAATCCACCTCCGCCTCGATGTCCTCGAAGGCGGTGGTGTAGCTGCGCAGGGCCCGCTCGATGGAGAGGCGCATGCCGGGCTCGTCGTCCACCACCAGGAGGTGCAGGGTCTCTCGCATCATCAGGCTCCCGAGCGCTGCGCCATGCGGGGCAGCTTCACCTTGAAGGTCGTCCCCCGGGGCCCGGCCATGGGGTCCGTGTTGGACTCCACGCTGATATCCCCCCGGTGCAGCTTCACGATCCCGTACACGACCGGCAGGCCCAGGCCGGTGCCCTTGCCCATGGGCTTGGTCGTGAAGAAGGGCTCGAACATCTTGTTAAGGTTCTCCCTGGGGATGCCGGTGCCGTTGTCCTGCACCTCGATGACCAGCCACTGGGCGTCGGAGTGCGTGCGGATCCTGAGGCGGCCGCCCCCGGGCATGGCGTCGAAGGCGTTGCCCACCAGGTTCACGAAGACCTGGATCAGCTGGTCCCGGTCCACCTCGGCCATGGGGCTGCCCTCCCCGTGGGAGGTCTCCACCGTCACCCCGGGGGGCACGGGCAGGTTGGCCAGGCTGACCTGCACCACCTCCCGGATATCCGCCACGTTGTGGGCCACCTTGTTCTGCCGGGCGAAGTCCAGGAGGCCGGCCACGATGCGCTTGCAGCGGTCCGCCTGGTCCGCGATCATGCGCAGGTCGCCCTGGAGGGGCGAATCGGGGGCGCATTCGTCCAGCAGCAGGTGGGTGTACATGAGCACCACCCCGAGGGGGTTGTTGATCTCGTGGGCCACCCCCGCCGCCAGCTGGCCCATGGAGGCCAGACGCTCGGAATGCATCAGCGTCTCCTGGGCCGAGGCCAGCTTGTCGTTGGCCTGGCTCAGCTTGCGGATGGTGTTGAGGTTGTCGTCGATGACGAAGGGCAGGCACATCTCGCACTCGGCGAAGCCCTTGCCGATGGCCAGGGCGTGCTCGCGGCAGGTGCGGTAGCCGCAGGCCCCGCAGTTGAGCTCGTGGGCCTCGCTGTACTTGCCCATGCGCTGCATGATCTCGTGGAGGACGGCGGGCTCCAGCTCCTCCAGGCGCTGGTCGTTGGCCGTGTAGGCGCGGGTCAGGTCCAGGTTCTGGAAGCGGTCGATCTCGCGCTGCCAGGCCTCCAGGTCCAGGGTGGAGGCCCGGAAGCGGCTGTAGCTGCTCACCCGGCCCCGGCGCTTGAAGAGGGTCTCCTGGGTGGAGAGGCCCGGGCCCGAGATGCAGCCGCTGCAGCTGAGGAGCTCCACCAGCCGCGCGTCGAGGGTGCCGGACCCGAACTCCTCCAGCACGGCCGTGAAGCCCTCGATGCCGTCGGTGGCCACCACGTCGTTGGCCGCCAGGTCCTCGGGGATGGACGCCGCCTGGAGGAAGCCCCGGGTCATGGGGAAGAGGCTGCCCAGGTTGGCGTGGGGCGGATCGAAGTCCGTGGGCTGGCAGCGCTCGGCCTTCACGTCGTGGCGCAGGAAGAGGGTGCGCAGCTCCCGGAAGGTGATGGCCGCGTCGGGGCCGCCCGTGGCGTCGGGGTCGGCGGCCTCCGCCTTCTTGGCCACGCAGGGCCCCACGAAGACCACCTTGATCCCCGGGTGCAGGGTCCGGAGCACCCGGCTCATGGCCACCATGGGGCTGACGATGGGGGAGAGGCTGGGGATCAGTTCCGGGTGGTAGCGCTCCACGAAGCCCACGATGGCCGGGCAGGTGGTGGCGATGTACTGCTTCATGGGGTTGAGGACCATCTGCTGGCGGTACCGCTCCGCCACCAGGTCCGCCCCGAAGGCCACCTCCGTCACCAGGCTGAAGCCCAGCTTGCGGCACATGCCCACCAGCACCCGGAAGTCCATCTCGGCCTGGAACTCCACGGGGAAGCTGGGGGCCAGCATGGCGGCCACCATCTGCCTGCCGTCCAGCAGGTCCTCCACCTCGTGCACGGTGGAAACGATGCGCTTGGCCTTCTGGGTGCAGACCCGGATGCAGTTGCCGCACCCGATGCACCGCTCGGGCACCACCTCGGCCTGGCTCTTGGTGATGCGGATGGCCTTGGCCGGGCAGGTCCGGACGCAGGTGTAGCAGATGCGGCAGCGGTTCTTGACGGTCCGGACGAAACCCCTCGCCGGGCCGGGGTCGTCCCCGTTCCCGTTCAGGGTCTCGTCCAGGTCGTTCATGGTGTCCTGTTCATCCTATGTCCCTGCTTTCCTCCGCGATCCTCTGCGTTTGGTCCCTTCCCCGGTTCACGCGGCGCGCTTTGAACCTGGGCGCCGCATGCACCGAGGAAAAGACCAAACGCAGAGGCGCGGAGGCTCGCTGGGGATCGCTGGGAAAAGCATGGGAATGGGTACTCATCTTATCAGTGCTTCACCGGCTCCGGGACGATTCCCAGGAGGCGCCGGGTCTCGAAGCGCAACTGTTCGGGGCGCACGGGCTTGTCCATGACGATATCGGCCTTGACCCAGCTCGCGGCTTCACTCGACTGGGGGTGGAAGTCCAGGCCCGTGGCCGCCTTGACGGCGGTGAGGAGGACCACGGGCGTCTCGGGGTAGAGGCGCTTGACGTGGTGGCAGAGGACGAAGCCGCTGTCCATGTTCTCCATCATCAGGTCCAGGATGGCCAGGTCGGGGATGGTGGTCAGCAGCGCCTCCTCCCCCTCCTTCTGGCCCTGGGCCCGCACGACCCGGTGCCCCTCGGCCTCCATGACCAGGGCCACCTGCTCAAGAAGATCGATGTCGTCGTCCACGACCAGGATGTTCTTCTTCTCGCTCATCGTTCCTCCTACTTCATCACGTCGCGCTTCTGGTAGCGGGTGTGCAGCAGCTCGTGGCTGACGGCGCCCAGGGGCTCTCCCAGGAACTCCCGGTAGAGGCGCTGCACCTGGCTGTTGCGGTGGCTGACCCGGAGGGTGTCCTCCCGGTCGATCTGGTAGAGGGCCGCCATGCGGGCCTTCACCGCCTCCGGATCGGCCCCGATGGGCTGGCCGCCGCCGTTGATGCAGCCGCCGGGGCAGGTCATGACCTCCACGAAGTGCAGGTCGCTGCGCCCGGCCTTGATCTCGTCCATGAGCTTGCGGGCCTGGCCCAGGCTGGAGACGACCGCGGCGCCCAGTTCGATGCCGTCGGCCTTGACCCGCAGCTCCTTGCAGCCCTTCATGCCGCGCAGGTCCTGGATCTTGTAATCCTTCATCTCCTCGCCGGTGAGCAGGAAGAAGGCGCTGCGAACCGCGGCCTCCATCACGCCGCCCGAGGCCCCGAAGAGCTTGCCGGCGCTGGAGCGCTCCCCGAAGGGCGAATCGGCGCCCTCGGGATCCAGGGTGCCGGGGTCGACGCCCTTGATGCGCAGCAGTTCGGCCAGCTCGCGGGTGGTGAGCACGTAGTCCACGTCGGGCACGTAGTCCCGGCCCATCTCCGGGCGGTTGCACTCGAACTTCTTGGCCGTGCAGGGCATGATCGAGACGCTCACCACGTCCTTGGGGTCCAGGTTCTCGCGCTTCGCCCAGAAGCTCTTGATGACGGCGCCCATCATCTGCTGGGGGCTCTTGCAGGTGGAGAGGTTGGGCAGGAGCTCGGGGTAGAACTGCTCCATGAACTTGATCCAGCCGGGGCTGCAGCTGGTGAACATGGGCAGCGCCCCGCCCTCCTTGACCCGCTTCAGGAGCTCGCTGCCCTCCTCCATGATCGTGAGGTCGGCGGTGAAGCTGGTGTCGAAGACCCGCTGGAACCCGACCCGGCGCAGGGCGGCCACCATCTGGCCATCGATGTCCGTGCCGGGGCGGATGCCGAACTCCTCGGCGATGGACACGGAGACGGCCGGCGCGTGCTGCACCACCACCGTCTTCCCCGGGTCGGCCAGGAGCCGCAGGACCTCGTCCACGTAGCTGCGCTCCGTGAGGGCCGCGGTGGGGCAGACCAGGATGCACTGGCCGCAGTTGATGCAGGCGCTGACGTTCATGCCCTCGTCGAAGGCGGTGCCCACGAATGCGCGGCTGCCGCGGTCCACGAAGTCGATGGCGCTCACGCCCTGGATCTCCTCGCAGGTGCGGACGCACTTGCCGCAGAGGATGCACTTCTCCGGGTCGCGGATGATGGAGGGGCTGGAGATGTCCTTCTCCTTGCGCTTGCGCGAGCCCCGGAAGACGCGCTGGCGCACGCCGTTCTCGCGGGCCAGGTTGGACAGATCGCACTTGCCGTTGCGGGCGCAGTAGAGGCAGTCGTCCGGGTGGTTGGCCAGGAGCAGCTCCACGATGGCCTTGCGGGTCTTCAGGACGGTGGGGGTGGAGGTGCGGATCCTCATCCCCTCCGCGGCGGGGAAGGAACAGGCCGGGACGAGCCCCGGGGCGCCCTCCACCTCCACCACGCACATGCGGCAGGTGCCCGAGGGCAGCAGGCCCTCCATGTGGCAGATGGTGGGGACGTGGATCCCCCCGCGCTTGAGGGCCTGGAGGATGGTATCCCCCTTCTTCGCTTCCAGTTTCTGGCCGTTGGCTTCAAGGGTGAGCATGTCGTCCTCTCGTCTACACGGGCTGGGTGAATTCGACGTCGCAGCGCAGGCAGCGGCGGGCCTCGCAGAGGGCGTGGTCCTCGCTCATGCAGAGGTCCACCTCGAGGAAGTTCTTCCTGCGTTCGGCCAGCGGGAGGTGGGGCGGGACGGCCCGGGCGGGGGCCTCCCCCTCCTCCTCCGCCCCGGCGTAGGGCGGAACATGGACGGTGGGCAGGGCCACC
The DNA here is from genome assembly GCA_035298525.1 of Holophaga sp. Classification (GTDB taxonomy): domain Bacteria; phylum Acidobacteriota; class Holophagae; order Holophagales; family Holophagaceae; genus Mesoterricola. The sequence continues at coordinate 9,132 of DATGXY010000095.1, forward strand.
TTGGGCAGCACCTTGAGCTGGCGGCCCGTGAGCTGGCGGTCGATCATGACCGCGGCGTTCTTGCCCGCGGCCACGGCCTCGATGACCGTGCTGGGGCCGGTGACCACGTCGCCGCCGGCGAAGACCCGCTTCTGGCTGGTGAGGTAGGACTCGGGGTTGGTGACGACCCCTCCCCAGCTCTTGAGCTTGAAGCCCTCGAGGCAGGCGGTCTCGGGCTCCTCGGAGATGGCCACCACCAGGGTGTCCAGCTCGGCCACGAACTCGCTGCCGGGGATGGGCACGGGTCGGGCGCGCCCGCTCTCGTCCCGGTCGCCCAGTTCGTTGCGCTGGAACTGGATGCCCTTGAGCCGGCCGTCCTCGGCCACCACCTTCAGGGGGGCCACCAGGGTCTCGAGGCGGATGCCCTCCTCGAGGGCCGCCTCGATCTCCTCGGCGTAGGCGGGCATCTCGACGCGGGTGCGGCGGTAGAACACCGTCACCTCCTCCACCCCCTTCTGGCGGATGGCGACCCGGGCCGCGTCCAGGGCGCTGTTGCCGCCCCCGACGATGCCCACGCGGCCCTTGGCCAGCTCCTGCCCGTGCAGGTTCCAGCCCTTGAGGAAGGCGATGCCGGGCAGGATGCCCTGGGCGTCGTCCCCGGGCAGGCCCAGGCGCTTGCTCTGGTGGGATCCCGTGGCCACGTACACGGCCTGGAAGCCCTCCTCCTTGAGGCTCTGGATGGTGAAGTCCCGCCCCAGGGCCTTGCCGTACTCCACCTTCACGTTGTCGTTGATGAGGCTGTCGATCTCCTTCTCCAGCACCTCCCGGGGCAGGCGGTAGGCGGGAATGCCCGCCACCAGCATGCCGCCGGCCTTGTGTTCGCGCTCGAAGACCGTCACCGGGTAGCCCTTCATGCCCAGGGCGTGGGCCGCGGTGAGGCCGGCGGGACCGGCGCCCACGACGGCGACCCGGGGCGCGCCGGGGCGCACGGGGCGGGCCGCGCCCTTGAAGATGCGGGGATCGACCCGGTCCACGACGAAGCGCTTGAGGTTGCGGATGGCGATGGGATCGCCGCCCGTGGTGCCGCAGCGGCATACGCTCTCGCAGGGGTGGTTGCAGACCCGGGCGCACACCGAGGGGAAGGGGTTGGCGCCCCGGATGGCGGAGTAGGCGTCCTCGTATTCGCCCAGGGCGACGTGGGCCACGTACTTCCACACCTCGGTGCCCACGGGGCACCCGGACTGGCAGGGCGCGCCCACCAGCTCGCGGCAGGCCCCGGCGGGGCAGCGGCGCTCGTAGATGTGGGCCTCGTACTCGTCGCGGAACCACTTGAGGGTGCTGAGCACGGGGTTGGGGGCCGTCTGGCCCAGGCCGCAGAGGCTGGCGGAGCGGATGGCCTCGCCCAGTTCCTTGAGGGCCATGACGCCCCGCACCCGGAGGAGGGCGTCCAGCCCCTCCTCGCTGCGCCGGTTCTGGGTGATGGCCTTGAGGATGTCCAGCATCTGCTTCGTGCCCTCCCGGCAGGGGATGCACTTGCCGCAGCTTTCGGACTGGATGAACTCCATGAAGAACTTGGCCAGGTCCACCATGCAGGTGTTCTCGTCCATGACGACGAGGCCGCCCGAGCCCATGATGGCCCCGAACTCCTTCAGGGCCTCGTAGTCGCAGGGCAGGTCCAGGTGGGGCTCAGGGATGCAGCCCCCGGAGGGCCCGCCGATCTGCACGGCCTTGCACTTCTTGCCGTTGGGGATGCCGCCGCCCACCGCGAAGACCACGTCCCTGATCTTCGTGCCCATGGGCACCTCCACCAGGCCGGTGCGGCGCACCATGCCGGAGAGGGCGAACACCTTGGTGCCCTTGCTGCCCGCCGTGCCCGTGGCCGCGAAGCCGGCCCCGCCAAGCTGCATGACGGTGGGCACGTTGGCGAAGGTCTCCACGTTGTTGATGACCGTGGGCTTGCCGAAGAGGCCCGACTGGATGGGATAGGGGGGGCGGGGCCGGGGCATGCCCCGCTTGCCCTCGATGGAATGCATGAGGGCCGTCTCCTCGCCGCACACGAAGGCGCCGGCGCCCATCTTGAGCACGATCTCGAGGCTGAAGCCGCTGCCCAGGATGTTCTCGCCCAGGAGGCCGTAGGCCTTGGCCTGGGCGATGGCGCGCTTCAGGTTCTCGATGGCCAGGGGGTACTCGGCCCGGATGTAGATGTAGGCCCTGCTGGCGCCGATGGCGTAGCAGCCCGTGACCATGCCCTCCAGGAGCCGATGGGGATCGCTCTCGCACACGGCCCGGTCCATGAAGGCCCCGGGGTCGCCCTCGTCGGCGTTGCAGATCATGTACTTCTGGTCGCCCTGGGCGTCCAGGGCCATCTTCCACTTCCGCCCCGTGGGGAAACCGCCCCCGCCCCGGCCCCGCAGGCCCGAGGCCAGGATCTCGTCCACCACCTCCTGGCGGGTGCGGCCGGTGAGGGTCGCGTGCAGGGCGGAATAGCCGCCCCGGGCGATGTACTCGTCGATGGAGGTGAAGTCGATGAGGCCGGAATTGGCCAGCACCCAGCGCTGCTGCTTCGCCATGAAGGGATGCTCGGCCAGGGGCTTCACCTGGTCCCAGGGGGCCTGGCCCTCGGCGGGGAACTGGCCCAGGACCCGCTCGGGGTCGGGCCGGAGCTGGAAGGCCCCCTCCAGCACCCCGTCCACCCGGTCCGCGGTGACGGAGGAGAAGGAGATGCGGGCCCTGCCGGGGAGCTGCACGTCCACCAGCGGTTCCTCGGAGCAGAGGCCGATGCAGCCCACTTCCCGCACCTCGGCGTCCACGCCGGTCTCCCGGCACCAGGCCTTCACCCTGGCCAGGGTCTTCCCGGCGCCGGCGCCCAGGCCGCAGGTGCCCGCCCCCACGTAGATGACGGGGCGTTCGATGCGTTCCCGGCGCAGGCCGGCGATGAGGTTCTCCAGGGCCTCGCCCTGGAGGCCCTGGAAGGGACCGTCCTTGAGGGCCGCCAGGAGGGCGGAACTGGGACGGGGCGCGGGGGCCCAGCAGGCGGTACCGTTCGGGCTAGACATGGCTGAGCTCCTGTTCCCGGCATTCGTCGAGGATGCGCTGCAGCTTCAGGGGGGTGGCCTTGGCGTGGAACTGGCCGTTGATGTTCACCACGGGCGCGAGGCCGCAGGCCCCCATGCAGGCCACCACCTCCAGGCTGAACCGCCCGTCCCGCGTGGTCTGGCCCGGCTCGATGCGCAGGGTGCGCGTGACCTGGTCCAGCACGCGCTTGCTGCCCTTCACGTGGCAGGCGGTGCCCCGGCACACCATCACGTGGTGCTCGCCCTTGGGCTGGAAGCGGAACATGTTGTAGAAGGTGGCCACGCCGAAGATCTTGCTGGCGGGCAGGTGGAGGGCGGTCCCCACCCGCATGATGGCCTCCTTGGAGAGGTAGCCTTCCGCCTCCTGGATCTCCTGGAGGATGGGGATGAGGTGGTCGCGCCCGGCGTCCGGGTGGCCCTCGAGGATGGTCTCAACGCGCTTCATGTCGGCCATTCCGTCGCTCCTTTGAAGGATGGGTGGTGAAGTAGGCGAGCTTTTCCAGGTAGGTGGTGATGACGAGTTCCTCCAGGGCCACGTGCACCGGGAGGCGCAGGGCCACGGGGGCGAAGTTGAGGACGCCCTTGATGCCGGCGTGGACCAGGGCGTCCGCCGCCGCCTGGGCCGCGCCCGCGGGCACGCAGAGGATGGCGAGGGTGATGCCCTCCCGCTCCACCACCTTGTCCAGGTCCGCCATGGCGTAGCACTTCACGCCCGAGAAGACCCGGTTGACCTTGGCGGTGTCCACGTCGAAGGCGGCCCGGATCTCCAGGGTGGAACGGCGCGCCTCCAGGAAGGCGATGAGGGCCCGGCCCAGGTCCCCCGCCCCCACCACCGCCACCCCGTGGGCGCGGTCCAGGGCCAGGGCGTCGTCCAGCTTGGCCTTCAGGGCCTCGATCTCGTAGCCGTGCTGGGGGACCCCCCGGGTGCCCACGGCCATGAGGTCCCGGCGGACCTGGGAATCGGCCAGGCGCATCGCCGCCGCGATCTCATAGGAAAAGAGGTGGGTGCGGCCCTCCGGCACCTGCTCGGTGAGGAGCGTGCGGTACCGGGTCAGGCGGCCAATGACCTTATCGGAAATGGGCTTCATGATGGGTCCGTGAAATGGTGAACAACGTGACAATTTGTTACGAATATTTTAAAACGCGAGATTTAAGACTCATTTTTCTTTTGGGTGACGGGGATCACAATAGTTGACCCAAAGGTCATCAAATCGGTCACCGATGGGTTGACGCCCCCCTCCCCGGCCCCGAATCTGGAGGGGTCGGGCCCAGGAATCCGTTCCCGGGCCGGACGGAACCCCCACCCCCCCGACCGCGAGGCAAACCCCGAGCGGAAGGCCCAGGGCCGACACCCTCCTTCCGCACTCCCGGTCGGGCCCCTTGAAAGGGCCGCCCCATGGAACGCCAGCAGGAACGCAAGCGCCTGGGCGTCGTGGGCATCGTGGTCGAGGACCTGGACGCGGCCCCCGCGGTCAACGCCATCCTCCACGAGGCGGCGCACCTGGTGGTGGGCCGCATGGGCATCCCGTACCGGGAGCGGGGGGTTTCCGTGGTGTCGCTCATCGTGGACGGCACCACCGACGAACTGAGCGCCCTCACCGGCCGCCTGGGCCGGGTGGGGGGGATCTCGGTGAAGACAGCGCTGACGAAGGAGACGCCGTGACGACGTACGATCCCGCATCCATGGACCCTGGCATCTTCATCCACGACGGCGAGATCCGGGAGACCCTGGAGGCCGCCAAGGCCGCCGCCCAGGACCCCGCCCGGGTGCGGGCCGTGCTGGACAAGGCGAAGACCTTCGGGGGCCTCACCCACCGTGAGGCAGCCATCCTCCTGGAGGTGGAGGACCCGGAGATCCTGGGCGAGGTCTTCACCATGGCCCGGCACATCAAGGAGCACATCTACGGCCGGCGCATCGTCATGTTCGCGCCCCTCTACCTCTCCGACTTCTGCGTCAACCAGTGCTCCTACTGCGGCTACAACCACGGCAACCCCATGCCGAGGCGCCGCCTGGACCAGGCGGAGCTGGCCGAGGAGGTGCGGGTGCTGGAGAGCCTCGGGCACAAGCGCCTGGCCCTGGAGGTGGGCGAGGACCCGGTGAACTGCCCCCTGGACTACGTGCTGGAGTGCATCTCCACCATCTACTCCCTGAGGTTCGACAACGGCGCCATCCGCCGGGTGAACGTGAACGTCGCCGCCACCACCGAGGAGGACTACCGCCGCCTGAAGGACGCGGGCATCGGCACCTACATCCTCTTCCAGGAGACCTACCACAAGCCCACCTACCAGGCCGTCCACAGGGGCGGCCCCAAGCGCAACTACGAGTGGCACACCACGGCCCACGACCGGGCCATGAAGGCCGGCATCGACGACGTGGGCCTGGGGGTACTCTACGGCCTCTACGACTGGCGCTACGACACCGTGGCCATGCTCATGCACGGCGAGCACCTGGAGGCCGCCCTGGGCGTCGGGCCCCACACCCTCTCCGTCCCCCGCATCCGCAGCGCCTCGGGCGTCTCGGCCGCCCAGTTCCCCCACCTCGTCTCCGACGCCGACTTCAAGAAGGTCGTGGCCGTGCTGCGGCTGGCGGTGCCCTACACGGGCATGATCCTCTCCACCCGCGAGCCCATGGGGTACCGGGAGGAGGTCATCGCCCTGGGCATCTCGCAGGTGAGCGCCGGCTCCTGCACGGGCGTGGGCGGCTACGCCCAGGTCCACAAGCTGGGCGACCCCGAGCCCGTGCCCCAGTTCGAGCCCGCCGACCACCGCAGCCCCACCGAGGTGCTGAAGGACCTGCTCAAGGACGGCTACATCCCCAGCTACTGCACCGCCTGCTACCGGGAGGGCCGCACCGGGGACCGCTTCATGAAGCTGGCCAAGAGCGGCCAGATCGCCAACGTCTGCCAGCCCAACGCCCTCCTGACCCTCATGGAGTACATCGAGGACTACGGCGACGAGGAGCTCCGGGGCCTGGGCGAGGGCATCATCGCCAAGGAACTGGCCACGATCCCCAATCCCAAGGCCCGGTCCGCCGCCGAGGCCTACCTGGCCCGGATCCGGGCCGGGGAGCGCGATCTGAGGTTCTGAGCCGGGGATGAACCGGGAGGGGATGTGAAAAACCCGCCGCCACGCGGCGGTCAGGGGGCGTTAAGATCGAGGCGTTCCCGGTTTTCCAGTCCACCCCATCCCCCGGAGGTCGATCTTGCCGAACCGTTTCACGGCCACCCTTCTTTTCGCCGCCATCCCGGCGATCCTGGCGTCCGGCCCCGGCCTGGCCCAGGCGCCCGCGGGCTACCAGCAGCCGCCCAAGGCCATCCTGGACGTGATGCGCATCCCCGCGACGCCCTCGCCCCTCCTCAGCCCCACCCGGGACCGGCTCCTGCTCGTGTCCATGGAGGACTACCCCTCCATCGCCCGGGTGGCCACGCCCTACCTGAAGCTGGCCGGTGAGCGCATCGAGCCCGGCAACCACAGCAAGCACGACACCCCCGGCGGCTACGGCATCGCCCCGGCCGTGCGCAGCCTGACCCTCGTGCGCGTCGCCGACGGCGCCACCACGGAGATCCAGCTGCCCCCCGGCGGGTACGCCCAGCGGCCCCTTTGGAGCGCCGACGGCCGCCATTTCGCCTTCACCCGCGTGACCCCCTCCACCGTTGAACTGTGGATCGGGGACGGCGCCACCGGCGCCCTGCGCCAGGCGCCTTCGGTCAAGGTCAACCAGATGTTCGGCGGCGAGCTCACCTGGATGCCCGACCAGAAGACCCTCCTCGTGAAGACCATCCCCGCCGGCCTCGGCGCGCCCCCCGCCAAGCCCGTGGTCCCCCCGGGCCCCTCCATCCAGGAGGCCGGGGCCGGCAAGGGCCAGAGCAGCACGTACGAGACCCGGGACACCCTGGGCAGCCTCCACGACGAGCAGCTCTTCGAGTACTACGGCACCTCCCAGCTGATGCTGGTGGACGCGGCCACGGGCACGGCCACCGCCCTGGGCGAGCCGGC
>DATGXY010000096.1:0-2573 GCA_035298525.1 Holophaga sp.
GCTCAAGGACTGGGAAAGTCGGGCCGAACTCCAGGCCGCACTCGACATCTGGCGCCAGACCTACAACACGCGTCGTCCCCATCAGGCCCTCGGATGGCGCACTCCCCAGCAGCAGCGCGACATGAACCTCGCCAATAACCAGCCGGCTACGGCATGATCAACCCCAGGGATTTCCAGCCTCACGATCCGTCAACCCCGACCGGGTACAGGACACCTTCTTGGCCATGATTTCTATCCGATGAATGGGCGCAGGCCCGCCTCCCAGGAAGCCGACCTGTCGATCATGGTCCCACCCCGGACCGCAGCCTGGTGGGGATCAAGAGAGTCCTTAAAGTAAAACCAATGTTTGCAAATCATCGAGTTCAATTCATCAAATTTGATGTTCATTTTGCAGATTCTGGGTTCAAAAGATCCTCGACAAAAGGTGGCCCCCAACATTCCCCCTTGCAACCTACGAGAATTGTCGTACACATATCTTCGTAGACCTCGGAGTCCCCCCATGAACCATCCCCTCCCCCGGCCCACCGACGGCGAACTGGCCATCCTGCGGGTGCTCTGGGAGAAGGGGCCGTGCACGGTGCGGCAGGTGCTGGAGGGCACGGACAAGGACCAGGGCTACACCACCGTGCTCAAGGTGCTCCAGGTCATGACCGACAAGGGGCTGGTCACGCGGGACGATCGCGAGCGTTCCCACGTGTACCGGGCCGCCCAGAGCGCCGAGGCCACCCAGGCCCACCTGGTCCATGACCTCATGGACCGGGCCTTCGGAGGCTCCGCCTCCAGGCTCGTCATGCAGGCCCTGGCCGGCCACCGCGCCTCCCGGGAGGAGCTGCAGGCCATCCGGGACCTCCTGGACCGGGCCGAAGGGGGCCGGCCGTGATCCGCCTGGCCGGAACCCCCTTCGTGCAGGCCCTGGGCTGGGCCTTCGTGCACAGCCTGTGGCAGGGCGCCCTCCTGGGCCTCCTGGCCTGGGCGGGGCTCCGCCTCCTGCGGGGCCGCAGTCCCGAGGCCCGCTACGCCCTCGCGGGCGCGGCGCTGGCCCTCATGCCCCTGGCGGCCCTCTGCACCCTGGCCCTGGCCTGGCCCTCCCCGCTCCCCGCGGGGCCGGCCATGGAGGGTCCGCGCGCCGCCACCTGGCGGGAGGCCCTGGCCCCCCTGCTGCCCTACGCATCCGCCTTCTGGCTGGCGGGGACGGCGGTGATGGCCCTGCGCCTCCTGGGAGGCTGGTGCTGGGTCCAGCGCCTGCGCTTCTCCAGCGTGGAGGCCGCGCCCGAGGCCCTGGCGCGGCGCTGCGCGGACCTGGCCCGCTCCATGGGCCTGGACCGCCCCGTGGCCCTGCTGCGGAGCTGGTCCGCGGAGGTGCCCATGGTCATCGGCTGGATCCGGCCGGTGATCCTGGTGCCCGCCGCGGCCCTGGCCAACCTGGACCCGGCGGCCCTGGAGGCGGTGATCGCCCATGAGCTGGCCCACGTGAGGCGCCGCGACTACCTCTGGAACATCCTCCAGTCCGCGGTCGAGGCCCTCTTCTTCTACCACCCGGCAACCTGGTGGATCTCCCGCCAGATCCGCGCCGAACGGGAGAACTGCTGCGACGACGCCGCGGTCTCCGCCTGCGGCGACCGGCTCCTCTACGCCCGGGCCCTGGCGGCCCTGGAGGAGCTGCGACTCCCCCTTGAATCCAGCCCCGGGCTCGCGCCCGCGGCCACCGGAGGTTACCTGATGAACCGCATCCGCCGCATCGTGCTTCCCGCCCTGCCCCCGTCCCCCCTGGGCCGGGCCGGGCTCCTCTCCCTCCTCGCCGTCACGGCCCTGGGCGCCGCCACGGGCCTGGGCCTCGCCCAGGACAAGCCGGCCCCCGAGGCCCCCAAGGCCGAGCCCAAGGTCGTCACCGTGCGCAACACCGTGAAGATCGATCACGCCGACCTGGAAAGGAAGGCCAAGGACCTGGAGGCCTCCGCCGAGGCCCTCCGGAAGAAGGCCGAAACCCTGAGGAAGAGCACCGTCAAGACCGACGCGGAGCTGGAGCGCCTGCAGAAGGACCTCCAGGAGAAGGCCCGGGCCATGGCCGAGGAGGTGCGCAAGAGCGTCAAGGTCCGCCTCCCCCGCATCGAGATCGACGGCAGGACGGTGGAGATCCCCGACGCCGACCTCATTAAGGGGGAACTGGAGCGCAAGGACGGGGAGACCCATGTCTTCCTCCGCCACCAGGGCGAGGACGGCACCTGGACGGAAACCCTTCCCGCCGCGCCCGGCGAGCACAAGCTGATCGTCGTCAAGACCGGCAAGGGGGAAGGCGCTCCCGGGACCCGGGTGGAGCGCCATGTCACCATCCACCGCACCGCTGAGGGGGAGACGGTCACGGAGGAGACGGGCCCCGGCCACGCCAAGGTGATCATCCGCAAGGCCGGCAAGGGTTCCGAAGTGGAGGAACTGCGGGCCGAGATCGCCCGCCTCAAGGCCCGCCTGGACAAGCTGGCCCCCCTGCCGGCCCTGCCCGCGCCCCCCGCCCCGCCCGAAGCCCCCAAGGCGCCCAAGGCCCCGAAGGCCCCTGAGGCGCCCGCGGCGCCCGCGGC
>DATGXY010000097.1:0-30098 GCA_035298525.1 Holophaga sp.
TCCGCGCGGGCGAAGCTGAAGTGGAGGGGCAGGCCGGGCAGGAAGGGCTTGCCCTGGGGGCCCGCCGCCAGGTCCCCGAGGTAGGGGCCGCCCCCCAGGTACCCGCCCAGCACCCGGCGCAGGAAGGCATGGGCGAGCAGGAAGGCCTCGCGGTGGCGGGGGTCCCGGAACCGGTCCCCCCGGGCCCGCACCGCCTCCGGCAGCCAGGAAGGGGCCGTTTCCGTCCCAAGGCGGACGGCGTGGATCCGCACCTCCCCGGATGCCAGGGGGCCCAGGTCCATCAGGGTTTCCATTCCTGCAGGTTTCCGTCCTTCTGGATGCCCAGGCGGATGGGGCGCAGGGGTCCCCGCCGCGGCAGGGTGGCCTCCACCCACACCTCCTCCCCCGGCCGCAGGGAGGGATCCCGCTTGGTGTCGGGGATGAAGTAGGCCACGGGTTCCTCCAGGCGCACGTACCACTGGTCCTCCGGCAACCCCCGCACCTCCTCCGGCAGGAGGGCCCATTGGACCCCCTCCCCGGGAGGCCCGAAATCCGTCTCGGCCCTCGTCACCGCCACCGCCCGGATGCCGCCCCCTTCCGCCACGAGGCGGACCTGGAGGCGATGGCCCATGAACCGGGTCAGGGAGCGCGGGCGGGGGTCCTGGGACGGGGCGGGCGGGGGCAGCTTGGCCCCGCGCACGGGCACCTCCAGGCGCAGGGACACGTAGCGGCCCCGGATGGGCAGGACGGGATCCACGGGGCCCGCCTTGAACCAGGCCCGGGGCCGGGTGGCGCGATCCAGGCGCAGCTTGGCGCCCAGGCTCAGCACGAGGGCCAGGTGGAGCCCCGTCAGGATGAAAGCCTTGTGCATGGCCCTCATGCGGCACCTCCCAGGATCCGCGCGTTCAGGCGCCTGCGGAGGCGCTCCAGGGCCCAGCCTCCCGCCAGGAAGAGCACCCCCAGGCCCATGAGGCCCAGGCTGCGGTCCAACTTGTCCATCACGTCCGAGAAGTAGAAGAGCAGCACCGTGAGGGCGAAGCCCGCCACCCCCAGGTTCACCCGCTCCCGGCGGAACTCGTGCAGGCCCCAGGCCACGAGGCCCGCGGCGCCCAGGGCGCACCAGGCGTAGACCGCCAGGCCCGGGAGCCGGCCCAGGGCCAGGACGAGGATCCACAGGGCCGCCACGCCGTTCATCCAGACCCCGGCGCGCCGGAGGCCCCAGGCCGCGGCCAGGGGCAGGCCCAGGGCCAGGACCCAACCCAGGGGCGCCAGGGGCCCGGCGTCCGGAACGGGCCGGAGGCCATGGTGGGAGGCCGTCCCGGCCGCCGCCGCGAAGATGGCCAGGGGCAGGAGGGCCAGCCCCCCCACCCAGGCCAGGGCCTTGCGCGCCAGCCCATCGCCGGGCTCCCTGCGGGCCGAGAGGTAGGTGACGGCGAGGCCCAGGAGGCCCGCCGCCAGCACCCGCATGACCAGTTCGCTGAACCGCCAGGCCCTGTCGGCCGCTTCGACCCATTCACCCGCGAGCCAGAAGGGGGCCAGCAGGGCCAGGAGCGTGGCCTGCACCCAGTCCCGCAGGAGGAGCCAGCCCGCCAGGGCCCCCAGGGCCCAGAGCAGGACGCCCCCCGGCCAGTGCTCCTGCAGGTTGAAGATCTGCCCCGCCAGGAAGATGCCCGCGCCCAGGGCCAGGGTCCCCACTCCGTGAAGGGCGGGCGCCAGCCGGGGCACCCGCTCCGCGCCCACCGCGCCCAGCAGGTGGAAGGAAGCCACCAGGACCAGGACCGTGGCGAAGCGCGGCCCCGGGGCCATCTCATCCCAGTGGGCCGCCACGAAGAGGAGGACGCCCGCGCCCACCAGGAGGGCGCCCATGGAGGCGGCGAGGATCGCGGGCCACCGGAGCCGGGAGGCCCCCTCGGCGTTCCGGTCCGCCTCGAAGCTTCGGAGGGCCGCCACCTGGGCGCCGTCCAGCAGACCGGCCTCCTGCCAACGGTTGAGCGCATCATCAAGGTGCGGGTGCATGGGACTCCCGGGAGGGCGGGCGCCTTGTGGGCCAGGTAGGAAAAAAGACGCCGGAAGCAGTATAGGACCCGGGTCCGGGTGCACGCCCGGATTTTCCTGCGCTCCCGTACAATGGCTTCATGAAAAAAGTCATGGTCAGCGCCTGCCTCCTGGGCGAACCCGTGCGGTACGACGGGGCTTCGGTGCCCGTTCGGCACCCCGTGCTGGCGCGCTGGCTCCAGGAGGGCCGCGTGGTGCCCTGTTGTCCGGAGGTGGCGGGGGGGTTGCCCGTGCCCCGGCCCCCGGCGGAGATCGAAGGGGGCGCGGGGGGCGGGGCCGTCCTGGCGGGCCGGGCCCGCATCCTGGACCGGGAGGGGCGGGATGTGACGGCCCCCTTCCGGGCCGGGGCCGAGGCCGCCCTGGCCCTGGCCAGGGCCGAAGGGGTGGTCCTCGCCGTGCTCAAGGAGGGCAGCCCCTCCTGCGGTTCCGCCCTGATCCACGACGGGGCCTTCGGAGGCCGCCGGGTGCCCGGCGAAGGCCTGACGGCGGCCCTGCTGCGCGGGGCGGGCATTGCCGTCCTGGGGGAGGACCGGTGGGAGGAGGCGGAGGCGATCCTGATGGGCGCCGCCGGCCCTCAGGCCAGGGCGTCGAAGGTGCGCAGGCCCATGGCGTAGATCCCCGCCGATCCCCCGCCCCCCAGCGCCGCCCTGCCCGCGCGCAGCACCGTGTCTCCGGAGGCCGTGACGGCGCCGGAGGCCGGGGCGTCGAGGCCGATGGAGACCACGCCGCCGGAGGCCAGGGAGGTCCGGGCCCCGCTGCCGTACAGCAGTTCCAGGCGCCCGTAGACCGCGTCCCGGCCGTCGATGACCCCATCGGCGTTGTCGTCGAAGCGGGCCAGCTCCGCGAAGCCGTCGGCGGCCCCGTGCTGGTCCCCGAAGAGTTCCCTCCCGTCGTCGATGGAACCGTTGCCGTTCCGGTCCAGGGCGAGGAAGGCGGACCCGCCCGTGACGAAGGAGGTGGGCGCCACGCGGCCATCCCCGCCCAGGTCGAAGGCCCGGGCCCCCCCGGCCCCCGTGGTGCGGGGCCCGCCCCCCTCCAGGTCCACCACCAGGGGATCCTTGGGCGGGGCCTCCGCCTTGCGTCGCACGGAAAGGGAGGACGCCTCCACGCGGACGGCCTCGATGCTGAGGGTGAAGTCCGCGGTGGCCACCTCCACCCGCACCGCGGAGGCCTCCAGGGTGGAGACCTCCAGGTCCTCCTCCGCGGCCGGCGCCTCCCCCCGGGCCGCGGCCTCTTCCGCCGCCTCCCGGCGCGCGGCCTGGAAGGACTTCCCTTCCAGGGCCACCTTCATCAGGATGGCGTCCCGCAACCTGCCGAGGCCCCCGGCCCCCGCGTCCACCGACAACTCCGCCATGGCACCCTCCCTGGGCCGAAAGCCTCCTTGCGGAGTCCTTATCGGCAGGCCGGGCGCGTTCCTCCAGGGGAATGGATCCGCCTGCTATCCTTGCCCCATGCCCCCCGGACTTGTCGTATTCCTCGGTCTGATGGCCGTGGCCGTCCTGGCCTGGGCCCTGCTGCGCTCACGCTGGTACCGGGAGGCCCTGGAGGACCTGGAAGGCCTGCGCAAGGCCCCCGAGGCCCAAAGGAACCCTCGGGCCTGCACACCGCCAACCCCATCGGCCAGCTGATGGAGGACGAAGGAGGACGGCGCGACCGGTGAGGGCCGCCCTCACTCCGGGTGGATGACCGGGACGGGTATGCCCGGCCCCTCCAGCCGGAGGTCGGGGCGATGGCGGGCGCAGATGGCCAGGAAGGTCCCGGCCCCCTCGAGGTTGGCGGATACGGGGAAGCTCCCCCCCCGGGTCCGGACCCGGTGGCAGGCCCCCCGCGGCTCCCAGGCGATGGCCTCCACGGCGCCCCAGTCCGCCACCACCTTCCGGAACCCGCAGGCGTAGCGGAGGCCCCTGGCGTCCGCCTCCACCCGCAGCGAGAAGACCCGGGCCACCCAGTAGAGCACCCCCAGACTCAGCCCCGTGCAGGCCAGGCCCTGGCCCCACTGGATGCCGTCCTGGTCCAGGAAGAAGGTGCCGCTGAGGAGCAGGAGGAAGACCCCGAGCAGGCCCACCAGGCCGGCCAGGACCCGCATCCCCCCGTGGGACTTCAGGGAGCATGCCCCGGTACCGGCGTCCCCCAGGCGCTTCTTCGGGCGGATCAGCCACCCGAAGAGGGCCAGGAGGGCGGCGTGGATGGCGTACTGCGCCAGGGGCTGGATGTCCATGGGTGTCCGTCGGGCTGAATTCAGGCTTCCACCTTACCCTGGTCCTGGCCCGTCCCTACAGGACCTTCGCCATGGGGATGAAGGTGATCCCGTTGCGGGTCTGCCGCGGCCCCGTGGGTTCGAACCCCAGCTTGCGGTACACCGGCTCCGCGTAGGAGGAGGCGTTCACCGTCATCCGCGTCATGCCCGGATCCCGGGCCAGGCCCTCCGCGAGGGCCCGCTCGAACAAGGCCCGGGCGATGCCCTGCCCCGGCCGGTCCACGAAAAGGAGGGAGACATGGCTGAGGCCGCGGGTCTCGATCATGCCGCAAAGGGCGCCCCCCTGCTCCGCGACCAGGAGCACCTGCCCGGGACCTGCCCGCCCCGCCAGGGCCTGGGGATTGGCGAAGGCGTAGAATTCGGCGGTGCCCTCCGGGGGGTATTCCGGCCCCACGTAGGCGTCGAAGACGCGCCGGACGAGGTCGCAGACCTCCGGGGCCTCGGAGGGGGCGGGTTCGCGGATGAGGAAGGGGCCGTCCATGGTCTTCAAGGTCTCCGGTGGGAAGGGGCCTCCGGGGCGCGGAACCGCGCGCGGAGGCGCTCCGCCTCCACCGCGCCGAAGCCCAGGGCCTCCAGGAACCGCTGGTGACGGACCGGATCCCTGCCCTCGAAGGTCCGGTGCCACGTCTCCATGTCCGCGTCCGACATGCCGGAGGCCCGGAGCAGGTCCGTCCACGCCGCGCGGTCCAGGGGCCCGGCCTGTTCCGCGAGGCCGGGCCGCTCCAGCAGGTCCGCCAGGAGGCGCTGCTGGGCCCGCAGGTCCGCCATCTCCCGGTCCAGTTCCACCAGCCGCGCCTCCAGGGCCCGGGCGACGTCCCCCTCGGAACCGGCCAGGATCCTCCGGATGGCCTCCAGGGAAAGCCCCGCGCGGCGGTAGGTGCGGATGGCCTCCAGGCGCGCCGCGGATTCGGGCCCGTAGAGCCGGTAGCCCGAGCCCGTGCGGTCCTGGGCCTTGAGGAGGCCCAGGCGGTCGTAGTGGAGCAGGGTGCTTCGCGCCAGTCCGAAGCGCCGGGCCAGGGCCGAGATGGTCAGCATGGGGCGGTGGCCTCCAGGTGGTCGTTCAGGAGGGTTTCCAGACGTCCCATTCTGGACCGGAAGGCCTCGGGCGTGTATGCCTCCATCCACCCGTCCGCGCCGGGTTCCAGGGCCCGCGCGCAGTAGCGCCATTCCGCCCGGGTCCCCTCCCCTTGCGCCGAAAGACGGATCTCCAGGCGGATCACCCCGCGCCCTTCCAGGAACTGCACGAAGTCCGCGGCCCCCGGTTCGTGGCGGGTCACCACCCACACCCGGGCGGAGCCGTCCACGTCCCGGGTGCGGAACACGCATCCGGGCTCCGCCACGCCGCTCCGGGAGTGGAGCACCTCCGCCTCCCAGCCGGGGATCCACAGCGCCTCCCGCACGGGGCACAGCAGGGGCAGCACCCGGTCCGGGGCGGCCCGCAGCGCCATCACGGCCGTCAGATCGGCCTCGAAACGTTCCTTCCCGTCCATGGTCACCTCCGGCGCCCACCGGGGCGCGGGGGCCAGGATCAACCGTGAAGCCGTCGGCGGGTCAAGCCTCCCCTTGCCCGAAGAGCCGCGCGAAGCCGTCGTAGGGTGCCAGGGGCACCAGTTCGAAGGCGATGAGCCCCTCCCGCACCAGGGGCAGGCGGCCCAGGGCCTCCCGGGCCTCCTCCACGCCGGCGCATTCCAGGGCGAGCACCGCCTCGTGCCGGTCCGCCCGGAAATGGCATTCCCGCACCAGCCCCGCCACCTGGAGCTCCCAGAGGGCCCGGGCCTCCGCCCGCAGAAGGTCCGCCGTGAACGCGGCCGGATCGGGCACCAGTTCCATTTCCAGGGCGAGGATCTTCATGGAGGCTCCCTTCCGGCTCGGGGGAGGGCTCCCGGGAGGGCCCGCCCCCCCCATTCTTTCCACCCCGCGACTACAATGAAAGCCATTCCCGCTGGACCATCGATGCCCGAATTCGCCCCCTGCCTCGCAGCCGCACTCTTCCCGGGCCCGGACCTGATCCGCGCCCGAGCGAGGCCCATGGCGGACCGGTGCCATAATCCCCTTCAAGACCCCCATCCCAAAACCCCGGAGGCCGCATGAGCCGCTGCAAGTCCTGCCTGTACCTTGGTTGCCTCATGGTTTTCGGGGCCGCCCATGCCATGGGCGCCGACCGGAAAGGTCCGGCTCCCTCCCCCGCCGCAACACCCGCCAAGGCGGAGACAGGCGCTTCCAGGATCGAGCCGAAGGTCCGCACGTTCGTCACCGACGGCATCGTCAAGCGCTACCCGGCCCTCCGGGTCGTGGACCTGGAACTCACCAGCCAATTCACGGCCGGCGGTGGCGCCGGCGAATTGACCCGGTACATCATCAAGGTGGTGCTGGAAACCACCCGATCCGCGACGGCCGACGCCCTTCCCCACTGCTTCCAGCCCATCATGGCGCCGATCGCCTCCTCCGTCTTCCTCGCCATCGGAACCCGGGCGGAAGCCTTTGTCGTCGTCGACAAGGACACCGTGGGAAACAACAAGCAGACCTTGCGTTTCTCGGGGTACTGGATCCAGGCTTCCAACTAGACTTCATGTCCGGGCTCTGCCCGGGCATGAAGTCTAGCCCGCGACCACCCGGTTGCGCCCCTCGGCCTTGGCCCGGTAGAGGGCCGCGTCCGCCCGGGCCAGGAGACCCTCCAGGGTGTCCCCGGGACCCAGCTGGGCCGAGCCCAGGCTGAGGGTCACGAGGTGGGGCGCCCGGTCCTCCAGGGGCACCGGCTCTCCGGCGATGGCCACCCGGACGCGCTCGGCCGCCGCCGCCAGGGCCCCGGGCCCGGCATCGGGCAGGACGATGGCGAATTCCTCCCCGCCCAGGCGCGCCACCAGGTCCGTATCCCTCAGGGTGGCCCCCATGCGCCGGGCCACTTCCTTGAGCACCAGGTCGCCGCTCGCATGCCCCAACTGGTCGTTGACCCGCTTGAAGTGATCGATATCCACCATGAGGAGCCCCGCGGGATGATGGCCCCGCTCCGCCAGGCGCAGGAGCCGGTCCCCCTGCTCCATGAAGAAGCGGCGGTTGTGGAGGCCCGTCAGGGCGTCCCGCACCGCCAGGTCGTGGATGGTGCGCACCTGGTTCTGGACCTGCCGGAATAGGCGGTCCAGGAGAACCTTGAAGTAAACGAAGACCAACAGGATGGGCAGGAGGACGGCGTAGTAGTCCACCAGCGGGAAGGCGTCCGCGTACGTGGCCCGGGCCACCAGGGGAATGGCGAGGCTTCCTCCCGCCTCCAGGGCCGTCTGGCGGAGGGTGAAGGGCAGGCTCAAGAGCGCCCCGACGAGCCCCGGGAGGATGAGGATCCAGATATTGGCCCGGATCCCCCCCGGCAGGGCGGGCAGGGCCCAGATGACGGCCAGGTTCAGGCCCGTGATGGACGCGAAGAGCACCCAGGGCAGGACCCGGCGGCCCATGCCCGCCCGGATGCAGACGGGATAGGCCAGGCCCGCCACGGTGGCCAGGATGAAGCCCGTGGCGGGGCGGGGGCCGTGGTGCGCCTGGAAATGCCCGAAGAGCAGCCCGATCAAGGTCGGGACGACGGAGGAAAACACCCCCAGCCGGAAGGCGAAATCCCGGAAGGTCTGGAAGCGGGCTTCGGCGTCATCGATATCCACTGCGGGGAGGCGATCCATGGGACCTCCGTCGGGGTGCGCCCAGTGTGCCGAAAGCCGGAAAAAAGGAAAGGCGCAATGGCTGGAAAGGATCCGGCGTCCAGCTATGGGTCCTTGCGGGCGGCTTCCTGGAGGCGTTCCGAGAGCTCATCCAGGATGGACTTGAGCAGGAGGAGCTTCTCCACAGGGAAATCAAGGCTGCCGGCGAGGGTTTCCGGGATGGCGGCGCAGCGTTCGCGCAGGGCGGATCCCGCGCGGGTGAGGTGGATCTCGACCACCCGCTCATCCTGGGGACTGCGCCTGCGCTCGAGGAAGCCCATCTGCTCCAGCCGCTTGAGCAGGGGCGTCAGGGTATTGGTGTTCAGGAGGGACCGCTCCCCGACCCTTCCCACGGGACAAGGGGCGTCCTCCCAGAGGATCATCATGACGATGTACTGCGGGTAGGTGAGCCCCAGGGGCTCCAGGAGCGGCTGGTAGAGGCGCGTGACCAGGCGGGACGTGGCGTAGAGGGGAAAGCAGACCTGGTTCTCCAGGCGCAGCAGGTCCGGCCCGGAGGATCCGTTCTTCGCCCTCGCCATGTCAGCCCCCCAGAAGCGCGCGCACCGGCGCCTCCAGTCTCCCAGGAGCCGTGATGGGCGCAAAGCGCCGGATGGGCCTTCCGTCCCGGTCCACGAGGAACTTGGTGAAGTTCCATTTCACCCGCGGCCCCAGGAACCCGGGCAGTTCCCCGGTCAGCCACTGGAAGAGGGGATGGGCCCCGGGCCCGTTGACCTCGATCTTCTCGAACACGGGAAAGGTCACCCCGTAGTTGAGGAGGCAGCCGTTCCCGATGGAGGCCGAATCCCCCGGCTCCTGTTCCCCGAACTGGTTGCAGGGGAAGCCCAGGACGACGAGTCCTTCGGGGCCCAGCCTGCGGTGGAGGTCCTCCAGGCCCCGGTACTGGGGCGTGAGCCCGCAGCGGCTGGCCGTGTTGACCACGAGCGCCACCTTGCCCGCGAACCGGGACAGCGCCACCTCCTCCCCTCGCAGGGAGCGTGCGGTGAAATCGAAGAGCGTGGGCATCCCCGCCTCCTCAGGCCAGCTCAAGGGTGACAGCGATGTTGCCCCGGACCGCGTGGGAATAGGGGCAGATCGCGTGGGCGGCCTCCACCAGGGCCCGGGCCTCCTCCGGGGGAAGGCCTGGGACCTGCACCCGAAGCTGGACGGAGAGGGCGAATCCCCGGTCGGCCCGGGGGCCGATGCCCACCGTCGCGTCCACCCGGGTGGCGCCCGCGGACACCTTGCGCTGGGCGGCGACGAAGGCGAGGGCGCTGTCGAAGCAGGCCGCGTATCCGGCCGCGAAGAGCATCTCCGGATTGGGGGCGGCCCCCCCCGGCCCGCCCAGGCCCTTGGGCAGGGCGAGCTGGAGATCCAGGACGCCATCCGAGCTGGTGACATGGCCGTTGCGCCCCCCCTGGGCGGTCGCGGTGATTTCGTAGAGGTTCTTCATATCGGGCTCCGGACGGCTTGTATCGCCTATGATTTTATCGCACACGATATTTTTACCGTCAACCCCCCTTCCGCCCCCGGCCCCGGACCGAAGGCGCCCAACCGGCCGTGCCGGACCCTCCTGGGCACGAGGAAAGCCCCGAGACACGGCGGCTCCGGGGCTTATCGAGACCGCGGTCCCGCCAAGAGAACCCCTGATGGGCGCCATCCAGGAATGACTCAACCGAATGGGCGCCCGTGGCCATCGCTTCTTGTTCGACTGGGACAGGACGGAGCCAGCAAGGGTTTTCATCGCATCACCGCGATTGCCCCAATGCCCTGTCGTGGATGCAGGACGCCTGCAGGCTAGAAACAGGAAGGCCCACCGCGAGGTGGGCCTATGTGCTGTTCCGATTGGTGGTTCCTCAGGGACTCGAACCCTGGACCCTCTGATTAAGAGTCAGATGCTCTAACCAGCTGAGCTAAGGAACCGACTCGGAAGTTCTAGAATACCTGGAACCATGGAAAACGCAAGCGGAAAAGAGGTCCCCGATTCCTTCGGAACGGGCGAGTTGGGAGGGGCGGAACCGGGCAAGGGCTCAGCCTAGAAAAACGCGCGCCAGGGGTTCACGTGCCTGCCCCATCGTTCTCGAAACGGGGATCCGTCAGGATCCGGAATCCTTCCCTGCGGGCAGCTCGGGCCAGATCCCGGTCGTAGACCGCGAAGATGATCGATCCGGGTGCACCCCAGCGCCAGGGCCGCAGCCAGGTGGATGGCGTCGAAGGCCCGGAGGCGATGCCCACGGGTAAGCACCCCGGCTGCCTCCCGGATGGGGTCCGTTGGGACGGCATTGAATCTGCGCCAGCAGGAAAGGAATTCCCGAATGGCGAACAGTCGCTCGTCAGCGTCGAGGTCCGCCTTCCGTGAAATCACCGAGAGGACTTCCACGAAAGCGATCGTCGAGGTCCTGACAGCCTTTCCCGCTACAGCCTCCCTCACAGGCAAGGATCCATCCTCCTCCACCGGGAGCTTCACGAGGGCGCTGGCGTCCAGGTAGATCTCCGGCGTCCTTCGGAAACGATCTCCGACAAACGTTCCCCGCCCTTTTGCCTGGGTGTCAGCATGATTGGAAGGACGAACCCCTCCTCGGCGGACGAGGCCGGTTCAAGGATGGCCGTGATCTCGGCCTCGAGGCTGACCCGGTGCAGGGCGGCGCGGTGACTCAAGGCCTTGTGGGCCTTTTCGGAGAGGTTGCGAACCAGGATCCGGGGCAAGGGGACACCTCTGGTGCGCCAAGATACTCCGCCAAGAACGCGGCGCAAGGCAGCTTCGTCCCCCTCCGCGCCCGCTTCAGGCTTCGGACCCCGGCACCGGGAGGGGACGGGAGAGGGGCTGCAGCGATCGCCCTGGGGGGCTGACCCGCGTGCGGATCAATGCAGCCCGTGATCCATGTTCATGGCCTTGCGCACCTGCTCCAGGGTGGCGATGGCCTCCTCCCGGGCGCGGGCGACGCCGCGGCGGAGGACGTCCTTCACGTAGCCGGGGTCCTTGGCGTGGCGGGCGCGGCGCTCGCGCATGGGGGCCAGGTGGGCGTTCAGGGCCTCGGTGAGGGTGGCCTTGAGCCGGCCGCCGCCGCCGTCGCCGATGGAGGCGGCCACGGCTTCGGGGGTCTCGCCGGTGCAGATGGAGACGAGGCGCAGGAGGTTGGCCACCTCGGGGCGGTTGGCGGGATCGTAGGTGATGTTGCGGTCGGCGTCCGTCTTGGCGCCCTTGAGGACCTTGGCGGTCTCCTCGGGGGTCATGCGGATCATGATGGTGTTGCCGCGGCTCTTGCTCATCTTCTGGCCGTCGGTGCCCAGCACGAGGGGGATGTCGCTCAGGAGGGCGTCGGGCACGGGGAAGACGGGGGTCTCGGGGGAGAAGCGGTCGTTGAAGCGCCGCGCGATCTTGCGGGTCAGCTCCAGGTGGGGCAGCTGGTCGCGGCCCACGGGAACCACGTTGCCCTTGCAGAAGAGGATGTCCGCGGCCTGGTGGATGGGGTAGGTGTACATCAGCGCGTTGACCTGCTTGAGGCCGGCGGCGCGGATCTCCTCCTTCACGGTGGGGTTGCGGTCCAGCTCCGCGGTGGTGACGAGGTTCATGAAGGGCAGGAGCAGCTGGTTCAGCTCGGGCACGTGGCTGTGGCTGAAGAAGAAGGTGCGGCCGTTCTCGGGGTCCAGGCCCGCGGCGAGGTAGTCCAGGATCACCTCGTGCACGTTGGTGCCCACGGCGTCGGCGCTGTCCCGGTCGGTGAGCACCTGGTAGTCGGCGATGACGATGAAGGTGGTGGCGCCCAGGTCCTGGATGCGCACGCGGTTCGCCAGGGTCCCGAAGAGGTGCCCGATGTGGAGGGGGCCCGTGGGACGCTCGCCGGTGAGCACCCGGTACTTGCCGGGGTTCTTCGGCAGGTCGGCCCAGATGGCCTGGCTGCGGCGCGAGGACTCCAGGAACGTCGCGGATTCCTGTTGCTGGTCTTCGTTGGTCAGGAGGAACTTCTCTTCCATTCGGGAACTCCGGTCTCAGGCGCCCAGCAGCAGGTGGGCCAGGGGGTACACGTAGAAGTTGTCGGCCACGTAGTAGAAGGGCCAGAGGATGGCCATGATCACCTTGGGGTAGAGGAAAAAGCAGGCGAGCAGGATGACCGTGACGATGGGCTGGGCCTTGTCCACGGACGGCAGCCACTTCCAGGGCAGGATGCCCCGGAGGATCCAGGCCCCGTCCAGGGGACCGAAGGGGAGGAGGTTGAAGATGGCCAGGCCCACGTTCACCGCCACCAGGCGCCCCAGGAGGGTCAGGGCCAGGGCCAGCCCCGCGGGGAAGTCGGGGATGGAGAGGAAGGTCTCCACCGGGGCGAACATGGCCTTCCGGAGCACGGCGTCCCGCAGGGGGCCGTCGAAGGGGAGCCCGAAGCGGATCAGGAGGCAGAGGATGACCAGGAAGACCAGGGACTGGGCCAGGTTGGAGGCGGGCCCCGCCGCGGCCACCAGGGCGTTGCCCACCCGCATGGTGAAGCGCCGGGTGAGGCGGTTGGGGTCCACGGGCACGGGCTTGGCCCAGCCCAGGACCCGCACGTTGCCCAGCATGCCCAGGAGGGGGAACACGACGGTGCCCAGCACGTCGATGTGGGCGAGGGGGTTGAGGGTCATGCGCCCCAGGCGCTTGGCGGTGTCGTCCTCCAGGAGGTAGGCCGCCGTGGCGTGGGCCGCCTCGTGGACGCAGAGGGCGAAAAGCACGGCCACGTAGGTGACGAGGACCGTCGCGAGCTGGATGTTCTCGAACAAGGGGACTCCGTCCGGGGACGTCCCCGGTCCTTCATTCTAAGCCGGTTGCCGGCCCTTGTCCGCCCCGGGTCCCCCCGGGGAGGCCTAAATGACGATGGTCTCCTTGACCAGATCGCCCTCGCGGAAGCGGCTCCAGCGCAGGGGGGTGAGGTCGATGGAGCGGTAGCCGCCCGTGATGATCAGCTCGGCCAGGCTGATGCCCACCGCGGGGCTCTCCATGGCGCCGTGGCCGCTGTAGCCCACCTGGAGGAGGAGGCCGGGGTGCTCGGCGTGCCAGCCGAGGATGGCGTTGTGGTCGGGGCCGGTGGTGTCGTAGAGGTGGGCCCAGCCGCTCTTGAGCTTGCAGGTGGCGGTGGAGGGCATGCGCTCCTGCATGACCAGGTTGATCTCCTCGACGTAGTAGTCGGGCTCGAATCCGGTCTCCAGGCTGTCGGGGGCGTCGTGCTTGGCCTTGCCGATGAGGAGGTTGCCGCTCTCGTTCTTGAAGTAGATGCCCTGGTCGATGATGGTGAGGGGGATGTCCTCCCACCGGGGGTCCTGGTCGGGGAAGTCGGTGACGAACATCATGCGCTTCTGGCTGATGATGGGCATGAGGTCGGAGTCGGGGCAGCCCGAGGCGCGGAGGAGGTTGTTGGTCCAGGGGCCGGAGCAGAGGGCGACGATGCCGGCCTCCACGGTCTCCTCGGCGCCGCCGGGGCCCTTGAGCTTCAGGCCCGTGGCCCGGCCCGAGGCGTCGAAGGTGACGCCCACGGCCTCGGTCTTCAGTTCGAGGACGGGCTTCGCGGCGAAGTCGGCCAGGGCGCGCTCGAAGTAGGCGACGGCGGCCTGGCTGGGATCGAAGCTGCCGCAGTCGTGGCCCAGGACGCCGCCGGCGATGTCCTCCATGCCCAGGTACTCGCGCACGTCGGGGTCGACGGCCTCCACCGATGCCCGCAGGCCGGGGATCAGGGCCTCCACCCGGGCGGGGTCGATGAGGTCGAAGTTGACCCCGTTGGCCTTCCAGATCTCCGCGGCGGCGGGGATCCGGGACCAGGGGCCCTTGTAGTAGGTGAAGAGGTAGCCGCACTGGCGGAAGCCGATGCCCATGCCCATGTCGTCCTGGAAGGACTTGAGGAGCTCGATGCCCTTGGTGCAGAGCTGCTGGTTGATGGGCGTCGTCCAGAGGTTCCGGAAGCCGCCCGCGGAGTGGGCCGAGGCGCCCGTGGCCACGGCCTCGCCCTTGTCCACCACGAGGATGGAGCCGGTGAAGCCCTGCTTCAGCAGGTTGTACACAAGGGATCCGCCGCCGATGCCGGCGCCCACGATGGCCAGGTCGAATCTACGCAAGGCTTCCTCCGAACCAGCAAGGTTGGCGCACCCGGGTGGACGGACGCAAGGATCGCCGTCACAACCCGCCCCCTCCCCGGGGGCGCCCAAACCCAAACAGGTCATGGCATTTCCCCCGCCTCCCGGTATGCTTCTACCTGGATAAAAGCCCGGAGCCCCCATGCACCTGAAGGAGAACGCCCCCTCGGTCTCGAGCCATGGCCGGACCGTCATCGGGTTCAACTGGATCGGCGGCCGCGAGGTGGAGGGGGACCTGCCCTCCTTCGATTCCCGCTCGCCCATCGATACCCGGGACACGGTGGGCATCTTCCCCGAATGCGGGGAGCGGGACGTGGAGAAGGCGGCCAAGGCTGCCGCCAATGCCTTCCCCGCCTGGAGCGCCCTGCCCGCCCCCCTCCGGGGCGCCTTCATCGGCCGCTTCGCCGAGGGCCTCGCCCGGCACCGGGACAAGCTCGCCGCCGTCATCACCCGGGAGGTGGGCAAGCCCATCAGGGAGGCCCAGGCCGAGGTGCAGGAGGCCATCGACCTCTGCCATTCCTTCCAGGGCGAGGGGCGCCGCCTCCACGGCCAGACCATCCCCAGCGAACTGCCCCGCCGGGAGGTGTCCACCTACCGCCGGCCCCTGGGCGTCGTGGCCGTCATGGCCGGGGGCGCGTTCCCCCTGTCCGGACCCGCGGCCCGCATCATCCCCGCCCTCCTTTGCGGCAACACGGTGGTGTGGAAGGCCTCCGAGGACGCCCCGACGATCGCTTACCTGTTCGCACGCTGCATGATGGACGCGGGCCTGCCCCCGGGCGTCATGAACATCCTCAACGGCAAGGGCCGGACCGGATGCGGCAAGCACGTGGTGGCCGGCATGGACAAGGGCTTCTACCAGAAGTTCTGCTTCTCGGGCGCCACGGCCGTGGGGAAGATGATCGCCGAGACGGCGGGCCGCAACCTCATCGTCCCCAGCCTGGAACTGAGCGGGAAGAACCCGCTCCTGGTCATGCCCGGCTGCGACCTGGACCTGGCGGTGCGGGGGGCCATCTGGGGCGCCTTCGCCACCGCGGGCCAGCGCCGGACCTCCGTGGGCAACCTCATCGTGCACAAGGACGTGTACATGCCCTTCCGGGAGGCCTTCCTGGCCGCGGTGGACGCCCTGGAGATCGGCAACCCCATCGCCCATCCCGAGGTGTTCTTCGGGCCCATGATCAACGCCCGCTTCACCAAGGCCTTCGAGGCCCACTGGGCCATGGGCCAGGAGGACGGCGCCGAGCTCCTCACCGGGGGCGCCCGCATCACGGAGGACAACCGCACCGAGCGCGTCAAGGGCCCCGTGGCCAAGGGCCACTACGTGCAGCCCTGCGTGTGGGAGGGGGTCACCCCCGCCATGAAGCTCTTCCAGACCGAGGTGCTGGGCCCCACCGTGAACCTGTGCCGGGTGGAGGACCTGGACGAGGCCCTGGCCTGGGCCAACGGGACCCCCTACGGTTTCAGCTCCGCCCTCTACAGCGAGGACCGCAGGGTCATCGAGCGCTTCAAGCGGGAGATCCGCACCGGCCTGGTGTTCGTGAACGCCTCCACCTCCGGCACCGAGGCCCACGTGCCCTACGGCGGCATGGGCTGGAGCGGCAACGGCACCCGGGAGGCCGGCCCCTGGGCCCTGGAGTCCTACACCCGCTGGCAGGCCATCACGGATGACACCGCCGGAGAGCACCGGGTCGCGCAGATCGACACGGAGCACCATCTCCGGCACAAGTACGACGCCAGCCACTGGGACAAGCTCTGAGCGCACCCAGGGGGTCCCGCCGGCGCCGCCGGCCGCGCCTCCGCCTCCAGCGCGCCGCTTCCCGCTGCTCCATCCAGTGCAGCCGGGGGATGCCGATCAACTCGGTCTGGCAGCTGCGCAGCATGGGTGCCTCCGGGATTCAGTCGAGCTTGATGCCTTAAATATGAATTGATTATTAAAGTGCGCAAGCCCGGCATGCCGCTTTTTTCTGCGCCGGGCATGCGCGGGCCCATGCCTCCCGCTTCGCCCTGGAGCCGGAAGTGGCGTACCCTGGGGCATGCGCTCCATGACCCCGCCCGCCGCCCTCCTCCTCCTGGCCCTGCCGGTCCTCGCGACCGCCGCCGCGCCTCCCCAGATCAAGGTGGGCCTGGACACCCAGGCGCTGGAGTGGCTGGTGTCCCTGGAAGGGGGCGGGGAGGTGCGGTCCCTGGACGGTCGTTCACTCCTCCGCGTGGCCGACGGCGAGCGGATCCGCATCTGGTGGGATAGCCGGGGCGAGGCGGACCCCACGGACGAGTACCGGGTCCAGGTGGGGGGCCCCCTGGGCCTGGCGGAGGCCCAGGCCCTCATGAAGCGCCTGGCGGCCCTGGGGGAGCGGCCCGACAAGGTCGAGGTGTCCGACGGCGGCACCTGGCGGGTGCTGACGGGGCACTTCGAGTCCGCCCGGGACGCGGAGCCCCTCCTGGCCAAGCTGGGGGCGGTGGGCCTGGACGAGCTCTGGGTGGCCACGGAAAGCAGGCCGGGCGCCCCCCGCAAGGCCCGGGCCCTGTACGCGGTGACGGAGCGGTACGAGCGCATCCCCCTTCCCATCGAGGGGGTGGCCTTCGCCCCCAAGGGGGGCCTCACGGCCCTGGCCGGCAAGGGGCGCTACCGGGGGATGGTCACCATCCGCCCCAACGCCCAGGGCCGCCTCACCGTGGTGAACGCCCTGGACCTGGAGACCTACCTGCGCGGCGTGGTGCCCAGGGAGATGGGCGCCTGGGAATACCCCGCCCTGGAGGCCCTCAAGGCCCAGGCGGTGGCGGCCCGCACCTACGCGTACGCCAACCTGGGCAAGCGCGCCAGGGACGGCTTCGATCTGCTGGACACGGTGGCGGACCAGGTCTACGGGGGCCGCGACGGGGAGCAGGCCCTCACCGACCGGGCCGTGGCCGAGACCTCCAGCCTGGTGGCCACCCACGGGGGCAAGCCCATCCAGGCCCTCTTCATGGCCGACTCGGGCGGCGCCACCATCGACAACAGCTTCGTCTTCGGGGGATCCGCCCCCTACCTGCAGGGGGTCTCCAACTACGCGGAGGCCCCCCGCACCCTGCCCTTCCGGGGTTCGGTGGCCCCCAAGGGCGACACGCCCTGGCTGGGCTGGGACATCCTGCGCCTGGCGGCCTCCGGCTTCGTGGCGCCCCAGGCGCTGGAATCCCCGGCCATGGGGAAGACCGCCGCGGCGGAGGACCTGCGCCCCGCCGTGGAGCGCCTCGCGGAGCGCCTGGGCCGCAAGGCCCTGCCCCCCGGGAAGAACCTGTTCCTGTGGATGGCCGGGTCCCTGGGCTTCCAGGAAGTGGTGGAGGGCATGGAGCGCCCCCAGGACGCCCTGTACCTGCTGGGGGACGCGGCGCCGGCCCCCTCGGACCAGCCCCTGGCCTCCTTCCTGGTGCGCCGGGGCATCGCGCCCCCGGCCTGGTGGCGCACCCCCCCCACCCTGGCCCAGGCCCTGACGGCGCTGGGCCGGCTCTGGCAGGAGGTGGAGCCCCTGGAGGTGCTGGAGGGCACCCTCCTCCTGGACGGCCAGGTGCGCGTGAAGAACGGCGGCCCGGGCCCCCTGCCCCTGGCCACGCCCCTGCTCCTGGCCGAGGAGGCCCCGGGGGGGACCCTGCGCCTGGTGGCCTCCGCCGATATCCAGGTGGGGGACCGCCTCAAGTGGGTGCCCGGGCCCCAGGGGGCGCCCCTCGTGGTGCGGCGCCTGGACCCGGACGGCACGGCCCTGGACCGCTACAATCCCACGGCCCACTGGAAGGTGGAGATCCGGGAGGCCGATCTCCTGGACAAGCTCGCCCAGCGCGCCGGCGTCAAGTCGCTGAAGGCCATCGAACTGACCCACAACCCCCAGGGCCGGGTCACGGAGATGGTGGTGCGGGACGGGGCGGGCCGGGCCCACCGCTTCTCGGGCATGCGCATCCGCAACCTGCTGGGGCTCAAGGACAACGTCTTCCGCCTCTACGCCCTGGGCGAGGCGCCGCGGCGGCGCTGGATCGCCTACGGGCGCGGCTGGGGCCACGGGGTGGGCATGGACCAGACCGGGGCCTACGGCATGGCCCTCGAGGGCCACACCTTCGACGCCATCCTGAAGCACTACTACAAGGGCATCCAGCTGACCCCCATCGGGTATTGACGTGCCGGTCTACGCCCTGGGCGAAGCCCCCGTCTTCCCCGATCCGGCCCGGTCCGCCCCCGACGGCCTCCTGGCCGTGGGGGGCGACCTCTCCGTGCCGCGCCTGGTGAACGCCTACGCCCTGGGCGTCTTTCCCTGGTACGGGGAGGGCTCGCCCATCCTCTGGTGGTCGCCCCCGGAACGGGCGGTTTTCCTGCCCGGGGAGGGGCGGCTGTCCCGCTCCGCCCGGAGGGCCCTGGCGAGGAGCCCCTTCGAGATCCGCCGCGACACCTGCTTCCGCGAGGTCATCGCCCAGTGCGCCCGCGTCCCCCGCCCCGGCCAGGACGGCACCTGGATCACCGAGGAGATGGAGGCGGCGTACGGGGAGCTCCACGACGCGGGCTACGCCCACAGCTTCGAGGCCTTCCGGGACGGGACCCTGGCCGGGGGCCTGTACGGGGTCTCCCTGGGCGGAGCCTTCTTCGGGGAAAGCATGTTCAGCCTGGAGGACAACGCCTCCCGGGCCGCCTTCCAGGCCCTGCGGGACACCCTGTGGGCCTGGGGCTTCCGGTTGCTGGACGGCCAGGTGCCCAACGCCAACCTGGACAGCCTGGGCGCCCGTACCCTCACCCGGGCGGCCTTCCTCCGGCACCTGGAGGAGGCCCTCCG
Source organism: Holophaga sp. (assembly GCA_035298525.1). GTDB lineage: Bacteria > Acidobacteriota > Holophagae > Holophagales > Holophagaceae > Mesoterricola. The sequence continues at coordinate 18,855 of DATGXY010000097.1, forward strand.
GATGCCCACCCGCCGGGGCCCCTGGACGGACCTGGAGCCCGGTTAGAATGGCGCATATGCCCCTGCCCCTCCTTCCGGGCGTCCCTCCCCTGCCCCTCCCTTGGCCCTACCCGGCCCGCCCCGCCCTGCCTGCCCTCGTGCGCCGGGAGGGATGGGACCTGCCCGGCCTGGGCGCCGGGTGGACCCTCGTGGGCCCGGAGGACCTCCAGCCCGCCGGCGCCCCGGAACCCCTGGGCCGCGTCTTCGGGCGCGGAGGGGTCTTCCGGTGCGGGGACACGGTGGTGCGGCCCTACCGCCGGGGAGGCCTGGTGCGCCACCTGAACGGGCGGGTCTACCTGGGCCCCGGACGCTTTGCCGGAGAACTGCGGGTGCACCGGGCCCTCTGGGAGGCGGGTTTCCCCACCGTGGAACCCCTGGGCTTCGCCTTCCGCCCCCGCCTCTGGGGCTGCGAGGGGGCCTACCTCACCCGCCTGGCCCCCGGGGACCCCTGGCCCCGGGCCTGGGATCCGGGCGCCCTGCCTGCCATCCGGACCATGCTGGCCGCCTTGGCCGCCTGGGGCCTCCACGCCCCCGATCTGAACGCCACCAATTTCATGGTGGGTCCCCAGGGGGTCCTGGCCCTGGACTGGGACCGGGCCCGGTGGACAATGGCGACCGACCTGCCGGAACGGTACCGGGAGCGTTTGACCCGCAGCCTCCGCAAGCTCGGCTCCCCGGCTGAAATCGTGATTTAATGCTCCATTTTCAGGACAAGGAATATTGGATAGCCTTGTCCGGATAGGAGGTACCCCCATGGACTGGAAGGAACGGATGACAGGTTGGTTCCGGACCGCCTTTTTTTATGGCGATAACTGGATCAGCATCCTGGGCGGCATCCTGACCACCGGCGCGGGCTTCACCCTGCTCTGGTCCTGGTTCCGCGAACTGGCCAGCCCCCATTCGGCCAGCCCGTACACGGGCATCCTGCTCTTCATCGCCCTGCCCCTCCTCTTTCTCGGCGGCCTGTTCCTCATGCCCTTCGGCATGTGGCTGCGCTTCCGGCAGATGACGAAGGCCGGTTCGGCGCCCGCCATCGCCCCCAAGATCGACCTCACCACCCGGCACATCCGCAAGGTGCTCACCATCGTCGCCATCGCCACGGGCCTCAATATCGCCCTCCTGGGCGTGGCCACCGTGCGGGGCGTGGAGTACATGGACAGCAGCAAGTTCTGCGGCCTCACCTGCCATACCCCCATGATCATGGAGTACCGGGCCTTCGCCGATTCCCCCCACTCCCGGGTGGGCTGCGCCCAGTGCCACATCGGGCCCGGCGTGGACAGCTTCTTCGCCGCCAAGATGGCCGGCGTCCGCCAGCTCTTCGGGGTGATGTTCAACAACTACCAGCGGCCCATCCCCAGCCCCGTGGAGAGCCTGCGCCCCGCCAAGGAGACCTGCGAGGCCTGCCACTGGCCCCAGAAGTTCCACGGCAACCAGATCCTGGTGCGCAACCACTACCTGGAGGATGAGGGCAACACCCCCTCCATCACCGTCCTCATGCTGAAGATCGGCGGCCGCAGCGGCGAGCAGAACACGGGCATCCACGGCCGGCACATCGATACCTCCGAGCGCATCTCGTACGTGGCCACGGACGAGCGCCGCCAGAACATCACCAAGGTCACGTACCGGGACGACCAGGGGAACCTGGTGGAGTACTTCGGCGGCGAGGCCAAGGAGGGCGAAAAGGCCCGGCCCGAGCGGAAGATGGACTGCGTGGACTGCCACAACCGGCCCACCCACGCCTTCGAGAGCCCCGAGTGGGCCATCGACCACCGCATCACCAAGGGCATGATCAGCCGCGAGCTGCCCTTCATCAAGAAGAAGGCCGTGGAGCTGCTGAAGGTCCCCTACCGGACCCAGGCCGAGGGCGCCGCCGCCATCGCCAAGGGCGTGGTGGAGTACTACCAGTCGGCCTACCCGGCCATCTACAAGGACAAGAAGGCCCTGGTGGACGCCGCGGCCACGGCCGTGCAGGACGCCTACACCCGCAACGTCTACCCCGAGATGAAGCTCACCTGGGGCACCCACCCCAACCAGATCGGCCACCAGGATGGCGGCTGCTTCCGCTGCCACGACGGCAGCCACAGCACCAAGGACGGCAAGAAGACCATCGCCGCCGACTGCGACAGCTGCCACACGATCCTGGCCCAGGATGATCCCGATCCCAAGATCCTGAAGGATCTCGGGACCAAGTAGGAAGCGGAGCCCGGGCATCACGTCCGCCCCAACGGGGGCGCCGCGGGACATGCGGTCACGGGACCGAACATGAAGGGCCGGGCCCCCGGAGACGGGGGCCCGGCTTTTTGGCATGCTGGATCCATGCAGCGCATCCTGGCTCCCTGCCTCTTCAAGTTCCGGGAGAAGGCCTCGGTCTTCCTGACCGAGCTGCACCCGGCCGCGGACGGGGCCGAGCGGGACGCGGTGCTGGCCCGGCTCCGCAAGCGGGACTTCGACGCCACCCACCACTGCTCTGCCTGGCGGGAGGCGGGGGGGGCGCGGGGCGCCGACGACGACGGGGAGCCCTCGGGCACGGCGGGCCCCCCCATGCTGCGGGTGCTGGAGGGGGAGGACGTGGTGGATGTGCTCGCCGTGTGCATCCGCTGGTACGGGGGCACCAAGCTGGGCACGGGCGGGCTGGTGAAGGCCTATACGGAAGGGGTGCAGGGGGCCCTGGCGGCGGCCCGGGAGCAGGGCCTCCTGGAAGCCGTGCGCCTTTGGCGGACGGGTTCCATCACCGTGGATCCGGGCCACGCCCACCTGCCCTTCTCCGTGCTGGGGGCCTTCCCGGAGGCGGAAATCCTGGGCCAGGACTTCCTGGGGGCGGAAACGGTGCTGCGCTTCCGCCTCCCCCTCACGGAGGACGGCGCCCGGGCCCGGGCCCTGGAGACCCTCTGGACGGAACGGAGCCGGGGGGGGCGGGTGGACTGGGCCTGACCCCCGCCTTCCGCCATTCGCCGACCCATCCCCCCCATTCGCCGAATCGGCCCGCCCGGATCCTCGCCCAGCCCGTAACTTGGTTGCAGGGAGAAGGATCCCATGGATTTCCTGCAAGCCATCCAAACGTGCTGCCCCACCGCCTTCTGGTGGCTGTCGGCCCTCCTCACCCCCTGCCTCCTGGCGCTCATGCCCGTTGCCAGTGCCCAGAAGAGCGGCCGCTCCTGACGATCTGCTAGGCTGATTCGGAGACTTCCATGTCCCCCTACGACGAACACACCCCCCAAGCCAACCCTACCCGCCTGTGGATCGGCATCGCCATCATCGTCTCCGGACTGCTGGCCCTGCTGGACAACATGCCGTTCTTCCGCGGCCATGATTTCGTCCGCAATCTGTGGCCCCTCATCCTCATCGTCCTCGGCATCGGCAAGCTCACCCGCCAGGGCCCGCAGGACAAGGGCATCTCGGGCTACGTGCTCATCGCCGCCGGCATCTTTTTCCTTGTGCACAACTTCACGGACGGCAACATCTCCGAGCTGTTCGGCCCCATCGTCATCATCGGCCTGGGCGTCTTCGTGGTGATGAAGGCCCTGCGCCGGAACCGGGGGGTCCCCCCGGAGCTGGCGGCCAGCGACGCCTTCGTCTCCTCCACGGCCGTCTTCAGCGGCACCAAGCGGCGGGTGACGGGCCAGGACTTCAAGGGCGCCGAACTGACGGCCATCTTCGGCGGCTTCGAGCTGGATCTGCGCCAGGCGACCCTGGAGGCCCCCCAGGTGCGCGTGGATACCTTCGTCCTCTTCGGCGGGGGCGAGGTCAAGGTGCCCCAGGGCTGGGCGGTCACCATGAAGGGCACGGCCATCATGGGCGGCTTCGAGGACAAGACCCTCCACCTGCCCTCCGCCGAGGGCGCCCCCCGGGTCCACCTGGTGATCACCGGCATGGTGCTCTTCGGCGGCCTCGTCGTCTCCAACTGACGTGAACCCCATCCTCGGCAGCCGCGCGCGAACGGGGACCTACCTTCTGGGGTGGGTCCCCATCGTCGCGCTCCTCCTCCTGGTGGCCCTCAGCCAGGGCTGGGCCCTCCTGGAGGCCCTGGTCCTCGTCCTGCCCCTCTGCCTCCTGGGAGCCTTCCTCTTCCTGTCCAGCTGGTACCTGTGCCGGGCCCTGCCCCTGGCCTCCACCCGGGTGGGCAGCCATTGGACGGCCTGGTTCACCGCCGCCGCCGTCATGGCCGCCCTGTGGGGCGCCGCCGCCCAGGGCCTGGCCTGGATCTTATCCCGCATCCACCTCCTCTCGGGCCTCTACGACCGGACCCGGGCCGCCCTGCCCACCCTGCTGGGCCTGGGCGCCGTCCTCTACCTGGCCGTGCTCACCCTCCATTACCTCATCGACGCCATGGAACGGGGCAAGGCCGCCGAGGACCGGGAGGCCCAGATGCGCCTGCTGGCCCAGGACGCGGAGCTGCGCGCCCTCAGGGCCCAGCTCAACCCCCACTTCCTCTTCAACAGCCTCAACTCCATCAGCGCCCTGACCACCCTGGACCCGGGCCGGGCCCGCACCATGTGCATCCTCCTCTCCGACTTCCTCCGGGGCAGCCTGCGCCTGGGCGAGAAGCGGCTGGTGACCCTGGCCGAGGAGGTGGGCCTGCTCAAGAGCTACCTCTCCATCGAGCAGATCCGCTTCGGGGCCCGCCTGCAGGTGGCCTGGGAGATCGCGCCCGACACCGAAGGAGAGGAGATCCCCGCCCTGCTCCTGCAGCCCCTGGTGGAGAACGCCATCAAGCACGGCATCGCCGGGCTCCCCGAGGGCGGCGTGGTGCGCATCGCCTCCCGGCGGGAGGGGAACGTGCTGGAACTGAGGGTGGAGAACCCCGTGGACGAGGACATGCCGGCCCCCGAGGGCCTGGGCCTGGGGCTGCGCCAGGTGCGCTCGCGGCTCCAGATGCGCTTCGGCGACCGCATGCGCTTCGAGGCCGGCATCGCCGGCGGCGTCCACCGCGTCCTGATGGTCTTTCCCGCGCACGAGGAGGTCAAGCCATGACCGAACGCACCTACACCGCCGTCATCGTGGACGACGAGGACCTGGCCCGGGCCGTGGTGGCCGAGCACCTCGCCGCCCATCCCGAGATCCAGGTGGTGGCCAGCTGCCCCAACGGCTTCGAGGCCGTGAAGGCCTGCGCCGAGCACAGGCCCGACCTCCTGTTCCTGGACATCCAGATGCCCAAGCTCACGGGCTTCGAGGTGCTGGAACTCCTGGACCCGCAGCCCACGGTCGTCTTCATCACCGCCTACGATCAGCACGCCCTCAAGGCCTTCGAGGTCCACGCCGTGGACTACCTGCTCAAGCCCTTCGGCGCCGACCGCTTCGAGGAGGCCCTGGTGCGGGCCAAGGCGCGCTGCGGCCAGGGCGCCCCTTCGGGCCCCCAGCCCGCGGCCCTCCACGACGCCGCCCGCAGCGACTGGCCCCTGGACCGGCTCGTGGTCAAGGACGGCACCAAGGTGAGCCTGGTGCCCCTGGCCAAGCTGGACTACGTGCAGGCCCAGGACGACTACGTGCTCCTCAAGACCCCCGAGAAGAGCCACCTGAAGCAGCAGACCATCTCCAGCCTGGAGCAGCGCCTGGATCCCAAGCGCTTCCTGCGCATCCACCGCAGCTTCATCATCCAGCTGGACCGCCTGGCCCGCCTGGAGCAGACCCCCAGCGAAAGCTGGGTGGCCGTGCTCACGGACGGCAACCGCCTGCCGGTCAGCAAGAGCGGGTACGCGCGGCTGAAGACGGTGCTGGACCAGGGCGGGCTCTAGAAGGCTCCTGGGGTTTCCGCAGCACGTAAAAGACGTAGCCGTAGCTGGAGCCGGTGCGCCGGTAGAGGTCCATCTCGGCCCTCTGGGCCGCGATCACCGGTGCCAGGCCCTCATCCTCCGCAAAGGACGGGAACCTGGCCGCCACGCCGTCGTAGTAGTCCCACCAGTCCTGACTGGGCAGGCGGAAGTGGCCCAGCACCCGCAGCCCCGCTTCCCGGGCGATGCGGAGGTTCCCGGCCTCGGTCCCCATGGTGGGGTACCACTGGGCCCAGGCGCGCCGGGCCTCCTCCGGCGGATCGGGATCGAACCAGGTGGCGTCCGTGAAGGCCATCACGCCGCCGGGCGCCAGAAGGGCCGTCCAGACACGGAAAGCCGCCTCCAGGCCCAGATGGGCCACGGCCCCTTCGGACCAGAGGAGATCGAGGCTTCCCGTCTCCAGGCCGGGTGAAGCCATGTCCCCGGGGCGGGGCCGCACCAGGTGGAGGAGGCCCCGGTCCCGGGCGCTCCCGTAGAGGTCGTCCAGGGCCGTCCCGTCGGCGTCCAAGGCCAGGATGGGCGCTTGGAGTTCGCGGGCGAGCACCAGGGTCGCCGCTCCGGAGCCGCATCCGAAATCTGCGGCGCGGGGCCGGGCGGGGAGGGGACACAGGGAAAGGGCCCGGAGGGTCGAAGCCTCGCTGCCGGGCCCCTTGCGGGGCAATCCCTTGAAAAGGCGCAGCAGGGGCGTCCAGGGCGCCATGAAGGGCTGGGTGGGAAAGGGAGGGTGCGCGTTCATGCTGAATCTCCAAGAAGACACGTCATTGCCAAGGCCCCGGAGGGCCGGAGGACGAAAGGGCCGCTGTCCGCTTCGTTCACGAAGCGGCCGGCACCGACTCCTGTTTCATGACGTGCTTGGAAGGCATCCAGACTCCGGGATCAGGTTACAGCCCCGTCCCGGCCGGGGGAAGCGGCCCAACGCCCAGACGCATCCGCCTTGAACTCGGCCCGGCTTTTCCGCATCATGCCCCATACCCTTCCATTCCATTCCGCCCTTCCAGACCCCGGAGCGTCCATGCGAGATCTGTACGTCCATCACGCCGGAACCACCTCGGGGCCCTTCCCGGAGCCGGAACTGCGCCGCCGCCTGGGCGAAGGGGAATTCCCCGCGGAGGCCCTGGTGAACGTGGCCGGCCATACGGAGTGGATCCCGATGGGCCGGGCCCTGGGCCTGGAGGCGTCCCCCGCCGGCAAGGCCGCCCCCTTCCCCCTGGACGAGCCCTCCCCCAGGAACTGGGTGGCCGCCTTCTTCGGGGCCTGGGGCTGGTTCATCAAGCACCCCCTGAGGGCCGCCGGGGCCATCGGCCAGGAGGAGGGGATGGCCCGTCCCGCCCTGGCCCTCGCCGCCCACGCCGCCCTGCTGCCCCTGGCCATGGTGCTGGGCACCTTCCTGCTGATCGCGTCCCTGAAGGTCCATGCGGGGTTCCTCATCGCCGGCCTGGACCTCACCATCGGCTTCCTGGAGGGATTCGCCCGGATGGCCGGCAACCCCGAATTCGCCCAGTTCATCGGGCAGTTCGGCAACCTCGCCGGCCAGGCGGAGTCCCGGATCACCCATGCGGCCTTCGTGGCGGCGGGCCTCACCTGGATGCTGCCGGTCGCGGCGGCCCTGGTCCTGGGGGCGGGCGGCTCCCTCCTCATGTGGGTCCTGGACGGCTGCAAGGCCAGACCGCGGCTGGTCCCCTCCCTGCGGGCCGCCCTGTACTACGTGGCCTTCGCCCACCTCTCCCTTTGCCTCCTCCCCCTGGTCACCGGACTCCTCGGCACCCCCCTGGTACTGCTGGTGCTGCCTTTCGCGGCCATCCAGGCGGGCCTTGTCATCGCGCGGGCCGCGGGCCATCAGGCCTGGCAAGGCCTGGTCGCCAGCCTCGCCCTGCACTGGGGCCTGGTCTGGGCCATCCTGGCCTTCGGGGCCCTGGCCAAGGATCTCGTCTAGGCGAGGAACGCCACCCACTCGGAGAGGGGCGCGCGCTCCGTGCGCAGGCGGTTTTCCGGGGCGTCCGGATCCGCGTGGCCCAGGGACATGCCGCAGACCACGGACAGGTTTTCCGGCAGGCCCAGGACCTCGGCGATCACCCGGTGGTACTTGGTGAAGGCGGCCTGGGGGCAGGTGTCCAGGCCCCTCGCCTTGGCCCCCAGCATGACGCTCTGCAGGAACATGCCGTAGTCCAGGTAGCTGCCCTGCTCCATCACGGCGTCGATGGTGAAGATGAGCCCCACCGGCGCCCCGAAGAAGGCGTAGTTGCGCGCGAACTGGGCCCGCATGCGCTCGGTGTCGCCCTTGGCGATGCCCAGGAGGGCGTAGAGGTCGAAGCCCACCTTGCGCCTGCGGTCCACGTAGGGCGAGATCCACCGCTTCGGGTAGTAGGCATAGGGTTCGGCGTGGCCGGCGTCCGCCTCGGGATCGTTCACCACCTGGAGGATCCGCTCGCTCAGGCGCTTCAGGCTTTCCCCGGTGAGCACGTGGACCCTCCAGGGCTGGGTATTGGTGCCCGAAGGGGCCCTGGAGGCGGCCGACAGGATCGCTTCCACCTCGCTCCGGGGCACCGGGGTGGGCAGGAAGGCCCGGCAGGAATGGCGGGCGTAGAGCAGCTCGTCCAGGGCGGCGCTGAGGGGGGTATCCATGGGAGCTCCATGCGCGGACATCGCGGGCCCAGTTTCGCATTCCCGGGGGCTGGACGGGACGGGGGCGGCGGCCTTCCGGTCGCTCCTCCGTGTGTGATCTTGAGCACAGACGCCCGGGCGAGGGTTGACGAAAACCATTCGTTTTCTAAAATGAGTCTCAGTCTCATTTGTTGACCTCCCCTTCCCGGTGCCATGCAGACCTTCGCTTCCGCCCCCGATTTCCTCATCCCTGAACGGCCCTCCGGGGCGCGCCGCCTGGTTTCGCTCCTCGCCTCTCTCACCTGCTGCTCGGCCCTGGCCGGGTTCGGTGCCTGGGCCTTCCGGGCGGAGGCGGCCCCCCTCCGGGCCACCCGCAGCGAACTGATCCTGGATCTGACCGGGCCCGCCCTGGAGGAGGCCCACCGGCCCGCCCGCGGCCCCCGGGCGGCGGGGGGCCCCGGGCCCCATCCCCCCTCCGGGGCCGTTCCCGAGGCGGCGCCCCAGGCCCTGCCCTCCGCTCCCCATGCCGCTCCCCAACCTCCTCCTGGGGCCATGGGCGCGGAGGAGGCCCCCTCCCCGGCTCCGGCCCCCGCGGGGCCGGCCCTCCACGGTGGCGGGCCGGCCCCGACCCTGCCCCGCTTCGACGCCGCCTACCTGAACAACCCCGCCCCCGCCTACCCCGCCCGCTCCCGCCGGGCCCGGGAGGAGGGCCAGGTGATCCTCCGGGTGCTGGTCTCCCCGGAGGGCCACCCCGTGCAGATCGAAGTGCGGACGGGCAGCGGCTTCAGCGGCCTAGACCAGGCGGCGGTGGCCACGGTGCGCCAGTGGCGCTTCGCCCCCGCCCGCCTGGGCGATCTCCCCGTATCCGCCTGGGTCCTCGTGCCCATCGAATTCTCCCTGAGCGCCTGAAACCCCACCCCTCCCCGGATTCCCCATGCCTGATCCCCTTCCCGGGCGCCCCCAGGGCGCCCCCGGCCCCCTGCGCCTCGTCGCCGTCCCCCTGGCCGCCCTTGGCCTCGCCCTCCTGGCGGTGGGGCTCTTCTTCCAGTTCACGGGCTGGACCCGCCTCGTGCTGGGCTTCACGGCCCTCATCCCCCTCTGGCTGGCGGCGGCCTGGGCGGGCCTGGGGCCCCGCCGGGCCCACCGGACCCTCCACACCTGGGTGGGCCTGGCCAGTGCCCTGGCCCTCTTCCTGGCCTTCTGCGCGGGCACCCTCACGGTGTACGGGAAGGACCTGGACCGGTGGGCGGCGCCGGGAGCCCCCGCCTCCGCCGACCTGGACGGCTTCGCCCGGGATCTCCACGCCCGCCACCCCGAACTGAAGGGGAACTTCTCCATCGCCCTGCCCGGCGCGGAGGGGGAGGGCGCCGTGGCCTACTGGGCGGATCCCACCACCGGGGCCTGGGTCTTCGTGGGGGAGGAGGCCTTCCGCCGGGGCGAGGCGGCCGCGGAGCGGAAGGGCCTGGGTCATTTCTTCAACGAACTCCACCACGAACTGGCCCTGGGCCGGGCCGGGGCCCTGCTCCTGGGCGGGCTCTGCCTGCTCTACGCCCTCGCCCTCCTCACGGGCCTCGTGCTCCACCTGCCCCGGGGCCGGCGCGTGTTCTCCATCGCCTGGCGCGGCGGCGCGCGCCGGGCCTGGACCGACGCCCACGGGGCCCTGTCCCTGGCCGCCCTGCCCCTCCACCTGGTGTTCGCCGTGACGGGGGCCCTCTTCAGCCTCTTCCTCGTGCTGGTGGCCACCTACGACGCCACGGTCTACCGGGGCCAGCTGGCGCCGCGCCTGGACGCGATCCTGGGCACCGCCCTGCCCCAGGCGCCCGCGGGCCGCCCAGGTTCGCCCCTGCCCCTGGCCTCCCTCCTGGCCCCCGTGGCGGAGGCGTCCCCCGGCTTCCGGGCCGAGTACCTGCGCTTCGCCCACTACGGCGACGCCGCCGGCGCCCTCCAGGTGATGGGACGCGGGCCCGGGGGGATCGCTCCCTTCGGCATGGCCGCCGTGGCCCTGGACACCGGCGAGGGGGTGGAATTCCAGCTCCCCGGCCGGCGGGACGGGAACCACGCCCTCCTGTCCTCCCTTTACGGCCTGCACTTCGGCGACTTCGGCGGGGAGCCCGTGCGGGCTCTGTGGGCCCTCTTCGGCCTCTCGGGGGCCTTCGCCTTCCTGTCGGGCCTGGTGGCCTGGGTGGAGGCGCGCCGGGTCCGGGAGCCCCGGAAGGCGCGGGCCATGGCCCGGGCCACGGCCGGGTTCTGCGCCGGCGTCCTCCTGGGCCTCGCGGCCTGCTTCCCGGCCGCGCGCCTCGGCCTCCCCTCCCTGGGCGCGGTCTTCGCAACCTGTCTGGCGGGCGCCGTCGCCGCGGCCTTCCTGCAGCCCCTGAAGCGGAGCCTGGCGGCCATCGCCCTCCTGGCCGGGGCCGCCTGCCTTTCCATCCCTGTCCTGGGACCCCAGGGCCACCCCGCCGTGGCCTGGACCGGAGGCGCCGCCGGGCTCCTCCTCCTGGGCACCGCCTTCCTCGCCCGGCGCCTGCGCGGCGCCTGGGCCTGAATCCTCCCACCCACCCTGAAAGGAATCCCATGCTGCGGATCCAATGCCCCACCCCCACCCTCCTTTCCGGCCTGCTCTTCTCGGGCATGGCCTTCGCGGAGCCCCCGGCCCAGGAGGCCACCCTCCCCGCCGTGAAGGTCACCGCCAAGGCCGAGAAGGACAAGGCCCCCGCCCCCTCGGAAGCCACCGGGTCGTACGTGGTGCCGGCCAGCGCCGCGGGCACCGGCCTGGACCTGCCCCTGCGGGAGACCCCCCAGCCCGTCACCGTCGTCACCCGGGCCCGCATGGAGGACT
>DATGXY010000098.1:0-19516 GCA_035298525.1 Holophaga sp.
CGATCCAGGGCCGGATCCGGGCCTGGAGCGCGGGGGCGCCCTTGGCGTCGAAGTTGGCGACGACGAAGGGGAACTTGGCCTCCTCCATGGCGGCCACGAGGCCCTCCACGCCGTTGTCGAAGTCGTGGTTGCCCAGGGTGGCGGCGTCGTAGCCGCAGAGGCTCATGAGGCGGTAGTCCAGCTTGCCCTTGTACTGGTTGAAGAAGGGGGTGCCCTGGAACACGTCCCCGGCGTCCAGCAGGAGGACGTTGGGCACGCTGCGCCGCACCTGGCTCACCAGGGTCGCGCGCCGGGCCATGCCGCCCCGGCCCTCGAGGGCCTTCTCGCTGCCGGGAGCGTAGGGCTCGATGCGGGAATGGGTGTCGTTGGTGTGGAGGAGGGTCACGCGGGCGGCGCCGGAGGCCTCCCGGGCCCGGAGGGGAAGGCCGGCCGCGGCGGTGGCGGCGGCGGCTCCCAGGGACTGGATGAAGGTGCGTCGTTCCACGTGGGCCTCTACAGGTTCAGGGACTGGGTCCGGATGGCCTCGATGATCTCGGGCGTGAAGGTGTAGCGGTTGGTCCGGGGGGCGGTGACGTCCTTGCCCGCCTTGCCCAGGGCCTCGCAGGTCTCGATGATCAGCTGGCGCAGGGGCACGCCGGTGAGCTGGACGTTGCGGCCGTTCTTGAGGGTGGGCACGCCGTCCCCGTTGGCCAGCAGGTAGTCCGTGGTGGCGCCCAGGTAGGTGGCCTCGGGATCGATGGCGGAGCCGTCGCTCCAGGTGATCTTCACATCGGGGTTCTTCGGGTCGCCGGTGACGCTGGCGAGCACGCCCGAGCAGGGCTCGCCGCCCCGGCGGCGGATGCCCTCCTTCACGATCTGCATGATCTCCCGGCCCGTGTACTCCGCGATGACAAGCTCGTTCTCGAAGGGCATCAGCTCGTACACGTCCTGCACCTTCAGGTCCCCGGCGGGGATGTTGCGGCGCAGGCCGCCCGAGTTGGTGAAGCCGAAGCGCACGGGGCGTCCGGAGGCCTTGGCGGCCCCCTCCCGCATGATGTCGGCGAGGAAGTAGCCCAGGGGGGAGAGGCCCGCGTCCTTGCGGTCCCGGGGCCGGCCGATCTCCTGGGGCACCCGGGCGATGACCCGGCCGAAGGACTTGTGGATCACGTCCGCGTAGGGCGCGATGACCTTGGCCATTTCAGGGTCATCGGGCACCGAGGCGTTGACGGCCGTGGGGGCCGCCTGATCCAGACGGGGCGCCGGAAGGGGCGCCTGGGCGACCAATGCCAGGCCGATCGCCCAGCTTCCAATCATCGTTCGGAGTCTCATCACGGCATGTCCTCTGGCAACAGGGATTCCATCCAGCTGTCCACCCGACAGTATGGCAGATGGAAACCTCACGCAAAGAGGTAGCAGGAAGAGGCAGGCCGATGCCCGAGCAGGCAGGTGCCCCCCGCATCCCCGCGCCTGCGGCCCCGATGGGGCGCCCGGCTACTTGAGCCGCTCCCGGGAAAGGGTGTACTTGTCCACCCGCCCGGGTTCCATCACCACGCCGGTGCCCGGCCCTTCCGGGATGGAAATCCAGCCCCCCGCTCCCAGCACCACCGGCGGATCGGCGATGTCCTCCCGGAAGTAGCGCCGGGTCTCGGAGGTGTCCCCCGGCAGGGTGAACCCCGGCAGGGTCTGGAGGTGGAGGTTGAAGGCCCGGCCCAGGCCGGTCTCGTCCATGCCCCCCGACCAAACCGGCACGCCCCTCGATTCGCAAAGGGCCGCGATGCGGGCCGATTCCAGCAGGCCCCCCACCCTGCCCTGCTTGATGTTGATGATGCGGCAGGCGCCCAGGTCCAGGGCGGCCTCCGCGTCGTCCAGGGAGTGGATGGACTCGTCCAGGCACAGGGCCGTCTTCAGGCGGGGCTGCAGCTTGGCGTGCTGGAAGATGTCGTGGTAGCCCAGGGGCTGCTCGATCATGGTGAGCCCGAAGGCGTCCAGTTCCGCCAGGAGGCCGGCGTCGGAGAGCTCGTAGTCGCCGTTGGCGTCGGCCATGAGGGCCAGGTCCGGGTGCCGTTCCCGCACCGCCGCCACCCACGCCACGTCCTGGCCCTTCTTGATCTTCATCTTCACCCGGTGGTAGCCCTGGGCCGCGGCCTCGTCCACCTTCTCCAGCAGGGCCGGGATGGAGGCCTGGAGGCCGATGCTGATGCCCGAGGGGATGGGCCGGGCCTCCCGGCCCAGGAGGGCGTGGAGGGGCACGCCCCTGCGCCGGGCGATGAGGTCCAGCAGGGCGTTCTCCACGGTGGCCTTGGCCATCTCGTTCCCCCGGACCCGGCGCCACTGGGCCAGCACCTCGCCCAGGGTCCGCTCCGGCTTCGCCTCGGGCAGGAGGAAGGCCTTCACCAGATGGCGGGCCGAGGTGGTCGTCTCCCCCGCGTAGTAGGGGTCGGGGTCCGCGACGCACTCGCCCCACCCCACGGCGCCGTCCTGCTCCAGGCGGAGGAGGAGGGCCTCCTTCACCGCCCAGGTGGCCATGCTGGTGCCGAAGGGCTCCACGAAAGGCAAGCTCACGGTCAGCAGGTCGATGCGATCCAAGGGGCCCACCGGCTCCGCCAGGAGGGACTGAAAATTTTTACCCAGGCCCATGCAATTCATTTCACAACCCTTTGTTTCTGCCATGATGAATTGTATACCCGTTCATCCGATGACGCGGCCACGGGGCCGCGCGTTTGCTTTCCAAGGACACCCCCCATGACCGCCACCTTCCTGGACACCCTCCTCCTCTTCTCCCTGCCCGCCTCGGGCAAGTCCGAGATGCGCCGCTACCTGGCCAGCCTGACGCCCGAACAGTGCCGCGAGGACTTCGGCATGGGGCCCACCCTCCAGCTGGACGACTACCCGTACGTGCACCTCATGCACCGCATCGACGACGAGCTCATGGCCCGCGGCATCGGCTACAAGTTCTACGCCGGCCCCAGCCGCCCCTTCCTGGACGACTGGACCTGGGCCATGCTCATCGAGCTCCTCAACGAGGACTACGCCAACCTGCGCAAGGGCGCCCAGGTCGAGGCCTCCAGCGCCGCCCAGCTCCTCTTCGACCGCCTCGACGCGGCCCGGGTGAAGGCGGGCATGGTGGAGACCCTGGGCGACATCCCCTGGCGCATCCGCAAGGCCGTGGGCGAGGTCCTGGAGAAGGAGTGCCGGGCCGAGCTCGACGCCCTCAACCGCCAGAACGCCATCGGCACCGAAGGCAAGACCATCGTCATCGAGGCCGCCCGCGGCGGCGCCAACGGCTCGGCCTTCCCCCTCTGCCCCCCCCACGGCTACGCCGCGGCCTTCCAGCACCTGAGCCCCGAGATCCTGGACCGCTCCAGCCTCATGTACATCTGGGTCGAGCCCTGGCAGAGCCGCCACAAGAACATCGAGCGCGGCCTCCCCGACGGCCAGGGCAGCATCCTCAACCACAGTGTCCCCATGGAGGTGATGCTGGGCCAGTACGGATGCGACGACATGGCCTACCTGCTGGAGCAGAGCGACCGCCCCGGCACCATCCGGGTGGACCGCCTCATGGAGGAGGGGAACCGCTACGTCACCCGCACCTGGCACATCCCCGCCGCGCGCTTCGACAACCGGCAGGACCTCACCACCTTCGTCCGGGCCCCCCGGGAGGCCTGGAAGCAGGAGGACGTGGCCGCCATCCACGCCGGCCTGAAGGAGACCTTCCGCCAGTTCGGGCGGTAGCGCCATGTGGAAGACCGAAGAGGGCAGCACCGAGCGGCTGCTTCAGCTCTGCGCTGGCTATTTCCTGCTCTACGTCGTCACGGGCCTGGTGGTGAAGGCCTTCACCGGCTCGCCCCAGACCCCGCTGGGCACGCCCCGCATGAACGACATCGCCTTCCTGGGCTACAACACCCTGGGGGCCAACCTCACCTGCCTCATCCCCGCCGTGGTGCTGGGCTGGTGGCGCATGAAGTCCGTGCGCCCCATCCGCATCGGCGGGACGTCGGTGCCCGGCGAGCTGCTGTACATCATCCCCAGCGGGGTCTGCACGGCGGTGGTGATCCCCACGACGACCCTCATGTACACCCTGCCCATCTCCGTGATGGTGGCCATGGTCATCATGCGGGCCTCGGTGATCGTCATCGGGCGGGTGGTGGACGGCATCCAGATCGCCCAGGGCATCCTGCACCGGCGGGTCTACTGGGAGGAGAACGCGGCCGTCGTCTTCGCGGTGCTGGCGGCCTGCATCGAGCTCTTCGGTCCCCACACGGGGGGCTTCGCCTTCCTGCAGAACCGGGCGGCGGTGGTGATCTTCTGCAGCTACATCACCTCGTACGCCATCCGCATCTACATCATGAACTACTACAAGAACACCCGGCCCAAGGGCGAACCCCTTGATAACCGAGCCTTCTTTGCAGTCGAGCAGATCGCGGCCTCCATCAGCATGGTGCTCATCGCCCTGGCGGTCTTCCACGGGGCCAAGGCCTTCCCCTCCTGGGCCGGCGTGCGCCAGGTGGCCGACTTCGTGGGCTCCATCCGCACCCCCGAGCCCGGCTGGGCCTGGGCCTCCTTCTCCGGCGTCGCCTTCGGCCTGGTGGCCTTCTTTTCCGTCTTCATCTTCATGTTCAAGGGGCGTTCCGCCACCTTCACGGGCCTGGTGAACCGCCTCACCAGCCTCGTGGCCGGCACCGCCGCCACCCTGCTGGGGCACTGGCTGTTCAAGAGCCGCTGGCCCAGCCTCCAGAACTGGGTGAGCCTGGGCTTCGTCCTCGTCGCCGTGGTCTTCCTGGCCCGGGCCGAGCGCCGGCGCAGCGCCGAACTGAAGCAGGAGATGGCGATCTAGGAGCCTGACCAAGTATCAGAAGGCCCCGGGAAGCGGAGGATGACGCAGGTGCCCTTGCCGGGCTCGCTGAGGATCTCCAGGTCCCCCTCGTGGGAACGCATCACCCCGTAGACCATGGAAAGGCCCAGGCCGGTGCCCTTGCCCACCTCCTTCGTCGTGAAGAAGGGGTCCAGGGCCCGCCGCAGCACCTCGGGTTCCATGCCGCAGCCGGTGTCCGTCACCCGGGCCTCGGCGCCCCCGCCCTCCAGGGCCCGGGTCTCCAGGGTCAGGGCGCCTTCGCCCTCCATGGCGTCCGAGGCGTTGACGCAGAGGTTCATGAAGGCGTGGGCGAGGGTGGCGGCGTCGCCCAGGATGGGCCCCAGGGCCGGATCGAGGCGCAGCTCAAGCCGGATGCGGGCCAGGGTCGTGCGCTCCAGGAGCTCCGCCACCTCCCGGATCACCCCGTTGAGGTCCATCTCCACGCGTTCCAGGGGCGTCTGCCGGGCGAAGTTCAGGAGGCCCTTCACCATGCGGCCCCCGCGCTCCGCCGCCTTGGCGATGGTGCCGAAGACCCGGCCCTGGGGGTCGCCCGGCCCCAGCTTCTCCTCCTGGGCCGAGGCCATGAGGATGATGGCGCCCAGGACGTTGTTCATGTCGTGGGCCACGCCCCCCGCAAGCCCTCCCAGGCTCTCCAGGCGCTGGGCCCCCTCCATCTGGCGCTCCAGGATCCGGCGCTCCTCCTCCAGGCGGAGCCGGCCCGCGATGTCCCGCCCCACCCCCAGGACCCCGAGGAACTCCCCCTCGGGCCCCAGGACGGGGGTGCGCGAGCTCTCCAGGTGCTCCACCCGGCCGCCGGGCAAGGCCAGGCGCTCCTGGGCCGTGACGGGTCCCCCCGCCTCCACCGCCGTGAGGTCCTGGGCCCGGAAGACGCCGGCCAGTTCCCGGGGCAGGATGTCCTCGTCCCGCCGGCCCAGGATCTCATCCTCGGGAAGGCCCAGCAGGGACTGGAAGCGGCGGTTGCAGCCCCGGTAGCGGCCGTGGGGATCCTTGAACCACACGGCGTCCGGAAGCGTGTTGAGGAGGGTCCCCAGGTGGGCCGCGTAGCGCTGCTGGGCCTCCTCGGCCATGCCACGCTCGGATACCTCCTCCTCCAGGCGGAGCCTGGCGGCCTCCAGGTCCCGGGTCCTCTCCGCGACCCGGGTCTCCAGGTCCGCGTTGGCCCGGGCCAGGTCCCGGTCCAGGAGGACCTGCCGCCAGAGGAAGGGGACCAGCACCCCCACCACGGCCAGGGCCTCCGTCCAGGCGTGCTGGGGGTCGTGCAGGAGGTGGGCAAGGATATCCAGGGCGGCCAGGGCGAAGGCGGCGTGGGGCACCACGTTCAGCACGGCGCCGGCGGGCTCGTCGGGGGTGGCCTCCGGTTCCACCGGCGCGTCGGACCAGGCCGCCATGAGGGGGATGAAGGCGGCGAGCACGGTGACGAAGGCCAGGGGGCCCGAGACCCAGGTCTCCCCGGCCACGTGGAAGGCGTAGAGCACCGTTCCGAAGGCGCCCCCACCCACGGCGCTGAGGAGGAACCATCCCAGGGGCCCTCGCCATCGCGCGGGCCGGTCCGACAGGAGGTAGAGGGCGGCGCCCCCGAAGAGGCAGATGCGCAGGCTCGTGGTGGCCAGGACCGACTTCAGGAAGAGGGTCTTCCCTGCCAGGGGGGCCCAGTCCACGGCGGTCCAGAGGATGACGAGGATGGAACCGCAGAAGACGGCGGCGCCCAGGATGTGGTGGAGGCGCCGCTGGGTGCTGCGCAGGCGCCAGGGCCAGGCCAGGATGGCCGCCAAGCCGCAGAGCTGGTAGAGGGCGGTGACGAGGATCCACAGGGCCGGCTTGCGGGCGGCGATCCAGGGCACCTCCCGGACGAGGAGGATCAGCACCCCCTGGAGGACGCTGCCCAGACAGGAGAGGGCCGCCCACCGCCAGCCGGCGGCCTCGGAGGGGGAGCGCCCCGCCCGGGCCAGGGACGCGGCCATGCCCGCCAGGCTCACCAGGGCCACGGCGGGCCCCGTCACCCGCAGGGACGGATCCAGGTCCAGGCCGCGGCACAGGATCCAGCACGCCGCCGAGACCAGACAGGCCCCGGCCGCGGGCAGGGCCAGGGATCTGGAGCGGGGGGCGGGGATGGCCGGTTCCATGGGTATGGAACCAGGATAGCCGGAGCGCGCCCCCCCGGGGTGGAAAGGGTCAGTGGCCGGCGTGGCTGGGCCGGGCCTTCCAGATGGTGGTCATGATGGCGGCGCCGACGAGGCTGAAGGGGATGATGCAGGCCGCCCAGACCCAGGCGTGGGCGGGGGCGTGGCCGGCGGCGCCGTTGCCGTCCCAGCCGTAGGTGCGGAGCACCCAGCCCAGGCCGAAGCCCGTGAGGCCGGACCCGATGTACTGGATGCCGTCCAGGGCCCCGGCGACGGTGGCGGCGGCCTTGCGCCCCCCGAAGTCCATGGAGGCCGTGCCGCTCAGCATCCCGTGCACGCCGAAGATGAACATGGCCGCCAGGCCGAGCAGCGCCACGGCCCAGATCTGGCCGCCGTGGGTGCCCCGGCCCAGGGCGGCGCCCAGGAGGGCCACCATCACCACCTGGATGAGGTAGAAGATGAAGGCCACCGGGGGCCGGCGGCTCTGGAAGAGCTTGTCGCTCATCCAGCCGCAGAGGAGGCCCCCGAAGATCCCGCCCAGCATGAAGGAGACGCCGGTGGCCCCGAACAGGGGGGCCCGCTTGGAGAGATGGTAGATCTCCTCCAGGTACTCGGTGAAGTAGAGCATGACGCCCTGGCGCACGAAGCCCGTGCAGAACTCCGCGAAGATGAGGGCCACGATCACGGGATTGCCCACGACCTTGGCCACGAGTTCCTTCAGCGGCAGGGGCTTGTCGTCCTCCAGGTGGGCCCCGCTGCCGTCGCCGGTGTCGAAGTCCTTCTGCCCGGCGTGGCTGGGCCGGTTGCGCACGAGGAGGTAGTCGACGACGGCCATGACGGCCATGGCGCCCACGGGCGCGAACCAGATGATCGTCCAGCTTGACGACTTGGCCAGGAGCCAGGCCCCCACGGTGGTGGCCAGGAAGTAGCCCGAGCTGATCATCACCCCGAAGATCCCCCCGAACACGCCCCGCTCCCGCACGTGGAACCAGGTGCTGTTCACCTTCACCACGGAAAGGGCCCCGAAGCTCTGGAAGTACATGTTCAGGCTCCAGAGCAGGCTCATGGAGACGAGGAGCTTCGCGGTCATGCCGTTGAGGAACATGAGGCCCACCGCCAGGTTCACGAGGGCCGCGCCGATGGCCCCGGTCAGGATGGCGCGCCTGCCGCCGATCCGGTCCGCCAGGGGCCCGTTGATGGCCACGGCGAGGCCGTACGTCCAGAAGCCGGCCGTGGCGATGATGCCCATCTCGGCCTTGTCCAGGTGGTACCAGGCCCCGATGTCGTTCTTCACGACATTGAAGTTGTACCGGCCCATGTACATGGTCGCGTAGGTCAGGCCGAGGGGGAACCAGTTCAGGAAGCGCCTGAACCGGTAGGACGCGGTGTGTTCCATGCCATGCTCCAACCCCCTAGCTTAGCGGGCGGCTGGAACTTCCCTGTAAAACATTCCTGGGGGGCCGGCCCCCCAGGGCCCCGCCGGGCCGGGTTTCTACCAGCTCAGCGCCGGTAGATGAGGCCTTCGGCCCTTCGCAGCTTGGATTCGAATCTCAGCAGCGAGGCCCAGCCCACCACCTGGACGAAGCCCGTGGCCTCCGACGGGAAGGGGCAGATGCGCTCCAGGTGGCGCTGGAGCTCGCGCCTGCGCAGGCCGAAGGGATCCATCCAGGCCCCCCGCATGCGCACCACGAGAAGGAGGACGGGGCGATCCGCCGCGATGGAGACGGACTTCCTCACCAGGTGCACCTCCCCGATCCGCGGGTCGGAATGGCAGACCCGAAGCAGTTCCCGCAGCTCGGGAGGGGCGAAGGGGTGGGGCTCGAGGACGTCGCCCAGGGAGGCCCCCTGCCGCTCCCTGCGGGCCCGGTCCGCCACGGCCCGGGCCCTCAGGGCGAAGTCCTCCTCCCGGTCCGCGGGGGCCTCGTCGCCCCGGGCCCGCAGGTGCCGGGCGAGGAGCTCGTGGCAGGCCGCCGCCTGCAGGGGGTCCAGGCGCAGCAGGTCCCCGGCCTCCATGACGGCGTGGTGCTCACGTCCGCGCTGGAGGGCCCTGCGGGCCGCGAGGAAGGGGCCCAGGGGATCCAGGGGCCGGGAGGCCCGGTACATGGCCAGGAGATGATCGAACTCCTCCCAGGGCGCGTGATGGAAGGCCAGTTCCAGGTGCTCCGCGGCCCCGGGGTGGTCCGGGAAGGCCGCCCGGAGGCCCGGGTCGGCCAGCCTCCAGGCCGCGGCACCCGCCTCGTGGCGTTCGGCGGCCTCGGCCAGGGCCGCGGAGATGCGCTCCCGCCAGCGGTCCTGGATCTCCCGTTCCACCGCCGTCCCCTCCAGGAGGGCCCGGTAGGCCGGGGCCGCGGGGGCCAGCGGCGCGGAGGGGACCGCGCGGAGGTACTCGAGGCGGAGGCGGAGGAGGGGCGGGGATTCCCGCTGGAACCCGTTCATGGCCAGCTCGAGGAGGTCCGCCGCATCCTCCGGGAGCCGCGCCAGGGCCCGGGCCGCATCCCCGTGGAGGTCCGCGGGCAGGTCCAGGCCCCGCTCCAGGGCCAGGTCCCAGCGCGCGAAGACCTTCCGGTGGACCAGGGGCTGGACCAGGGCCATGCGGCACAGGGCCCGGGCCAGCACCGGAGCCCCATGGGCCTCCGCCACCGCCTGGTCCGCCTTCACGAACTCCCGGGCCAGGAAGGGCTGGAAGGCCGTCACCGCGAACCGCGCGAAGCGGTATGCCGCCAGGAACGTCCAGCGGCGGATGTGCCACGCCCCATCCCCCTGCCGCTCCGACTCCCGGAGCAGGACCCGGTACCAGAAGGTGGCCAGCCGCTTCACCTGGAGGTTCAGCCAGCCCTGGTAGTCCGACCAGAACACCACCTCCCAGGCCACCACCGCCCGGAGCTCAGCCAGGCTCAGGGCCAGAAGGGGGAAGATGCCCACGTGCCAGTGGTAGCGGGTCCATCCGCACCACCCTCCGGCCGGAACCCCGGTCAGCTCCACCGAGAAGAGATCCGGGGCGAGGATGATGCGGACGCGGCGCGGGGCCTTCCAGGAAGCCGCCTCCTCCTCCAGCAGGTCCTCCAGGACCGGAGCCTCCCCTTCCCGGAGGGTCCGCCCCGGGGGGCGGTGGAAGGACCCCGCCAGGGTCCAGAGGAGGGCGGCGCCGTTGAGGGCCAGGAAGAGGATGGCGGGAACCAGGGCCGCCCGGGCCCAGCCCTGGGTCCAGGCCGCCAGGGTCCAGGCGGCGAGGAGGAGGCCCGCGACCGCCAGGGCCGGAAGGAGGGCCCCCAGGGCGAAGAGGGCGGCGCAACGGAAGCGATCTTCGATCCAGGTCAACTATTAACCTCTTATTGCAAGTATGCACCGCACCGAGGGTGCCGCAACCGGAATTTTCGGTCTTCAGCCTTTCAACTTCCCCCCTCCCACCAAACCATGATTAACTTAAGACGCCCGCCCGTTGTAAGAATACGTTGAAAGTTCCGGGCCGATGGACATCCTGGAAACAGGTTCCGGATGGCCCCATGAGCAATGAATGGCTCAACCCCGCATTGAAAGATGTGGAACGCTTGTGTTAACTTTGTGTCAATCCGAGGAGTGATGATGAATTCGAACCCCAGCGGTCCAGGCATGGCCCTAGGCGGGCCGGACGCCACGGTCCGGCCCAGCATCCTGGACAAGTGCGTCGCCTTCACCACGGCGGACGATTACAAGGCCGCGGGCCTGTACCCCTACCACCGGCTCATCGAAACCGGGCAGGACACGGAAGTCCAGGTGAACGGCCGCAAGATGCTCATGCTGGGTTCCAATTCCTACCTGGAGCTCACCACCCACCCCCGGATCAAGGAGCGGGCGGCGGAAGCCATCCACACCTACGGCACCGGGTGCGCCGGGAGCCGGTTCCTCAACGGCACCCTCCCCATCCACGTGGAACTGGAGAAGAAGCTGGCCGAATTCGTGGGCAAGGAGGCCGCCCTGGTCTTCCCCACCGGGTTCCAGACCAACACCGGCGTCATCTCCAGCCTCGTCCACAAGGGCGAGTACATCATCGGCGACAAGTTCATCCACGCCTGCATCATGGACGGGTGCCAGCTGAGCTACGGCCAGCTGCTGCGCTACGAACACAACAACATGGCCGACCTGGAGGAGAAGCTCTCGCGCCTCCCCGACACCGCGGCCAAGCTCATCGTCACGGACGGCGTCTTCTCCATGGAGGGGGACATCTGCGACCTGCCCGGCATCACCGCCCTCGCCGAGCGCTACGGCGCCCAGGTGATGGTGGACGACGCCCACGGCCTGGGCGTCCTGGGCCCCCAGGGCCGGGGTACCGCCGCCCACTTCGGGCTCACGGACAAGGTGGACCTGATCATGGGCACCTTCTCCAAGTCCCTGGCGGCCATCGGCGGGTTCATCGCCGGCTCCGAGCGCACCATCAACTACCTCATGCACATGGCCCGCCCCTACATGTTCTCGGCCTCGGCCTCCCCGGCCAGCGTCGCCGCCGTGCTGGGCGCCCTCGAGGTGATGGAGGAGGAGCCCTGGCGCCTGGAGCGCCTTTGGGAGAACACCCGGTTCCTGAAGGAGGGCTTCGACGCCCTGGGCTTCGACACCGGCCAGACCGAGACCCCCGTGATCCCCATCGTGGTGGGCGAGGTCGACGTCTGCTTCAAGATGTGGCACTTCCTCCAGGACGAGGGGATCTTCGTGAACCCCGTGGTGCCCCCCGGGGTGCCTCCGGGCCGCTGCCTCATCCGCATCTCCGTCACCGCCGGCCACACCCGCCAGCAGCTGGAGCGGGCCCTGGAGATCTTCAAGCGGGCCGGCCAGGTCTGCGGCCTCATCGAGCCGGGCGCGTGAGCGGCAGTGTGCAGGTCCGGCCCGCTTCCGGGCCCGGGGACATCGAGGCCTTCATCCGGTTCCCCTACGCCCTGCACGCGGACAGCCCCCACTGGGTCCCCCCCCTCCTCATGGAGCGGCGGGACTTCATGAACCCCCGTAAGAACCCGCTCTACGAGTACGCCACCGTGATGCCCTTCCTGGCCTTCCGGGACGGGCGCGTGGCGGGCACCATCGCGGCGGTGGACAACGCCCGGTACCGCGAGTACCACCCCGAGGAGGCCCACGTGGGCTTCTTCGGCCTCTTCGAGTGCGGAAACGACCCGGAGACGGCCGGGGCCCTCCTGGACGCCGCCTCGGCATGGCTTTCGGAACGGGGCTACGCAACCGCCCGGGGCCCCGTGAACCTGACCACCAACGACATCATCGGCGTGCTCGTGGACGGCTACGACCAGGACAACGCCATCATGATGCCCTGGAACCCGCCCTACTACGCCGACCTCCTGGAGGGGGCCGGCTTCGCCAAGGCCAAGGACGTGCACGCGTACTACCTTGCCACGGCGGACTGCGGGGAGCGCCTGGACCGCATCGCCGCGCGCCTCGAACGCGGGGGCGCCGTGCGCATCCGGCGCCTGGAGATGAAGCGCTGGCGCCAGGAGCTGGAATTCGTCCGGGAGACCTACAACCGCGCCTGGGCCGGCAACTGGGGCTTCGTGCCCTGGACGGACCGGGAGCTGGAGTTCATCGCCACCGAGCTCAAGCCGCTGGTGGACCCCCGCTTCGCCTTCGTGGGGGAGGTGGGGGGCGCCCCCGCCGGGTTCATCGTCAGCGTCCCCGACGCCAACGAGGCCCTCAAGCTGGCCAAGGGCCGCCTCCTGCCCACCGGGCTCCTGAAGATCCTCTGGAAGCTCAAGGTCAGCCGCTGCAAGAGCCTGCGCACCATGATCATGGGCGTGCTCCCCGAGCACCGGAACCGGGGCCTGGACCTCCTCATGATCCAGCACACGGTCCGGGGCGCCCGCGAGGTGGGGTACCACGGTTCCGAGCTGGGCTGGATCCTGGAGGACAACCGCGCCCTCCTGGGCCCCCTGGAGCAGCTGGGCTCGAAGCGCACCAAGTCCTACCGGATCTACGACCGGGACTGCCGGAGGTAGGCCATGGAAGTCCTCGTCACCGGCGGCCACGGCTTCATCGGCTCCCACCTCTGCGGGCGCCTGGCGGAGGCCGGCCTGCGGGTGCGGATCCTGGCCCGGCCCGGCGCCGACCTGAGGAACCTGGAGGGCCTGGACGTGCGGGTCGTCCATGGGGACCTGTCCGACGCCGGGAGCCTGCGGCCCGCGACGGAGGGCGTCGCCCGGGTCTACCACCTGGCCGGGGCCCTGAAGGGCTTCGGCCCCGGGGACCTCATGAAGGTGAACCGGGACGGCACCCTGCGCCTCCTCCAGGCCTGTCCCGCGGGCCTGGAGCGCTTCGTGCTCGTCTCCAGCCTCGCGGCCGCCGGGCCCAGCCCCGGGGGCCCCGCCCCCCGGCCCGAGGGGGAGCCGGAAGCCCCCCTCACCTGGTACGGGGCCAGCAAGCTCGAGGGGGAGCGGGCCGTCCTCGCCTCGGGGCTGCCCTCGGTGATCCTCCGCCCCCCCGTGGTCTTCGGGCCCCGGGACCACGATGTGTTCACGTACTTCAACATCGCCCGCCGGGGCCTCCTCCCCGTGCCCGGGGACCGGGAGCGCCACTATTCACTCATCTACGCCCCGGACCTGGCGGAGGGCATCCTGGTGGCTTCCCAGGCCAGCCTCCCCACCGGGCAGGTGATCCCCCTGGTGAACCCCCAGCCCGTCACCTGGACGGACCTGGGCCGGCGCATCGCCGCGGCCCTGGGCCGGAAGCGGGCCCGGGTCCTCCCCCTGCCCCCCGCCCTTCTGCGCCTGGCGGGCCAGGCGGCCCTCCTCGCGGACCGGATCCAGGGCCGGCCCGGCATCTTCAGCCCCCAGAAGGTCCTGGAGATCCTCGCCCCCGCCTGGGTGGCCAGTGCGGAACCGGCCCGGCGCCTCCTGGGCTGGGAGGCCCGCACCTCCCTGGATACGGCCCTCGTCCAGACCGCGCGGTGGTACCGGGACCATGGCTGGCTCTAGGTACCCCTTCGGCCTGGAAGGCCCCCTGGGCCCCTGGCGGGCCATGGACCGCTGGGTGGTCGGCTACGCCCTGGCCACCCTGCCCATCCTGGGCTGGGGCGCCTTCCGGGGCGCGCCCGGGTGCCTGAGGGAGGCGGGGGTGAGCCTGGCCACGGCCGGGGCCTGCGTCCTCTACGCGCGGCTCACGGCGCGCACGGCCAATCCGGTGGCCATCCTCCTGCGCCTCTTCTTCGCGCCCATCGTCTACTGGAACTTCTACCACCAGGTGCAGACCATCTGGCCCCTGCTGCACGGGGCCCCCTTCGACGGGATCCTGGCCGCCGCGGATCAGCGTATCTTCGGGTGCCAGCCGTCGCTGGCGTTCCGGGCCGCCCTGCCCTGGCGGGGGCTTTCCGAGATCCTGTGCCTGGCCTACCTGGCCTACTACTTCTTCAGCCCCATCGTGGGCCTCTCGGCCCTGCTGACCCGGGGCTACGCCAGCGCGGAACGGATCCTCACCGCCGCCACGGCCACCTTCCTCCTCTGCTACGCCTTCTTCTGGCTGGTGCCCACGGTGGCCCCCCACTTCTGGTTCCCGCCCCACCTGGGGCCGCGCCCCTACGACGGGTGGATCGCGAACCATGCCCTCTTCTTCTTCACGGGCGGGGGGGAGATCCGGGGCGGGGCCTTCCCCTCCAGCCACATCGCCGTGGCGCTCCTGTTCACCCTGTGGGCGCGGCGGGAGACCCCCTTCCTCTTCCCCTTCCTGGCCGTGGCCACCGCGCTCATGCTGCCCGCGGTGGTCTACCTCCACGCCCACTGGACCCTGGACATCCCCGCGGGGCTCCTGGTGGGTTTCCTGGCCTACAAGGCCAGCCGGAGATGGCTGGCCTGAGGGGGGACCTCAGTCGCGGCCGACGGCCATCACCTGGGTGAACACGTCCACGATCCTGGGGTCGAACTGGCGCCCCGACATGCGCCGCAGCTCCTCCAGGGCCTCCGCGTGGGTCTTGGCCTTCCGGTACGGCCGGGTGGAGGTCATGGCGTCGTAGGCGTCGGCCACCGTGATGATGCGGCTGTAGAAGGGGATCTCCTCACCCTTGAGGCCCTTGGGGTAGCCGGTGCCGTCCCAGCTCTCGTGGTGGTACTTCACGAACTCCGCCACCTTTCCCAGGAACTTGAGGGGGCCCAGGATCGTGTTGCTGTAGGTGGGGTGCTTGCGGATCACCTCCATCTCGGAGGCGGTCAGGGGGTTCTCGCTCAGGAGCACCGCGTCGCGCACGCCGATCTTCCCGATGTCGTGCAGGAGGGCGGCGTTGAAGATGACGTCGCATTCGGCGTCGGGGAGCCCCAGGCCCCGGGCCGTGGCCAGGCTCAGCTCGGCCACGCGCTCGGAATGGCCCCGGGTGTAGTCGTCCCTCGCCTCCAGGGCCTTGGCCAGGCTGCGCAGGGTCTCGTAGTAGGTCCGCTGGGTGTCCTCGAACAGCCGCGCGTTCTCGATGGCGATGCTGGCCTGGCTCGCCAGGGTCTCCAGCATCTTGCGCTCGCTGTCGTCCATCTCCCCGGAGGCGCCGCGGATGAGTTCGAAGACGCCGATGGTCTTGTCCCCGATGCGCAGGGGGAGGTCCAGCTTCTCGAAGGGGGCGCCGGGATCCAGGAGCCGGCCCGAGGCGGCCTTGACCTTGAGCTCCTTGGTCTCCTCGTCGATGAGCTTGATGGCGCCGGCCGAGGCGTCCACGATCCCGCCGGTGGTGTGGAGGATCACCTCCAGGGTCCGGTTCAGGTCCAGGCTGGAGGTGATGGCCTGGCCCGCCTCGTGGAGGGCGGTGAGCTGGCGGATCTGCACCCCCAGGCTGTGGTTGGCCTCCTGGATGGCCTTGGAGTAGGACTCCAGCTCCCAGTTGAGCCGGCCCATCTCCTCCATGTTCTCGACCATGCGGGCGTTGGCGTCCTCCAGGCCCTGGATGAGCCGGGCGTTGTGCAGGGCCACCGCCACCTGGTCCCCGAAGGCCCCGAAGAGCTCCAGTTCCTCGGGCCCGAAGGCGTGGGGATCGGGGCTCTCCGTGTCCAGCACCCCGATCAGCTCCCCGAAGACCCGCAGAGGCACGGCCATCTCCGTGCGGCCCCCGGTGACGCCCTGGCGGTAGCCGGGGTGCTCGCGCACGTCCTCCACCCAGGCCGGGGCGCCCGTGGCGGCCACCTGGCCCGTCACGCCCTCGCCCAGGGCGATGCGCTGGCCGATGACATCCCCGTAGCCCAGGGCGGAATGCACCACCAGGTCCCCGCTCATGGTGTCCACCAGCAGCAGGGCCACCCGCTCCAGGCGGAGGGCGTCCACCGCGGCGTGGAGGATCTCGTCCAGGCGCCCGTCCAGGTCGTGGCGGACATTGAGGGCGTGGCCGGCGCGGGCGATCTCCTTCAGCTTGCGGGCCTGGGCCTGGATGCGGGCCACGTTGCGGGCCTGGCGCAGGGCGCTGGCCACCTGGGCGGCGAAGGCCGTGAAGATCTCCAGGTCCGGGGGGCCGAAGGCGCCGGGCCTGGCGCTGGCCGCGTCCAGCACGCCGATGACGGCCCCGTCCAGCACCATGGGCACGGCCATCTCGCAGTGCTCGCCCTCCACGCCCCCGGGCACGTGCCTGGGATCGGCGGCCACGTCGGGGACGATCTCGCCCCGGGCCGACATGAAGACGGAACCGGCGATGCCCTGGCCGGGCGCCAGGCGCAGCCCTTCGATACCCTTGCGGCCCCGGGCCTTGCGCACGACGAGGGTGCGCCGCTCCTCCAGGAGGATGGCCACGCTGTCGAAGCCCAGGGCGTCCTCGGCCAGTTCCAGGATGCGCTCCAGCATCACGTCGCCGTCCACGGCGTCGTTGAGGGCCAGCCGGGCCCTGTGGAGCAGTTCCATGCGCCGGGCCCGTTCCTGGCTCAGGTGCAGGGCCTCCAGGTGCCGCATGGCCCAGGCGGCATGTTCGCCGAAGGCCTCCAGCAGGGCCATGTCGTCCCCGTCGAAGGCCTCGAAGCGGCTCTCCACGTCCAGCACGCCCATGACCCGCCCATCCACCACCAGGGGGACGGCCATTTCGGAGACGGCCCCCGGCACGGCGGGGATGTAGCCCGGCTCGGAGGCCACGTCGGCCACCAGGCGGGGCCCGCCCAGGGCGGCGGCCCCGGCGATGCCCTCCCCCACCCGGCCCCGGTAGGCGGCCAGGGCCGCGGCGTCGTAGCCCCGGCTGGCGGCGATGCGCAGGGTGGTCCCGTCCGGCTCCACCCGGAGCAGGGCCGCCGTGTCCCGGCCGAAGACCTCCTCCACCACGTCCAGGATCCGCTCCAGGAGGTCCTCGAGGCGCTCCGCCCCGATGAGGCGGCGCAGGGCGGTATTGAGGATGGCTAGCTTGGCGGCCAGGTTTGGCATGCATTCCCCGGGTACGGCTTGGATTTCCTGCATAAGTCCTTCAATTTGTCCTATCGGCGGGGGGGCGGAGCCTCTTGAACCCGGTACCATGAAACCAGGGGAGGAGGACCGGTGACCATCCAGGTGGTGGAATTCTTCGCTGGCCTGGGTGGCTGGAAGACCGCGATGGGCGGGAGCGCCGCCGTCCGAGCCGCTTATGATATCAGTCCCCATGCGGTGGCGACCTATGCCCTGAATCACGGAATCCAGGCCCGCACCCGGGAGCTGGCCTCCCTGCCCGCGGCCGAACTGGCCGCGCTGGGGGCGGATACCTGGGTCATGAGCCCGCCCTGCCAGCCCTTCTGCCGCATGGGCAACCATCAGGATCTGGCGGATCCCCGGTCCAGGGCCCTCCTCCGCCTGCTGGACCTGCTGCGGGAGGCCCCGCCCCGGCGCCTCCTCCTGGAATCCGTGGAAGGCTTCCGGGGCTCCCAGGCCGAGGCCCTCCTGGAGGCCCGCCTGGACGAGGCCGGCCTGGCCCGGCGCACCTTCACCCTGGATCCCACGGCCTTCGGCCTGCCCAACCAGCGGCCCCGAGCCTTCGTGGCCGCCTCCAGGGACGGCCTCCCGGACCTGCCCCTGCCCGGCCTTCCCCCCCGGCCCGTGGCCGACTTCCTGGACCCGGTGGAGGACCCGGGCCTCTATTTGGGCCCGGAGATCCTCGACCGGCACAAGCCGGGCCTGGACCTGGTCCGGGCCGGGGACATCCGCACGGCCTGCTTCATCGGGGGCTATTTCCGCCGCTACGTGGGCGGCGGTTCGTACCTCCTCACGGACCGGGGCATCCGCCGCTTCTCCGTGGACGAGGTGGCCCGCCTCCTGGGTTGGCCCCAGCCCCCCCGCTTCCCGGACACCGTGCCCCTGGAGGCCCGGTACAAGCTCCTGGGCAACGGGCTCAGCCTTCCTGTCGCGCGCTGGGTGGCCCGGCACATCCTCCCGGATGGGCTCTGAGCGAAGGTCCCGTTATAGTGGGACATGCGTTCGCTTGTCGCCCTGCTTATCCTCACATCCGGCCTGGTGGCCGCCGAGGGCCCCGTCCTGGTCCTCAGCTTCGATGGGCTGGGCGCCCTCCAGTTCACCCAGCGATCCATGCCCCGCTTCTGGAAGCTGGCGGCCCAAGGCCAGCGGGGCGAAGGCATCCCCCCCGCCCCGGCCACCACCTTCAATGGCCACGCCACCCTGGCCACGGGCTGCTGGCCCGAGCACCACGGCATCGTGGGCAACGCCTTCCTGGACCCCGCCAAGGGCTGGGCCAGCCACGCCGCCACCGCCGCCTGGCTGGACCGGGAGCCCCTGTGGGCCGCCGCCGCCCGGAGCGGGGTGCGCACCGCCGTCTACCACTGGCCCTGCGCCACGGGCCCCTGGAACGGCGCCCAGCCCTGGCGCATGGAAGTGTTCCGGGAGGGGGTGCCCGACCGCAAGGCCCTGGCCTTCGCCGCCTCCGCCCTCCAGGAAGGGGCGGGCCTCGTCATGGCCTACCTGTCCGGAACGGACACGGAGGCGCACCTGACGGGCCCCGGCAGCGCCGAAACCCGGCGCAAGCTGGCCCGCCTGGACCGGGAGGTGGCGCCCTGGGTGGCCGGCATGCTCCGCCGGCACAAGGGCCTGCGGGTCGTCCTCGTGGCCGATCACGGCATGGTGCCCATGGGCCAGCGCATCGATATCCGGCCCCTGCTGGGCGGGCCCGCCCGCATCGCCGCCCACGGGGGCAGCGCCTACGTGTACCCCGAAGGTCCCCTGGACCCGGGCGCCGCGGACCGGCTGCGGGCCGCCGGCCTGAAGGCATGGACCCACGGGGAGATTCCGGAGGCCTTCCACCTGGCCGCCAGTCCCCGGGCGGGCAGCCTCCTCGTGGAAGCTCCCCTGGGGGCCTGGGTCGCGGGCCAGGCCGAGGGCAAGCCGGCCATGGACGAGCGGCACGGACGCCACGGCGCCCACGGCTACGTCACATCCAATCCCCCCATGAACACCTGGCTGGTGGTCCTGGGCACGGGCCGCACCAGGCCCCTGCCCCCCACGCCCCTGTGGAACCTGGCCCCCACCGTTGCCGCCTGGCTCCACATCCGCTGGACCCAGGCCCCGGACGGGGAGCCGATTCCCGGCCTGATGCCCTAGATGGATATGTCCTGTGGGGGGACCGCGCGGTCCCTTCGCGCCCTCTCCGTCCCCC
>DATGXY010000099.1:0-7205 GCA_035298525.1 Holophaga sp.
CCCCCGTCCCCGCCGCCTGGAGGGCATCCTCCCCCTGGACCCCGGGGAGGTGCCCGAGCACGCCCTGGACGGACTCACGGTCACGGCCATCGGCGATTCCGTCATGAAGGGGGCCGCCCTCGCCCTCCAGGACCAGGGCGAGCAGGTGCTGGGCGAGGACCACATCACCATCAACGCCGAGGAATCCCGGGCCTTCTCCCGGGCCATCGGGGTGATCAAGGGTTATCAGAAGGCCAAACGACTGGGCGACATCGTCGTCATCCACCTGGGCACCAACAACAGTTCCATCCCCACCGGGGACTTCAATCAGCTGGCGGAACTCCTGTCGGACCGCAAGTTCGTGCTCTTCCTCACCGTGAAGTCGGACAAGTCCCAGGCCTGCGACGAGGTGAACGCCCAGCTGACCCACCTGGTGAAGAACCTGCCCAACGCCCAGCTCTTCGACTGGCGCCAGGTCACCGAGGATCACCCGGAGCTGTTCTATTCGGATCAAACCCACCTGAGGCCCAACGGCGCCAAGTTCTACGCATCTCTCATTTTCTCCCGCATCGGCCAGCAAATCGCCAAGGCCCCCGCCCCTTCCAGATAGACTGGCTGGCGGAGGGGGCGCCCTCTCCATTTCGCACCCGGGGGACGCCACGTGAATTCCAGGTTCCTTGTTCTGGCCGCCGGCGCGATCCTCACCCTCGCGCCCGGGGCCCGGGGCGGGAGCCTCCAGGACTTCGGCAGCCGGAGCCGCCAGGCCCAGCACGGGGAAAGCCTCGTGCGCATCCTCCACTTCGGGGACAGCCATCTGGCCGCGCCCACCTCCAGCGGCTACTTCGGGGACTTCTTCCGGGGCTGCTACGGGGACGGGGGGCCGGGGCTGGGCCTGCCCTGGGTGGGCCGCATGCCGGGCGTTGCCGCCGCCCTCAGTTCCGGCTGGCGCAAGGGCAAGCCCGGGGACCGGGACCCGGACCTGGGCCTGGCCGGGGCCTACCTGGAAACGGCCCGGGCCGGGGCCTGGGCCCGCCTGGAGGGGACCTTCGGGCGCCTGCGCCTCCACTTCCTCCGCTGCGATAACGGGGGCAAGGCCTCCATCCTCCTGGACGGGGCCCCCTGGGGCCAGGTGGACCTTGCCTCGGGCACGGGGCCCCTGGTCCTCTTCCAGCGGGACTTGGCCGGGCCCGCCCGGAGCCACAAGGTGGAGATCCAGGCGCAGGGCGGCCGGGTGCGCATCCTGGGGGCGGCCCTGGAGGGCCGGTCCGGAGCCGCGTACAGCGCCCTGGCCTTCAACGGCGCCTCGGCCTCCTGGATGAACGGAGTCGCGCCGGGGCTCTTCTCCGCGTGCCTGGCCGCGGAATCTCCCAGCCTCGTCCTCCTGGCCTTCGGCACCAACGAGGCGAGGAGGGCCGCCTCCCAGCCGGACCAGTACCGCCGGGATCTGGAGGCGGTGGTGAACCAGGTCCGCCAGGGCGCCCCCTTCGCGGCCATCGGCCTCGTGGGCCCCCCCGATTCCCTGGGCCGGGGCATCCCCGCCGAGGGCCTGGACCAGGTGGTGCGCATCCAGCGGGACGTGGCCACCCGGGCCGGGGCCTGGTTCTTCGACCAGCGCCTGGCCATGGGGGGCCCCGGATCCATCCAGGGCTGGTACCGGTCGGGCCTGGCGGCCCAGGACCTGGTGCACCTGCGGCCGGCGGGCTACGAGCGCCTGGCGGACGCCATGCTGGAGGATCTGCTGATGAAGCTGGGCCAGGAACGGCCCCGGCTCCCCGTGGCCCGGTCCCGGCCGGGGGCGGCGGCGCCGGCCGCCACCCCGGAACGGGGGTCCGGCCCGGCCATCTACCTGTACAAGCACCAGGAAACCGGCAGCGTGCTCATGACCAACGATCCCAACCCGCCCGCCGGCTACGCGAGGATGAAATGATGGCTTTCCGCCTGCTTCGAACCCTGGGCCTCGCGGGCCTGGGGCTGATGCTGGGCCTGGGCTCCGCCCTGCCCGCCACCCCGGCCAGGACCGCCTCCCGCCGGAAGGCGGCCCGCCCCGCCGCGGCGGAGATCCTGGGGGCCGGGGCCCTGGTGCCCTTCTTCAAGGCCCTGGACGCGGGCCAGGCCCCCGGCAGCGGCCGGGTCGTGCGCATCCTCCAGTTCGGGGACTCCCACACGGCGGCGGATTTCTGGACCGGGGAACTGCGCCGGCGCTTCCAGGCCCAGTGGGGGGACGCGGGACCGGGCCTCCTCCTGCCCGGGCTCCCCTGGCGGGGCTACGCCCACGAGGGCACCCGCTGGATCTCCGGCCACCGGTGGCCCGCCGAGTGCGTGCGCCGCACTTCCTGCGATGGCGTGGTGGGCCTGGCCGGGGCCTACCTGGCCGCCGTGCCCGGGGAGACCTTCCGCATGACGGCCCCCTTCGCCGACTTCCAGATCCACGCGGTGGTGGACGGGGAGGTGCTGCCCTTGGCCTGGATCGCCCCGGAAGGGGAGGAGGGGCCCGGCGATCCCGTGACCCTGGAAAAACGCAGCTTCACGCCCCTGCCCGACGGGCGGACCCTCGTCATCGCGGGGCCGGCCCAGCCCTTCCACCCGAGCACCCGGACCCTCTCCTTCCAGCTGCCGGACGGCGCGCGCCTCCTGGGCATCGATCTGCGTTCGGGCGCCCCCGGCGTCCTCTACGATGAACTGGGCCTGAACGGCTCCGAGCTCCTGAACTTCGGCCGCTGGTCGCCGGCGGTGCGGGATCCCCTCCTGGCCCACGTGAAGCCCGACCTGGTGGTCTTCGCCTTCGGCACCAACGAGGCGGGCCGTCCCCTGGACGAACTGACGGACCTGCGCGCCCGCCTGGTGCCCCTCCTCAAGGCCTTCCGGGAATCCGCAGGGGCTCCCGTGCTCCTGGTGGGTCCCCTGGATCGTTCAAGCAAGGGCAAGGCCAAACGATTCCAGCTGAACCTCCAGGTGAAGGCCGTGCAGGAGGCCATGAAGGCCGCCGCCCGGGAGGCCGGCTGCGCCTACTGGGATCCCCGCCGGGCCATGGGCGGCCCGGGGGCCATCGTGAAGTGGCAGCGGACCGGCCTGGCCAAGAAGGACCTGGTGCACCTCACCCCCAAGGGGTACGAGCGCCTGGGCGACCAGATGGCGGATGCCCTCCTCCAGGCCCGGCAGACCTGGCAGAAGGCCACCAGGCCCCATCCCCGTCCGCCCAGGGCCAAACGGCCCAAGGCGGCCTGAGGGGCGGCGAGGAGCCTGACCAGGGAATGGAACTAGGAAAGCTTGTGCCCGCAGTCGTCGCAGAAGACGCTGCCCGGCTCCAGCTTGCGGCCGCACTTGGGGCAGGAGGGCTGGTAGGGGGGCGGCACGGGGCGGGCGGCCTGGGCGGGCCGGGCCTCGGGCTTGTCATGGCGGGCCACCAGGAGCTCGCTGATGATATCGACGGCGGCCAGGGCGTCGGCCTCTTCCACCTTCACGCCCTCGATGACGCTGCGCTTGAAGGCGATGGCGATGAGGTGGCCGCTGTGGGAGCGGATGGTGATGAGGAGGGTCTTGTACAGGTAGTAGGCGATGAAGAAGATGATCGGCACGATGGCGCCGATGATGGTGATGACCAGGGGGAGGGTCAGCACCCCCAGCACCAGGTAGATGACCGGCTTGAAGTAGCCCGCGGAGCACTCGGACACGGTGCCCAGGGGCACGGTGGTGGTGACGGAGCCGCTGAGGGAGGACGAGCGGAAGTGGATGCGGTCCCCCCGCACCTCCAGCACCGTGGTGGCGTCCACGCCCAGGAGGGTCAGGAACCAGGAGAGGAGGCCCGATTTGCGGCCCACGACCCTCACGTAGAGACCATTGTCTCCGCTGCGGTTGAGGGTGAACTCCTTGGCGACCAAAGCGGCCGGGCCAACGAGGGCGGCGAACTGGAACATGGAGCCTCCTGGAAGGGATGCGTGGGGAAATAGGAATGGGATTTCAATACCAACAATACTTGAAAAACCTCTATTGTCTTGCGTGATCCTTTTAACGAATATGAGTTATCGAATTCAAAACCTGCCGGAATCCTCCCAGGGGAATCAAATGCGCATATTTCGATGGTCGCTCCTCCTCTGCCTAGGCGCCTGCGCCGCCCGCATGGGGGCCCAGGAACTGAGGGTCCTGCCCGCCTACGTGCCCGAAGGCTCCCGTTACGAGATCCTCGTGGAGAACGCCGTGGCCAAGCAGGACGCGACCCAGCCGGTGCGGCCGGGGGACGCCGCGCGCATGACCCTGCTGGAGGATGGCAAGGCGGGGCCCCGGGCCCGGGAGATGAAGACCTTCGCCAGCACGGGCCGCGGCATGGCGGTGGTCCTGGCCGTGGATGTGAGCCGCAGCCTGGCGGGCCGGCCCTTCGCGGAGATCCGCAAGGCCCTCCAGGCCTTCGCCCGGGAGACCACCTCCCGGGACCAGGTGGCCCTGATCACCCTCGCCGACGATATCCGGGTGGACGTGCCCTTCCACGCCAGCCCCGAGGCCCTGGTGGACGCCATTCCCCGCCTGGATGTGCGGGGGCGCATCACGGAGCTGTACAAGGGCTGCTACAAGGGCCTGGAAATGCTCTCCGAGCCTGGCCTGCCGGCCCGCCGACGCCTGGTGGTCTTCACGGATGGCAAGGACGAGGGCGTGGCCTACGTGCTCCAGGATGTGATCAACCAGGCCAAGAGCCAGGGCATCCAGGTGGACGCCTTTGGCGTGAGCAAGGTGGACCCCAAGTATCTGAGCAACTGCGAACGCCTGGCGGACCTCACCGGCGGCCGCTATGTGGACGCCTCTTCGGTGGTCGCCCTGGAGGACCAGGCGAGGGGCCTCGCCCGCCTCCTGCAGGAATCCCCCGTGGCCGTCTTCCCCGCCAGCCTCAAGGGGGACGGCGCCGAGCACGAGATCGGCATCCGCCTGGAAACGCCGGACGGGGCGCGCACGGGCAGCGCCCGGGTGGCCCTGCTCCGGGCCGAACCCGCCCGGGCCACCGCCCCCACCCGCTCCCGCCTGGGCCTCATCGTCGCCCTGGTGGGGGGCGGCGCCGCCGTGGCCCTCGCCGTTCTGGCCCTGGTGCTGCATACCCGCCAGAAGAAGCGGCAGGCCGCCTTGGACGCGGCCGACGCCCTGGCCGCCAAGATCCGGGCCCGGGAGGCCCTCCGGCCCCCGGCCTCCGGGGAGGAGGCCCCCGCCCTGCCCGAGACCCTGGGTTCCGACACGGCCGTGTCCCCCCGGGAGGATCCCCGGCGCACCCAGTTCCAGCCCTCCTTCCGCATCAAGGCCCCGGCTCCCGGCCAGCCCGCCGTCCGCCTCCGGGTGGAGGGGGGCCCCGCCCAGGGCCAGACCTTCGATGTGGACGCGGACCCCTGCTGGATCGGATCCGATGAGCAGGTGAACGTGCGCGTTCCCGAGGACCCCTACGTATCCGGCTTCCACGCCTACCTGCGCTGGGAGGGCGGCCTGCTCTACCTCTTCGATTCCCAGTCCACCAACGGGACCTTCAAGAACGACCAGCGCCTGGGCGCGCACTCGGTGGTCATCGCCCCCGGGGATCGCATCCGCGCGGGCCAGACCCAGCTCCTGGTCCTCTCCGCATGAGGGTCGTCCTCCCCTTCTCCCGATCCCGCCGAGGACGCCCATGAGTCTGCTCCGCTCCACCCCGCCCGACGTCCGCGTGGGCGCCCTCACCCACACCGGGCTCGTGCGCCAGGAAAACCAGGACACCATGTCCCGGTTCATTTCGCCCCTGGGCGAGGTGTTCCTGGTGGCCGACGGCATGGGCGGCCACAAGGGCGGCGCCCTGGCGGCCGAGATGGTGGCCCACGGCCTGGAATCGGCCCTGGTGGGCGCCCGGGGTCCCCTGAAGCCGGCCCTGCAGGCCGCGGCCCAGGCCGTGAACGAGGCCATCCACCGGGAGGCCACCTCGGGCCACCCCGAAACCGACCGCATGGGCTCCACCGTCGTGCTGGCGGTGGTGGCCGAGGGCGCCGTCACCCTGGGCCACGTGGGCGACAGCCGGGCCTACCGCTTCCGCAAGGGCCGCCTGGAGCGCCTCACCCGGGACCACAGCCACGTGCAGCAGATGGTGGCCAGCGGCATGCTCACGGAGGCCGAGGCGCGGGACCATCCGGACGCCAGCGTCCTCAACCGTTCCATGGGCGGCCGTCCGGAGGTGGATATGGAGGTGTCCGCGCCCCAGCCCATCCAGGACGGGGATGTGATCCTCCTGTGCTCGGACGGCCTGTGCGGCTATGTGCTGGACGAGGAGATCGGCCGGATCCTGGCCCGCCTTCCCGATGCCCAGGCCGCCGCCGAGGCCCTGGTGCAGGCGGCCCTGGCCACCGGCGGCGCCGATAACGTCACGGTGCAGGTGATCCAGTTCGGCACCCGCAAGGCCACGGCGTACCATCCGGAGACGGCCCCAGATCCCGGCGCTCCGGCCCCCCGCCGCCCCTGGGCCTGGATCGCCCTGGGAGCCGCGCTCCTGGTGGCTGTGCTGGCGGGCGGCATCCTCCTGGGCCTCTACGCCCCCTGGCGCAAGGCCAAGGCCCCCGCGCCGCCCCCGCCCGCCAAGCCGGTCACGGCCCTGGAACCCAAACCCGTGGAAAAGACCGAAGCCCCCGCCACCCCCGGCTACCGGGTGATCGGCACCCTTTCCGAAACCCAGCGGAAGGCCCTGGAGGCCTTCCAGAAGAAGTACGGCCCCATGCAGGCCCTGGCCGCCGTGGAGGATCCCGGCCCCCGGGAGGAGAACGTCACCGTGTTCTTCTCCAAGGGGAACAACGACCGGGCGCTGAGCCTGCGCAAGGCCCTGGGCCTCGGGGGCAAGGCCAAGCCCATGGCGCGCGAAATGAGCGACAAGCTCCCCGGTGTCTCCTTCCTCATCTGCTTGAACGCCTCCGGAGCCCCGGAAGCCCCGGCCTCCCCCGTCGTCCCCGAACCCAAGTGATCCCCCCACCCTGAGGAACCCGCCATGTCCAACTGCCCCAAGTGCCAGAGCCCCAACCGGGAAGGCGCCAGCATCTGCCGCATCTGCGGAACCCCCCTGGGCGCCCCCAAGGCCGGCCCCCGCATGTGCCCCGCCGGCCGCCACCCCATGGATCCCTCCTGGACCGAGTGCCCCTACTGCCGCACGGCGGCCGCCGCCGCCCCGGCCCGGAACCCCACCATGATGGAGGGCACGTCCGTGCCGCCCCCGGCCCCCCTGCCCTCCGTGGCCCCGGTCCCCC
>DATGXY010000100.1:0-14488 GCA_035298525.1 Holophaga sp.
CCCCGGCTCGCCGCGTTCCGGTAGGCCCGGAGGGCCACTTCCCGGCCACCCTCCCCCAGGCCCCCCTCCTCCGCGATGAGGCCCAGTTCGAAGTGGGCCCCCCGATGGCCAAGCCCTGCCGCGCGTTCCAGGTACCGCTGGACCTGATCCGGGTACGCCGCCGCCATGGCCCACGCGTACCACCGGGCGCCCTTGTCCCGGGCCGGCAGGGCCAGCAGGGTCCGGAAGGCCGTCTCCAGGCCGCCCAGGACCCGGCCCTGGGCCCCGCGCCGCCCCAGGAGCGTCCGGGCCCACGCCAGACAGAAGGCGCCCAGGCCCAGGATGCCCACGGCCAGCGCCCCCATCTGGAGTCCGGATGCGTCGCCCCCGGCCAGAAGCCTGTTCCAGCCCTTCCACAGCACCCACTGGAGGGCCAGGACGGCCAGCAGCAGGACGAGGGGGCCCCGCCACTTCCAGAAGGGCGAGGAGCGGGCGGGACGGGAGGCGGCGGAATCCATGGCGGGGGATGCATCGAGGCTAGCCCGGCCGGACGCGGGTGGCAAATGCCCCCGCAAGGGAGATCCCGGGGCGGGCAGGATCGGACCCTTTCCCCCGGACATCCTCGGGGCCCTGGATCCGGTCGCCCATCGGAGCCGGGGTTGGCCCCGGACCCCCATTGCGGGAATAATCCGAACATCCCCCCCGGCCATCCCGGCCCTGGATCCTCCGCCCATGGCCCTGCCCATCCTCATTGTGGACGACGAACCCGCGATCGCCGACACCCTCGTGTACGCGCTGCGCACCGAGGGTTTCCAGCCCGCCTGGTGCGACCTGGGCGGGAAGGCGGTGGAGGCGGTGCGCGCCTCCGAGCCGGCCCTGGTGATCCTGGACGTGGGGCTGCCGGACCTGTCGGGCTTCGACGTGTGCCGCGCCATCCGGCGCTTCTCCGAGGTGCCCATCCTCTTCCTGACGGCCCGGGACGCGGAGGTGGACCGGATCGTGGGCCTGGAACTGGGCGCGGACGACTACGTCACGAAGCCCTTCAGCCCCCGGGAGGTCACGGCCCGGGTGAGGACGATCCTGAGGCGGGTCCGGCCCGCGCCCCCCGCGGGCCCCGGGCCCTTCCGGGTGGACCAGGAGGCCCGCCGCATCTCCGTCGGGGGCCTCCCCCTGGACCTGACCCGCTTCGAGTACGCCCTCCTGCGGGAGCTCCTGGCCCGGCCCGGGCGGGTCTACACCCGGACCGAACTGATGGAATCGGTGTGGGCCGGTTCCGAGGAGACCCAGGAACGCACCGTGGACACCCACGTGAAGACCCTGCGGGCCAAGCTCCGCGCCGCGGCCCCCGACCTGGACCCCATCCTGACCCACCGGGGCGTCGGCTACAGCCTGGAGCTCGCGTGAGGCTGGGGATCCGCCTCCTCCTGGGCGTCTTCCTCATCGTGGGCCTCGCGGCCTGGTTCATCCTTTCCATCTTCTCCCGGGAGGTGAAGCCGGGGGTGCGCCAGGGCATGGAGGTGACCCTGGTGGACACCGCCAATCTCCTGGCCGAGATCGCCGCGGACGACATCGCCCAGGGCCGCATTGAGCGGGGGCGCCTCGCCGAGGCCGTGGCCCGCTACCGGAAGCGGGATCTGCGGGCCCCCGTGTGGGGCCTCCTCAAGGCCCGGCCCGAGCTGCGGGTGTACGTCACCGACGGGGCCGGCATCGTGCGCTACGACAGCGAAGGCCGGGCGGTGGGCCGGGACTACTCCCGCTGGAACGATGTGAGCCGCACCCTCGCCGGAGGCTACGGCGCCCGCGCCACCCGCCTCGACCCCGCCGACCCCAGCACCTCCTCCATGCACGTGGCCGCACCGGTGTTGCGGGAAGGGAGCATCTGGGGGGTGCTCACGGTGGTGACCCCCACGGCCGGCGTGCAGCCCTACGCCCAGCGCAGCGAGCGCCGCATCCGCACGGCGGGGGCGGCCCTGCTGGGGGCCTCCCTCCTCATCGGCCTGGCCCTCACCTGGTGGCTGAACCGGGACGTGGCCCGCCTGCGGGCCTACGCCCGCGCGGTGGGATCGGAGGGGCGCACGCCCCTGCCGGACCTGGGCGCCCCCGAGCTGCGGGAGCTGGGCGAGGCCCTGGAGGCCATGCGGGCCCGCCTTGACGGCCGGGCCTACGTGGAGCGCTACGTGCACGCCCTCACCCACGAGATGAAGAGCCCCCTCTCCGCCATCCGGGGCGCCGCGGAACTGCTGCGGGAGCCCCTGCCCGAGGCGGACCGGATCCGCTTCGCCGGCAGCGTCCTGGACCAGGAGCGGCGGATGCGGGAACTGGTGGATCGCATGCTGGCCCTGGCCGGGCTCCAGCACCGGCAGGGCCTGAAGGATCCCGCGGACCTGGACCTGGGCGGCCTCGCGTCCAGGGTGCTGGAATCCCGCCGGGCCAGGGCCGAGGCCAGGGGCGTGGCGCTCCGCCTGGAGGCCGCCGGGGCCTTCCCCCTCCGCGGCGAGGCCTTCCTCCTGGACCAGGCCCTGGGCAACCTCCTGGACAACGCCATCTCCTTCGCGCCGGAGGGTTCGGCCGTGGAGCTCCAGGTGAAGGCGGGGCCCGAGGCCTACCTGGTGGAGGTGCGGGACGAGGGGCCCGGCCTGCCGCCCTTCGCCCTGGACAAGGTCTTCACCCCCTTCTTCTCCCTGCCCCGGCCCGACGGGTCCACCAAGGGCACGGGCCTGGGCCTCTGCTTCGCCCAGGAGATCGCGCGCCTCCACGGGGGCGGCGCCGCCCTCGTCAACCGCCCCGGGGGCGGGGCCGCGGCCCGCCTCGCCCTGCCCCGGTAGGCGCACGCCGCCTTCACGCGGCCCCATCGTCCCTTCACGGAACCCAGGCACGCTCCTCCCCTGCCCCGGAGGAGACCATGCGCTTTCCCTACAAGATCCTCGCCGTCATCGGCCTGGCCCTTCTGCTCTTCATACCCCTTTCCATGACGGAGAGCCTCGTCGGATCCCGCAACGAGCGCCAGATCCAGACCGAGACCCAGGTGGCGCGGCTCACGGCCCGGCCCCAGACCCTGGAGGGGCCAATCCTGGTGGTGCCCTACACCCTGGAGGCCCGCCGCCAGGAACGGGACGGGAACGGGCAGCTGCGGGAGACCTGGGTGGAGGAGCGCGGCGAGAAGACCTTCGCCCCCCGGGACGTGGACATCCAGGGCGAGGTGCGCATCGAGGCCCGCAGGCGCGGCCTCTACCGCACCCAGGTGTACCGCCTGACCGGCCCCCTCCGGGGCGCCTTCCAACTGCCCGAGGCCGCCGGCCTCGCCTGGGCGAGGAACCTGCGCCTGGGAACCCCCAGGCTGGCCCTGGGCATCGAGGACCCCCGCGGCATCCTCAACCGCATGGAGGTCAGGCTCGGCGGCAGGACCTTCCCCTTCGCCCCCGGCACGAGCCTGGGCCATCCCGCTTCGGGCGTGCACGCCACCCTGGACGGCGTCGACGCGGGCAGGGCCGGAAGCCTCCCCTTCGAGATCGGGCTGGAACTCGTGGGCACCCGCAGCGTCCACTTCGCGCCCCTGGCCGAGGAGACCACGGTGAAGCTCCAGGGCGGCTGGCCCGCCCCCAGCTTCGAGGGGGGCTTCGCCCCCCTGGACCGGACCTGGTCCCGGGAAGGGTTCTCCGCCACGTGGAAGATCCCCTACCTGAGCCGGGACCTGGCCAGCCTCATGAAGGGGGGCCCCGCCGCCGAGGCCCAGCACTTCGGGGTGGCCTTCCTCGACCCGGTGAACATCTACCTGCAGTCGGAGCGGGCCGTGAAGTACGGCTTCCTCTTCGTGGTCCTCACCTTCGGGGCCTTCCTGCTGCGCGAGCTCATCCGCGCCCTGCCGGTGCACCCCCTCCAGTACTTCCTGGTCGGGGCGTCCCTGGCGGTGTTCTTCCTCCTCCTGCTGGGCCTGGCCGAGCACATGGGCTTCGGCCCGGCCTACGCCACCGCCGCCGCCGCCAACCTGGCCCTGCTGGGGGCCTACCTCACGGCCGCCCTGGGCGACCGCCGCGAGGGCCTGCTCTTCACCGGGGGCCTGGGGCTCCTGTACGGGGCCCTCTACGGTCTGCTGGCCTCCGAGGACAACGCCCTGCTCCTGGGTTCCCTCCTCGTCTTCGCCCTCCTCGCCGCCGTGATGCTGGGCACCCGGCACCTCACCTGGAACCGCGGGGAGTAGGCCGTGCGCCCCTTCCTGCCCGTCGCCGCCGCGCTCCTCGCCGCCCTGGCCCTGGCCCTTCCCGGCCGGGCCCGGGCCCTGGGGCCCGCCTTCCCCCAGCTCCTGCGCAGGCCCTCCCCGCGGCTTCCCGTGCCCGTGGAAGGCGTCAGGGCCGCCTGGATCGGCCCCGGCTTCGGGTCCCCCCGGAGCGGCGGGCGCCGCCACCAGGGCCTCGATATCTTCGCGCCCCGGGGCGCCGCCGTGCGCAGCGCCACGGAAGGCGCCGTCGCCCGGGTGGGCTGGGACCGGCTCGGGGGCCGCGTCGTAACCGTCCTGGGCCCCGGCGGCGAATGGCACTACTACGCCCACCTGGAGACCTGGGGGCCCGTCCGGGAGGGCCAGCGCGTGAAGGCGGGCCAGCTGCTGGGGACCGTGGGCGATTCGGGCAACGCCCGGGGCACGCCACCCCACCTCCACTACGGCATCTACGGCTTCTGGGGCCGGGCCCGGGATCCCTTCGGGCGGATCCGGGGACGGCCTGCCGCATCCTGAGCCCATCCATGGGATGCTGGACCCTCCACCCCGCCAGGAGTCCCCATGAAGCCCCTGCAGGCCGGCCTCGCCGCCATCCTCCTCCTCGCCCCCGCCCTCGGGGCGGCGGAACTGCGGATCCCGGGCCGGGGGCCCCTGCGCATCCCGCTCCCCGCCGCCTGGCGGGAGGTGCCCTCCGAGGGCGCCCCCGTCCCCACCCTGGCCTTCCAGCGCACCGGCGACCTCGGCGGCTCCCTGCAGGTCTCCCTCGTCCAGGGGCGGGACGCGGCCTTCACCGCCCCCGCCTCCATCCGGGCCCTCGCCCTCAACGGCCAGGCGCCCCTGAAGGGGGGGACGGTGGAGACCGAACTGCCCCTCGCGCCCCTCGCCGGGGTCCTGGGCAGGGGCTTCTGGTACGCGGCCACGGACAGGGCCTGGAAGGCCGGGGACGAGGGCTGGCCCGTCCTGACCCACGGCGACCTGGGCCGGGACGGCGTCCTGGTGTCCTTCACCGTCCTCTCCGCCGCCAAGGAGGACGCCGCGGTGAAGGAGGCCATGGCCGCGGTGCTGGCCGCGTCCTTCCCCCCCACCCGGGTGGAGGGGGCCGGCCTGGCCCTGGCCATGGACCTCTCCGGCTTCCAGCAGAAGCTGGGACACGAGCATTACCGGGGCGCCTACCACCGCCTCGGGTTCTACACCTCCGAATCGACGGGCCTGATCTTCTCCATCCTCGTGGACGACCTGGGCGGCCGCACCCTCCGGGACCTGGAGAAGGCCGCGGCATCCAACGCCCGGGGCGAGGCCTCCCTCGTCCCGGGAGGCCGCATCGCCTCCGAGCCCGTCGCGGCGCCCGCGGGCGTCCTGGTCAGCTGGCCCGCGAACATGGGCGGGGCCGCCAAGGGGCACTTCCAGACCCACTGGTACTTCGAGACCATCCACCAGGGCCGCTGGCTGGAGCTCCACTTCTCCAAGGTCTTCAAGGACGGCGAGGACACCTCGGAAGCGCACCAGGAGGTGCTGCGCGTCGTAAGGAGCCTGGAGCCCTAGGACACCACCAGGTCCAGCATCGCCTCAACCATGCCCCGCAGCTCCTCCACGGAGCCCGCGGAGAGCTTGAATCCGTGCACCGACGCCGCCAGCACCCGCGCGATGCGCGCCGCGTCGGGGCGGTCCGAGAGGATCCCGGCCAGGATGGCCTCGAAGTCCGCCGTCCACCGGGCCTTGAGCTCCCGGGTGAAGGGCAGGTCGCACTGGAGCAGGTCCCGGGCGTCGGGGGAACCCTGGGTCATTTCGAAGGGATGGATCGCCCAGCGCTCGAAGGCGAAGGCCAGCTTCTCCCGGACCGTGCCGGGGCCGGCCGCGCGGTCCCGCACCTCGGCCAGCATGGTCTCCGCCATGCGCCCCAGGGCCGCCTCGAAGATCCGCTCCTTGTTGCAGAACTGCAGGTAGAGCGCGGGCCGGGAGATGCCGGCGGCCTCCGCCAGGTCCCCCATGGTGGTGCGCCGGAATCCGTACCTCAGGAAGACCTGGGTGGCGGCGTCCAGGATCCGCTGTTCCTTCTCAGTGGCCATGCGAGAAGTCTTGACAAATTTTGTCCGGATGTCAACCTGGAGATCAGCCTGACATTTTTTGTTCAATTGTCAGGACCGGAGGCCCCATGACCCACCCTTGGACCCTGCAGGACATCCCCTCCCAGGCCGGCCGCGTGGCCCTGGTCACGGGGGCCAACGCCGGCACCGGCTTCGAGGCGGCCCGGGAACTGGCCGCCCGCTCCGCCACCGTGGTCCTGGGCTGCCGGGACGGGGCCAAGGCCGAACGGGCCCGGGCCCGGATCCTGGAGGCCCACCCCGGGGCGGCGGTGGAGATCCTTCCCCTGGATCTGGCCAGCCTGGCCTCGGTGGCCCGGGCCGCGGAGGCCCTGGCGGCGCGGCACGGGCGCCTGGATCTCCTCGTCAACAACGCGGGGGTGATGATCCCTCCCGAGGGGCGCACCGAGGACGGCTTCGAGACCCAGTTCGGCACCAACCACCTGGGCCCCTTCGCCCTCACGGGCCGGCTGCTGCCCCTCCTCCTGGCCACCCCCGGCTCCCGGGTGGTGACCATGAGCAGCATCGCCCACAAGTCGGGCCGCATGCGCTTCGAGGACCTGCAGTTCGCCTCCGGCTACCGGGCCTGGCCCGCC
This sequence comes from Holophaga sp., assembly GCA_035298525.1. Taxonomy (GTDB): domain Bacteria; phylum Acidobacteriota; class Holophagae; order Holophagales; family Holophagaceae; genus Mesoterricola. The sequence continues at coordinate 6,870 of DATGXY010000100.1, forward strand.
TACGCCCAGTCCAAGCTGGCCAACCTCCTCTTCACCTTCGAACTCCAGCGCCGGCTCGCGGCGAAGGGCGCCTCCACCCTGGCCGTGGCGGCCCATCCCGGCTGGGCCCGCACGGAACTCCAGCGGCACGCCTACGGGAATCCCCTCATGCGGATCCTGGGCCGGCCCATGGAGGCCCTCTTCAGCCACGACGCCCTGGCCGGGGCCCTGCCCCTCCTTCGCGCCGCCACGGAACCGGGGCTGGCGGGGGGCGAGTATTTCGGCCCCACCGGTTTCCAGGAGATGAAGGGCGCCCCGGGCCTGGTCCGGCCCCTGCCCCGCGCCCGGGACGCCCAGGCCCAGGAGCGCCTGTGGCGCGTCTCGGAGGCCCTGACCGGCGTGGCCTACCCCCTCTGAGCGCATGCGCCGCCGCACCGCCCTCGTCCTCCCCGCCCTGGCCCTGGCGGCCCTGGGCGCGGCCCTCACCGCCTCCGGAGACCCGACCATGCACACCTCCTCCCCCCAGTGGCGCCAGGGGCGCTTCCGCAACCCCCAGCCCCTCTGGAACGATTACGTCTCGGCCGTGAAGGCCACCTTCAGCTTCGACGCCAACGCGAGGCCCGGGAAGCCCCTCCCCGTGCACCGCCCGGCGCCGGAAGACCTCCTCGGGGGCGGGCTGCGGGCGACCTGGCTGGGCCATTCCACGGTCTACCTGGACATCGGCGGCGTGCGGATCCTCACCGACCCGGTGTGGGCCGAGCGCGCCTCCCCCGTGGGCTGGGCGGGCCCCCGCCGCTTCCACCCGGCGCCCGTCGCCCTGGAGGACCTGCCCCTCCCCCACGCCGTCGTGCTCTCCCACGACCACTACGACCACCTGGACCTGGCCGCCATCCGCCGCATGAAGGACTGGCCCACGCGGTTCTTCGCGCCCCTGGGGGTGGACCGGCGCCTGGAGAAGGCCGGGATCCCCCGGGAGCGCATCACGGCCCTGGACTGGTGGCAGTCCGCCCAGGTGGAGGGGCTGGAGATCCTTTCCGTCCCCGCGCGCCACGCCTCGGGCCGGGGCCTCCTGGACCGGGACCGCACCCTCTGGTCGGGCTGGGTCTTCCGGGGCCCCGCCCACCGGGTCTACTTCTCGGGGGACACGGGCATGTTCGACGCCCTGGAGCGCATCGCGGACCTGGGCCCCTTCGATCTCACCCTCATCGAGTGCGGACAGTACGGCCCGGCCTGGCCCGACTGGCACATGGGTCCCGAGCAGGCCGTGAAGGCCCACCGGATCCTGGGGGGCCGCCACCTCCTGCCCATCCACTGGGGCACCTTCCCCCTGGCGCCCCACGCCTGGACGGAGCCCGTGGAGCGGGTCCTGGCCGAGGCGGCCCGCACCGGGGAGCGGGTCCTCACGCCCCGTCCCGGCGAACCCGTCCTCCCCGGCACCACCGCCACCGCCCGCTGGTGGCCGGCCCTGCCCTGGAAGCGGGCCGAGGAGGCCCCCATCGTATCGACCCCGAACGGCCTGCGCCCCCAGCCGGCCCGCGGCTAGCGGCGTTTCCGGGGACGCTTCGGGGCCCTGGCCGGCGCCTCGCCGCAGAGGTAGGCCATGCCCTCCCGCACCAGGCGCGGATCCACCTGCACCCCGGCGATGGAAGCGCCCCAGTGCAGGTGGGGACCGCTGACCCGGCCCGTGGCCCCGCTGAGACCCAGGCGCTCCCCGGCGCGCACGGCCTGGCCGGGCTTCGCGTCCAGGCGGCTCAGGTGGGCGTAGCTGGTGAAGAGACCGCAGCCGTGGTCCACGAAGACCAGGTTCCCCCCGAAGAACACGTCCTTGGCCAGGCGCACGGTGCCCGCGGCCGCGGCCTTCACCGGCGTTCCCGTGGCCGCGCGCAGGTCCAGGCCCTTGTGCACGCTGGTGACCGTGCCGTTGAAACGCCGGGTGGCCCCGAACTCGCAGGTGATGGCGCCGCCCCCCGGATCCCCGAAGGGGGCCTCCCAGGCCCGGGCGGCCCCGGGGGAGGCCGTGATGGCCTGGAACTCCGCCTGTTCCCGGGCGGCCCGGGCCTGGTCCGCGGCGCTCAGTTCCGTCTTGGAGGGGGGCACCTTCACCTTCAGGACGGGACCCCGGGAGGCCGTCACCCTGAAGGGCACGCGGGTGGCGCCGCCCTCCCCCTCCACCACCACCTCCCGGGCCCCCAGGGGGCTGTCCAGGGGCACGGGGACGAGGACGGCGAGACCCTTCCCGCCGGGCGCTGGGAAGAAGGGATGCTCCCTTTCCCCCAGGCGCGCCTTGAGGGGCCCCGGCCCCGGCGCCCTCAGGGCCAGGACGCCCCCCTGGGGCGCGGCGGCCGCCGCGGCCCGCACCTCGGGGACGGCGGCGGGGATGGGGAGGACGAGGATGAGGGCGGGAAGGAAGACTGCGCGCATGGGGCTCCGGCGGGAACCCGGATGGCGGGGATCCCATCAGGTAGGATGAAGGGATTCCCTTTCATCCGCGAGGCCGACGTGACGATTTCCAAGGCGCTTCCCTGCCTGACCCTTGCCGCGGCCTGCGCGGCCCAGGCCCCCATGCCGGTGGTGCCCTGGTCCAGCCTCAGGCTCATCCGGCGCCCCGCGGACCCCGCCTATCCCATCCTGCCCATCATGGGACGCATCGCCGGCAACGTCCGGGTCCAGTTCGAGCTCACCGACAAGGGCCGCGTCCTCTGGGCCAGGGCCCAGGACGGGCCCCGGGCTCTCCGGACCGCCGCCGAGCACTTCATCCAGGAATGCGGCTTCGAACCTGCCAGGGAGGGCGAAAAGGCCATCCCCGTGCGCTCTGAGGTGGAGGTCCCCTTCCGTCTGGACGGAAGCCAGGCCACGGAGCCCGAGGCCCCCCTCACGGGCTACGTGCTCAGGATCCGCTCCGCCGCCCTTCCCGGCCCCGAGGTGGACCTGGCCCGGGCCGAGGGCGAAGCGCGGGCCATGCTGGCCCGGGTCGGCCTGAAACCGGTGGCGGAGGACAAGGCCGACCCCGCCCGGACCCTGGACCTGAGCCTGGACCTGCAGCTCCAGGACCTGGGCGGAGGGTCGCTCCTCGCGAATCTGCGGGCCCGCATCTCCACCCTGGCGGACCGGGACCTCCCCGAAACGCCGCAGGGAGAACCGCCCCGCGTGTGGCGCTTCCACCGCCTGGGGGCCCTGAAGGCCACGGCGGCCACGGCGGCCACGGCCTTCTTCGGGCGGTTTCTCCCGCTCCTGGAGGACCGGCTCCAGCCCGCCCCCACCGTCCTTCCGGTGGAGCTTCCCTCTTCGGGCGGGAAGCCGGTGGTCTTCGATTTCACCCAGATGCGGATCAAGGTCCAGCCCCCTGCGCCGCCGTACCCGCCCCTGGCCAGGCTGGCCCGGATCCAGGGCACGGTCCTCGTGGAGATGATCGTCGACCCGGAGGGCATCCCCGTCTCCGCCGTCGCCCTGAGCGGGCCTCCGCAGCTGGCGGTCACGGCGGTCCGCTACGCCATGGACTGGCGCTTCGAACCCGCGAAGCTCGATGGGATCCCCCAGACCGCGCGCTTCCGCCTGACGATGCCCTTCAACCTCCGCTAGGGTTTCACCGCCCGCACCTGGATGCTCGCCACGGCCCGGGAGGCCTCCAGCAGTTCCGGGGCCGGGATCCGGCCGCCGGTCAGGTCCCCGGCCACCTCCATCAGGCCGGGCTCCCCCAGGTCGAAGGCGGATTCCCCCACGATCTCCACCCCCTCGAAGCCCGCCCCGCGGATGGCGGCGAGGTAGTCCTCCTTCGGGAGGGCGCCGCCCACGCAGGCCGCGACGGCGTCCAGGTCCCGGGCCAGTTCCGGGGGCAGGGGCCGCAGGAGCACCAGGTCGGAGACCATCAGGCGGCCCCCGGGCCGCAGGGCCCGGAAGGCCTCCCGGAAGGCGCGGCCCTTGTCCGGGGCCAGGTTGAGGACGCAGTTGGAGATCACCACGTCCACGGCGGCGTCCTCCACGGGCAGGGCCTCGATGTCCCCCTCCCGGAATTCCACGTTGGCGTACCCGTGGCGCGCGGCGAGGCCACGGGCCCGCTCCAGCATGGCGGGCGTCATGTCCACGCCGATCACCCGGCCCCCGGGGCCCACCTTGCGCGAGGCCAGGAAGGCGTCGAAACCCGCGCCGCTGCCCAGGTCCAGCACCACCTGGCCGGGTTCCAGGGAGGCCAGGGCCACGGGGTTGCCGCAGCCCAGACCCAGGTTGGCGCCTTCGGGCGCGGCCTCCAGGTCCCCGGGATCGTAGCCCAGGGCGAGGCTGGCGTCGCCGGCGCACCCGCAGGACCTGGGCCCGCAGCAGCTCTCGTTGCGGTTGACGAAGCCCGCGTAGCGTTCCCGCAGCGCGGCCTTGAGGGTGTCGTCGGTCATGGTCGCCTCCTTCGGGCGCACGGGGGCCGGGCGCCGGGGCGCCGGGCCAGGCCGTGGATGGATGGGTCAGCCGGGGAGCTTGGCGCCGCAGCAGGCGCCGGGGCGTTCCTGGGCCCGGGTACCGCCGGAGCAGCAGTCCTCCCAGAGGTACTCCGTGAGGGCGCGCAGGGTGGGGAAGTGGGCGCGGTAGCGGAGGGTGGTGCCCTCCCGCTCGGCCCGCACCAGGTCCGCCTCCGCGAGGCAGCCCAGGTGGTGGCTCAGGGTGGAGGCGGGGATGCCCACCTGCTCCTGGATCTCGCCCGCGGGGGTTCCCGCCTCGGGCCCCTGGACGACGAGGCGGAGGATGCCCAGGCGCACGGGGTGCCCCAGCGCCTTCAGGCGCAGGACCATCCCCTCGAAGATGTCCGGGCTCGGGGTGCGGGACATGCCTGGCCTCCTGCGATCATTCTAGTATTTTCGAAATAGCCCGCAAGGCTCAATTTCGAAAATTCTGGAAATGGCTAGGCCAGCCAGCCCCGTTCCCGGCCCAGGCGTTCCAGGCGCCGCTGGATCTCGTCCCGTCCCGCCCGGAAGCGCCGCCGCAGGTCGTCGGCGGTGAGCGCCGGATCGTCGCTGGCCGGATCGGGGATGGGCCAGTGGAGGCGCTCCGCCCCGCCCAGGAAGAGGGGGCAGACCTCCTCCGCGCAGAGGGTGACGACCAGGTCCACCGAGGCGGGATCGATGTCCTGGACGCTCTTGGAGCGGTGGCCGGAGGCGTCGATGCCCCATTCGGCCAGGGCCTCCACGGCGCGGGGGTTCACGGAGGAGGGCCGGCTCCCCGCGCTCTGGACCTGGAAGCCCGGGAAGAGGCGCCGCGCGAGTCCCTCCGCCATCTGGGAACGGGCGCTGTTGGCCACGCACAGGAACAGGAGGCGCGCGGGTCTCACCGGGATTCCCTGCAGCAGCCCGCGTCGGCCACGGTCCCGGGAGCGTCCGGGTACCACCGCCCCTTCAGCCACAGGGCCACGTTCACCAGGGCGATGAGGGCGGGAACCTCCACCAGGGGCCCGATCACCGCGGCGAAGGCGGCGCCGTGGTGGATGCCGAAGGTGGCCACCGCCACCGCGATGGCCAGCTCGAAGTTGTTGCTGGCGGCGGTGAAGCTGAGGGTGGCGCTCTCCGGGTAGCGGGCCCCCGCCTTGCGGGAGAGCCAGAAACTGACCAGGAACATGACCACGAAGTAGATCAGCAGCGGGATGGCGATGCGCACCACGTCCAGGGGCAGCTTCACGATGGCGTCGCCCTTGAGGCTGAACATGACCACGATGGTGAAGAGGAGGGCCACGAGGGTGAGGGGCCCGATCCGGGGCACGAAGACCCGGTGGTACCAGTCGAGCCCCTTGATCCGGCCGAGGACGGCCCGGGTGAGGAAGCCCGCGATGAAGGGGATGCCCAGGTAGATGAAGACGGACTGGGCGATCTGGCCGATGGTGATGTTCACCGCGGCGCCCTGGAGCCCCAGCTTCGCGGGCAGCACCGTGGCGAAGAACCACGCGTACACGCTGAAGAACAGCACCTGGAAGATGGAGTTGAAGGCCACCAGCCCAGCGCAGTACTCCGTGTCGCCCTTGGCCAGGTCGTTCCACACGATGACCATGGCGATGCACCTCGCCAGGCCGATGAGGATGAGGCCCAGCATGTACTCCGGCCGGTCCCGCAGGAAGAGCACCGCCAGGCCGAACATGAGCAGGGGCCCGATGACCCAGTTCTGGAGCAGGGAGAGCCCCAGCACCCGGGGGTTCCGGAAGACCAGGTGCAGTTCCTCGTACTTCACCTTGGCCAGGGGCGGATACATCATCAGGATGAGGCCCGCCGCCAGGGGCACGCTCGTCGTTCCCGCGTTCCATGCGTTGAGGGCCCGGTTGAAGCCCGGCGCCGCGTAGCCCAGGCCCACGCCCACGGCCATGGCCAGGAAGATCCAGAGAGTGAGGTAGCGGTCCAGGAAGGAGAGACGCTTGGATCGGTTCATGTGGGCGGCCTCGGGATCGGAGGGTTGGGAACGCCTCCAGCCTACTCCCAACCGGCGCGGTCCTCACGTTCATCCCCCCGGGAGGCCCGCTGGGCGGATCCCGCCCCTTCCCCGCGGGGACCCGTCGCAGGCTGGGTGGCGGAGGCCCTATGATGAACGGAATGTTCCTGATACTCCAAAGGCGCCTGGGCGACCTGGACCGCAGCCCCTGGTGGGGGTTCCTATGGCGGCTCCTGGTGGTGGGGGCCTGCTCCCGGATCTGGCAGAACCGGTTCATCCCCGCGGACCGGCCCCTCGACGCGAACCCCGGGACCATCCTGGCCTTCGCCCAGGCCCACGGCTTGAGGCCCTTCCTCATGAACATCCCCTGGCGCCTGGAACGGGAGGCCGTGAACATGGCCGGAATCGACCGGCTCCAGCCCGGCGCCCTGCCCTCGGCGGCGGCGGTCTGGGCCTGGCACCTGGTCGCCATCCTGGCCCTGGCGGGGGCCTGGTTCCTCCTCGGCAGGCTCCGCCGGCGCATGGTGGACCGCAGCGGCCCGAACCTGGCCGCGGTCCTGGCGCTGGCCGTCGGGGGAGGCCTCACGGCCGCCACCCTGGAAGGCTTCCTCCACGAACTGCCCGGGACCTTCGTCGTCCTGCCCCCCCTCGTGCGCGTCGCCGGGGGCTGGATGTCCACCAGCCTCAAGAACCCCGACGTCTGGCACGGGGCCGGCCTCCTGCTCTTCTTCGCCGAGTGCGCCTTCATCCTCGCCCAGGGCCGGGTGGCCCTGGCCGAGGCCCGGCAGGGGGCCCTGCGCGCGCGCCTGGCGCCGCACTTCCTCTTCAACGCCCTGAACACCCTCCACGCGCAGATCGAGCGGGACCCCCAGGGCGCCCAGCAGACCACGGAAAGGCTGGCGGGGATCTTCCGGCACGTGCTGGCCGTCTCCGAAGTGCCCACCATCCCCCTGCGGGAGGAACTGGCCTTCGTGGAGGACTACCTGGGCATCGAGCGGGAGCGCCTGGGCTCCCGCCTCCGGGTCTCCGTGGAGGTGGCCGACGAGGCCGCGGACGCGCCCATCCCCGTGCTGGGCCTCCAGATCCTGGTGGAGAACGCCCTGCGGCACGGCGTCGAGCCCCGGGTGGAGGGGGGCGAGGTGCGGATCCAGGCCGCCCTGGAGGGCCGATCCGTGCGGGTCACCGTCACGGATCCCGGGGACGGCGCCTCGCCCTCCCGGGGCGGGGCGGGCAAGGCCCTGGCGAAC
>DATGXY010000101.1:0-12466 GCA_035298525.1 Holophaga sp.
GCCCTGCCCCTGGAAGAGGGCCCCGTCGCGGAGGCCGCCTTCGGGGCCCCCGTCACGGCCCTGGGCTTCGCCCTGGGCCACACCTCGCTCCTGGTGGGCGGGGCTGACGGCCGGATGGCCGCATGCCAGCTTCTTCGGGCGAACGACCAAACTCAACTCCAATTTTTCCATAATTTCCAAAAGCTGGACGGGGCCGTGAAGGGCTTCATGGCAAGCCAGCGGGACAAGCGATTCCTGGCTTGGACGGCCTCCTCCCTGGTCGTGGACCACCTCACCACGGAGAACCGCCTCTTCCAGGCCCGGGCCCAGGGCATCCAGGCCTGCGCCCTCTCCCCCCGGGGGGAGCGCATCGTGGCCCACGAGGCCGGCGGCGGGCTCAGGGCCTGGACCCTGGACGCCCCCCACCCGGAGATCAGCGCCCGGGCCCTCTGGGGCAAGGTGCACTACGAAAGCTATCCCAAGGCCGACTACGTGTGGCAGAGCAGCGGCGGCACCGACGACTTCGAGCCCAAGCTGAGCCTCGTGCCCCTGGTGTTCGGCACCCTGAAGGGCACCCTCTACGCCATGGTCTTCGCGCTGCCCCTGGCCGTGCTGGGAGCCCTCTACACGAGCCAGTTCGCGAGCCCGCGCCTGCGGGACATCATCAAGCCCCTGGTGGAGATCATGGCCGCCCTGCCCTCGGTGGTGCTGGGCTTCCTGGCCGGGCTGGTGCTGGCGCCCCTTTTCGAGCGCTCCGCCACCACCCTCCTGGTGCTGCCCGGGGTGGCCCTCCTCCTGGCGGCGGTGGCCCTGCCCCTGTGGAGCCGGCTCCCCTCCCGGGTGCGCCTGGGCTGGGGCACGGGGTGGGAGGTGCTCTGGATCGTGCCCCTCCTGGCCCTGGCCGGCCTCCTTTCCGTGAAGGCGGGGCCCCTCTTCGAGCGGGCCTTCCTGGGCGGGGACTTCCGGGCCTGGCTCCTTTCCGCCCACGGCCTCACCTACGACCAGCGCAACAGCCTGGTGGTGGGCTTCGCCATGGGCTTCGCGGTGATCCCCATCATCTTCACCATCAGCGAGGACGCCCTTTCGGCCGTGCCCCGGAGCCTGGCCTCGGCGAGCCTGGCCTGCGGAGCCAGCCCCTGGCAGACGGCGTGGCGCGTGGTGCTGCCCACGGCCAGCCCCGGCATCTTCTCGGCGGTGATGGTGGGGCTGGGCCGGGCCATCGGCGAGACCATGATCGTGCTCATGGCCACGGGCAACACGCCCCTGCTGGACTGGAGCCCCTTCAACGGCATGCGCACCCTGGCGGCCAATATCGCCGTGGAGACCCCCGAGGCCCCGGTGCACGGGACCCTCTACCGGCTCCTCTTCTTCACCGCGGCCCTCCTCTTCGCCCTGACCTTCCTCCTCAACACCGTGGCCGAGCTGGTTCGCCAGCGGCTGCGCAAGCGCTACGAGACGTTCTGATGGCAACCTTCACGGAATGGCGCCGGCGGGGAAGCGCCTTCATCTGGCTCTCGGGAGGGGCCCTCGCCTTCTCCCTGGTCATGATCTTCGGGCTGGTGGGCTACATCGGGGCCAAGGGCCTCGGCTTCTTCTGGCCGGCACCCATCGTGCGCCTGACCACCGCCGACGGGGTCGTCCTGGGTCAGATCACGGCCCGGGAGCCGGACCAGATCCAGGTGCGGGTGGCCAACCGGGACCTGTTCGGCCAGGACTACCGCTGGCTGCCCCGCGCCGCGATCCAGGCGACCAACCTGCCTCCGGACGCGGTGGAGGTGGAGCGCCTGGAATACGGGGCCTTCATCGGCCGGGTCAAGGCCGTCCAGCGCGGAGGCCAGGACCTGCCCGGGGACCCCCTGGAGGCCCTGGCAGGGGCCATGCCCCCTGCCCGCGCCACCGCATCCCGCCTCCGGTCCCTGGAGAAATCGGAGGTGGGGCCCCTGAACCGCTCCCTGGAAGAAATCCAGATGGAACTGAAGGGGGCTCCCGAGGCCTCCAGGGCCAAGCTGGAGGCCCGGGCGGCGGAACTGACCCGCCGGCTCCAGGACGCCCAGGCCCGCGCGGAGGCCCTTCGCGCCGCCAGCGCGGCCGAGACGGTGACCCTGGAGGCCGTGGACGGCTCCACCAGGACCCTTCCCACCGCCTCCATCGTGCGGGTGGTGCCCGCCAACCGCCTGGGAACCCTGGGGAAGCTGGGGGTCTACCTCTCCCGCCTCCGGGAGTTCGTGGCCGACGACCCGCGGGAGTCCAACACGGAGGGCGGCATCTTCCCGGCCATCTTCGGCACGGTGATGATGGTGCTCCTCATGTCCGTGCTGGTGGTTCCCCTGGGCGTGATGGCGGCCCTGTACATGCGGGAGTACGCCCGCCAGGGCTTCGTGCTCCGGGCCCTGCGGGTGGCCGTCAACAACCTGGCCGGGGTGCCCTCCATCGTCTTCGGGGTCTTCGGCCTGGGCTTCTTCGTCTACGGCATCGGCGGCAGCATCGACCGGATCTTCTTCAGCGACCACCTTCCGACCCCCACCTTCGGCACCGGGGGCATCCTCTGGGCGGCCCTGACCCTGGCCCTCCTGACGGTGCCGGTGGTCATCGTGGCCACGGAGGAGGCCCTGGCCGCCGTCCCCCGCAGCCAGCGCGAGGCCAGCCTCGCCCTGGGGGCGACAAGATGGCAGACCCTCTGGAACGTGGTCATCCCGGGGGCCATGCCCGGCATCCTCACCGGGCTCATCCTGGCCATGGCCCGGGGCGCGGGCGAGGTGGCCCCCCTCATGCTCACGGGGGTGGTGAAGCTGGCCCCCTCCATGCCCCTGGATGGCACCTTCCCCTTCCTGCACCTGGACCGCAAGTTCATGCACCTGGGCTTCCACATCTATGACGTGGGATTCCAGAGTCCCAACAGCGAGGCGGCCAAGCCCATGGTCTTCATGACCGCCCTGCTGCTCCTCTTGATCGTGGTAGTACTCAATCTCTTCGCCCTCCGGCTGCGCAGCCGGCTCCGCGCCAGGATGGGCGGGGGGGCCTTCTAGATGACCTCCGGAGCGTCCATGACGGAATTCGATCCCCAACCCGCCGTGCCGGAGCCCTTGCCGGCCGGGGTCCCGGCCCCGCAAGGCGGCCCGCCCGTGGTCCAGGCCACGGCCAGGGTCAGCGAGGTGCCCCTCACCGACGCCGCCGTCCTGAGCGCGCCCCCCCTGGTGCGCGTCCAGGGCCTGAACCTCTTCTATGGGGAGAAGCAGGCCCTCTTCGATATCGGCCTGGAGGTGCGGGAGCACTCGGTGATGGCCCTCATCGGGCCCTCGGGCTGCGGCAAGTCGACCCTGCTCCGGTGCATCAACCGCATGAACGACCTCATCGGCAACGTGCACATCGAGGGCAGCCTCACCGTGGGCGGGGATGACATCTACGCCCCGGGGGTGGACGTCATCCAGCTCCGCAAGCGCATGGGCATGGTTTTCCAGAAGTCCAACCCATTTCCCAAGAGCATCTACGAGAACGTGGCCTACGGTCTGCGGATCCAGGGCGTCAAGGACAAGGCCACCCTGGACGAGGCCGTGGAGCGCAGCCTCGTGGCCTCGGGCCTCTGGAACGAGGTCAAGGACCGGCTCAAGGACAGCGCCCTGGGCCTTTCCGGCGGCCAGCAGCAGCGCCTTTGCATCGCCCGGGCCCTGGCCGTGAAACCCGAAGTGCTCCTCATGGACGAGCCCTGCTCCGCCCTGGACCCCCTGGCCACCAGCCGCATCGAGGAACTCATCTTCGAGCTGAAGCGGAATTTCACAATCGTCATCGTCACCCACAACATGCAGCAGGCCGCCCGGGTCAGCGACTTCACCGCCTTCTTCTGGATGGGTAAACTCATCGAGACCGGCCTGACCGAGAAGGTCTTCACCAATCCGGTGGCTCGCATGACCGAGGATTACATCAGCGGGAGATTCGGTTGATGGCCAGGCATTTCGACAATGAACTCAGGGACCTCAAGTTCAGCCTGCTGGCCATGGCCGGGCAGGTGGAGGAGATGATCGGCCTCACCCAGGGGGCCCTCATCGAGCGCAGCGACGCCAAGGCCCGCCAGGTCAGCGAACTGGACAAGAAGGTGGATGAGCTCGAACTGCGCCTGGACCAGGCCTGCATCGACCTGCTGGCCCTGCGCGCCCCCTTCGCCTCGGACCTGCGCCTCATCGCCTCCACCCTGAAGATCGTGCCGGAGCTGGAGCGCATCGGGGATCACTGCACGAACATCGCCCGCCGGGCCCTCATCCTCAACCCTCTGCCCCCCCTGGACCTGGGGGGCAACCTCCGGAGGCTGGGGGAGGAGACGGCGGAGATGGTGCGCCGGGCCATGGACGCCTTCGTGAACGGCGACGCCGACCTGGCCCGCTCCGTGATCCAGGCCGACGATTCGGTGGACAGCCTCTACATCCAGATCAACCGGGATCTGCTCAAGCTCATGCTGGACACCCCGGCCTCCATCGAACGGGCCAGTCACCTCATCATCGTCCTGAAGAACTGGGAACGGATTGCCGACCAGGCCACCAATATCGCCGAGGAGGTCCTGTTCATCATCGGGGGCGTGAGCGTCAAGCACCCGTACCTCCAGGCCAACCCCGAAGCGGAATCCTGATCGGAGCCCCGATGCCCCACCTCCTCCTGCTGGAAGACGACACCGATATCCGGACGGGGCTCGAGGAGCACCTCCGGCGGGAGGGGTTCGCCATCAGCGGATTCGGCACCGGGAAGGAGGCGCTTCGCCATCTCTCCCTCGTCTCGGCCGGGTCGGTGCCCCGGCCTGACGTGGCCCTCCTGGACCTGACGCTTCCGGACATGGACGGCCTGGATATCCTGAGGGCGATCCGCTCGGACGGGAAGCTGAAGTCCCTGCCCGTGGTGCTGGTGACGGCCCGCAGCGAGGAGATCGACCGGGTGCTGGGCCTGGAACTGGGGGCGGACGACTACATTTCCAAGCCCTACTCCAGCCGGGAGCTGGTGGCCCGGATCCGGGCCATCCTGCGCCGCGCCGCCTTCCTGGCCCCGGGGGAGAAGCCCCGCCAGCTGGCCTTCGGCGCCGTTACCGTGGACCTGGAGGAGCACGTGGCCCGGGTTGAGGGGACGGCCCTGGAGCTGACCCGGCGGGAATTCGAGCTTCTGGCCTACTTCCTCCAGAACCCGAGGCGGGTCCTCAGCCGGGAAAAGATCCTGCAGCAGGTGTGGGGGCTGGAGTATCTGGGGGAGAGCCGAACCATCGACGCCCACGTGCGGAGGGTCCGGTCCAAGTTGGGCGCAGCCGCCGGCTTGATCGAGACGGTCGTGGGGGTCGGCTACCGCATGGGCAGCGTGGACGGGTGATGGGGACGAGGGGGGACCCCGAGGTCACCTCATGCTGATCTGGGGCCGCTGACATGTGACCATTCCCCTAGGTCGGAGGGGGCGGGCAGGGCACAATGGTAGGGTTGGACCGATCGGAGCCCCCATGTCCCTGAATTCCCTCATCAGCTGGCTCAAGCCTCGCGAATTCGTCTTCTTCGACCTGCTGGAAGCGTCGGCTTCCAACCTGCTCGATTCCGCCCGGTTCTTCACCAGCGAATTCAAATCCCGCCAGACCCCCGGGGAATGGGTGGCCATGCGCCGGAAGATGAAGGATTTCGAGCACGCCGGGGACGAGATCACCCACCAGATCGTGGACCGCCTGAACCGCACCTTCGTGACGCCCCTCGAGCGGGAGGACATCCTCCACCTGGCCCACGCCCTGGACGACGTGGTGGACTGCCTGGACGGCGTCTGCGAACGCATGATCCTCTACAAGATCACCCATGTCATGCCCCTGGCCATCGAACTGGGCAAGCTGATGCAGGCCGGCGCCGAGGAGCTGCGTCCCCTGATCGGGCACCTGCGCAACATGAGCGACGATAAGGCCATCAGCAAGCGGATCCTCAGCTGCAACGAGCTCGAGAACCAGGCCGACGCCGTCTACCACGCCGCCCTGGCCGAGATCTTCGAGAATCCGACCGACCCCATCGAACTGATCAAGTGGAAGGAGATCCTGGCCCTGCTGGAGGACGCCACCGACCGCATCGAACTGGTGTCCAAGGTGGTCAGTTCCACCGTCATGCGCAACGCCTGATCCGGGCGGTTGACCATGGAAATCCCGATCGTCCTCATTCTCATCGTGTTGATGGCCTGGGCCATCGACTACATCAACGGCTTCCACGACACGGCCAACGCCATCGCCACGGTCGTGTCCACCGGGGTGCTCTCGGGCCGGAACGCCATCATCATGGCCGCCCTCCTGAACTTCGGCGGGGCCCTCCTTGGCACCCACGTGGCGACCACCATCGCCAAGGGCATCGCCGACACCCAGTTCGTGGTGCCCGAAGTCATCATCGCGGCCCTGACCGCGGCCATCCTCTGGGACCTGGGCACCTGGTATTTCGGCATCCCCTCAAGCACCAGCCACACCCTGATGGGGGGCCTGGCCGGCGCCGTCGTGGCCCATGCGGGATTCAAGGCCCTCCACCTCACCAAGCTGGAAGAGATCACCCTCTTCATCTTCGTCTCGCCCATGCTGGGCTTCCTCGTGGGGATGATCCTGATCCTGGCCATCCAGTGGATCTGCAGGGGCATGTCAGGCTGGCGCATCAACGTCGTCTTCCGCAAGCTCCAGCTCGTCTCCGCCAGCGCCATGGCCTTCACCCACGGCCAGAACGACGCCCAGAAGGCCATGGGTGTCATCTGCATGGCCCTCATCATCTACGGCAAGCTCCACGTGGTCCCCGGCAAGCTCGTCAGCGTGCCCCTCTGGGTGAAGCTGGGCTGCGCCACGATGATGGCCCTGGGCACCGCCAGCGGGGGCTGGAGGATCATCAAGACCATGGGCAGCCGTATCGTGAAGCTGCGCCCCATCCACGGCTTCGCCGCGGAAACGGCCGCCGCCATGGTCCTGTTCACCACGGCCCACCTTGGCATCCCCGTCTCCACCACCCACTCCATCACCGGCGCCATCATGGGCGTGGGAGCCAGCATGAACGCCAATGTGGTGCGCTGGGGAGTGGCGGGCAACATCTTCGTGGCCTGGGTGCTCACCATCCCCTGCAGCTTCGCCATCGCCTACGGCACCGTCAAGCTGATCCACCCCTTCTTCGTGCGCTGAGGGAAGGAGGAAGGCCCCCGGCCCGCCCCTCGCCGCGGAACCAGGGGCACCCCGGGGGATTTCACACAGGGGATACCCCGGTGCAATGGGGGCGTCATGGCGCCCCATCACCCTGGCGGACGGAGTCCTTCCGCCATGAGCCACCTCGTCCACCTCCTCTGCCTCGCCCCCGCCCTCAGCGCCTCGGCGCCCGAGATCACCCCCGCGGAACTCATCCCCTTCCTCAAGGTCATCTCCGCCAGCGCCGGGGCACCCGGCCGGGTGGCCTGCCGGGACCTGGATCTGTCCATGGCCCTGAAGAAGGGCGGCGTCTCCCCGGACGCCAAGGCCCCCCTCGCCTGGGCCGCCAACCGCGGGCAATTGGAGGCCTACCTGGCCGAGGGCAAGCTGGTGGTGGCCGGGGATCCCGCCCTCCTGGACGCGGGGGCCGCCATCGCCGTGGTCAGGGAGGGCGGGCGGCCCATCATCGTCATCCATAACAAGCACCTGGCCTCTTCAGGCGTTGGCCTTTCCGACGCCCTGCTCAAGATCGCCCGGATCAGGTAGGGAACCCGCGGTCCTCGCCTGGTCCGGGCATGGGATCCTGCGCGGGCACGGCCAGGTGGTGATGGGACCCTCCCGGCCCCCCCCCGGGCTGGGTTCCCGCCTCGACCGCCCCGTGGCGGCCCGGGAACGTCCCTTTGACGGCCCGGGCCGGGGTCGAATTCACAGCTTTGTTTCCGGGCCTCCCCTTGCCGGAGACGCGGCGGCCCGATCCTGGACCCGCCCGAGGTGCCCATGGTTCCCCTTTCCCCCCTTTCGCGCTCCACCTCCCACTTCCGCCGGATCGCCAACGGAGGGGACCGGA
The DNA here is from genome assembly GCA_035298525.1 of Holophaga sp. Classification (GTDB taxonomy): domain Bacteria; phylum Acidobacteriota; class Holophagae; order Holophagales; family Holophagaceae; genus Mesoterricola. The sequence goes on from DATGXY010000101.1 coordinate 7,968, forward strand.
ATCCAGGAACCTCCCAGGGCATGCTGGAACTGGGCGCCGAGCTGAGGACGATCCTCGAGGACGACCGGCTCAAGCCCGTGTTCCAGCCCATCGTCGACCTGGGCAGCGGGGACGTCCACGCCTTCGAGGGGCTCATCCGGGGCCCCTCGGACAGCCTGCTCCAGTCCCCCGCGAGCCTCTTCAGGGTCGCCGCCCGCACCCGCCAGACCTTCGATCTGGAAAGGGCCTGCTGCCGGACCCTGGCCGGGGCCTTCGCGGGCCTGGGCCTGCCCCGGAAGCTCTTCCTCAACCTGAGCCCCGAAAGCCTAGCCACGGCCGTGCAGCGGTCCCTGGTGCCCCTTCGGCGGCTGGAGGAACTGGGCCTGGCGCCGGACCGCATCGTCATCGAGCTTACGGAGGCCCTGCCCGTCCAGGACCTGGGGGAGCTCTCCCGGGCCATCGGGATCTTCCGGCAGATGGGGTTCTCCATCGCGCTGGACGATCTCGGGGAGGGGTTCTCCAGCCTGCGCCTCTGGTCCGAGCTCCGCCCCGAATACGTGAAGGTGGACCGGCATTTCATCCAGGGCGTGAGCCGCGACCCGGTGAAACACCAGTTCCTGCGCTCCCTCTGCGACATCGCCGCCAAGACCGGCGCCACCGTGGTGGGCGAAGGCATCGAACTGGAGGCCGATTTCGCCGTCCTCCAGGAGCTGGGCCTCCCCCTCGGCCAGGGCTACCTCTTCGGGAGGCCCGAAGCCGAGCCGCGCACCTCGGCGCCGCCCCACCTGTTCCGGGGGCCCCTGCGGGTGGCGGACGGCACCGCCTGGATCCGGGACAACGCCATCACGGCCTCCCGCCTCGCCCTGGACATCGCGCCGGTGGGCGCGGCGACGCCGAACCTGGCCATCGAGCGGCGGTTCCTGGAGGACCGGGAACTGCAGTCCGTTCCCGTGGTGAAGGATGGCGTTCCCGTCGGCCTCGTGAACCGGCACGCTTTCATGGACCTCATGTGCCGGCCCTTCTTCCGCGAGATCCACGGCAAGCGTTCCGTGGAGACCGTGATGGACCGCAGCATCCTCGTGCTGGACCACCGCACCAGCCTCCACGACGTGAGCCGGCTCATCGTGGAATCGGACCCCCGCCACATCCTGCACGGCTTCATCCTCACCCGGGACGGGGTCTACGCGGGCATGGGCAGCGGCCACGACCTGATGCGGGAGATCACCCGCATGCAGATCCGGGCCGCGCGGTACGCCAACCCCCTCACGGGCCTGCCCGGGAACGTGCCGATCAACGAGCACGTGGACGACCTCCTCCGCCAGGGTTCGCCCTTCGCGGTGGCCTACTGCGACCTGGACCACTTCAAGCCCTTCAACGATGTGCACGGCTACCGGGAGGGGGACGAGGTGATCCACTGGACCGGCGGCCTCCTCACCTCCGTCTGCACCCCGGACCTGGACTTCGCCGGCCACGTGGGCGGGGACGATTTCATGCTCGTCTTCCGCAGCCCCGATTGGCGGGAGCGGTGCGAGGGCCTGCTCAGGCGCTTCGAGGAGGGGAGGGGCAGGTTCTTCCCTCCCGGAGCCCTGGCCGCGGGCGGCTACATGGGCGAGGACCGCCGGCGGATGCCCGTCCTGCACCCCCTGGTGAGCCTCTCCATCGGCGCGGTGGAGGTCCGGCCCGGGGACTTCGCGACCCACCACGAGGTTTCCGCCGCGGCCGCCGTGGCGAAGAAGGAGGCCAAGCGCATCGAGGGCTGCTCCCTCTTCGTGGAGAGGCGCTCGCCCCAGGTCACAGGATTTTTCCAGGGAAGGTGCGGGCCGCAAAGCGCGTGAAGCCGCCCCGTCACGCGTGGCATCCATCCTTGCCGGAAGGAGGTGGACCATGACCGTCCCCACGCAGCAGATCCAGGCGGGTCCGGAATCGAGGCGCTACGACGTGCGGCCCATGCGGCCCTCGGACTACGCCCATCTCCAGCGGCTGGAAAGGGAGATCTGGGCGGCCGACGAGATCGGGGAGCTCTGCCCCTACTACCAGCGCCTCTGCACGGACTTCTACTCGGACTGGTGCTTCATCGCCATGGACGGGGACCGGCCCGCGGGCTACGTGCTCAACTTCCCCAACGGCAAGGTGAACTACTGCGCCACCCTGGCGGTGCACCCCCACTACCAGAAGACCCGCGTGAACTACCTCCTGATCCGGGCCATGGTCCGCAAGCTGATGGAGGAGAGCATGGAGGAATGCCGATTCCTGGTGGAGCCCCACAACCTGGACGCCCGGGCGGTGCACGAATCCCTGGGGGCCCGGGTCGTGGCGGAGGTGCCCGACTACTACCGGGAGGGGGATGTGCGCCTCTGGTCCGTCATCGACCGCACGGACCTGGCCCGGCTCGGGGCCCGCTACGCCCGTCTGAAGCTGGTTTCGTGAGGGCCGCTTGAGAACCGAAGACCTGCTGGCCTCCCTCGCCTCCGGCGTCACCTCCTTCATGGGCCTGCCCCTGGCCTCCGGCCCCGCGCGGGTCCCCGGCGTCGTCCTGGGCGCCCCCTTCGACGGGGGGGTCCTCAACCGGCCGGGAGCCCGCCTGGGTCCCTGGGCCCTGCGGGCCGCCACCCTGGGCCTGGGCCGGGTGGCCATGCCGATGCGCCTCCAGGGCACCGAGGACCTGCCCCGGGGCCTGGCCGCCCTGGATTGGGTGGACGGGGGCAATATCCCCACCCCGCCCTTTTCCATCCCCGGGGCCCTGGCCGCCGTGGAGGCGTCCGTAGGCGCCTGGGCCGCCCTGGGGGCCCGCACCCTGCTCCTGGGGGGCGATCACCTCATGACCCTGGGGGCCCTGCGGGCCCACCGGGCCCAGCACGGCCCCCTGGGCCTCCTCCACCTGGACGCCCATCCGGACGCGGGCACCGGGACGGCCTGGGGCACCGAGCACCACCACGGCACCTGGTTGCGGGCGGCCATCCAGGAGGGCCTCGTGGATCCCCGCCACACGGTGCAGCTGGGCATCCGGGCCCCCCGCTTCGATAGCGAGGAGATCGTCTTCCTCCTGGACGCCGGGGTGCGCCTCTGGACGCCCATGGATCTGAGGGACGCGCGCATGGCCTCCCAGCTCCAGGGGGATATCGCCCGGGTGGGACAGCTGCCCGCCTACGTGAGCGTGGACCTGGACGTGCTGGACCCGGCCTTCTGCCCGGCGGTTGCGGAACCGGTGCCGGGGGGGATCTCCGTGCTGGACCTCTTCGCCCTGCTGGCCCAGGCCCGCCGCTGGGGGGCGGCCTGGGTGGGGGCCGATCTCATGGAACTGGCCCCCACCCTGGAAGGCGCCGGGGAAAGCGCCCGGGTGGCGGCCCACACCGCCCTTCAATTGCTGAGCTAGGAGGCGACACATGATGGGACCCTGGTTGGCCGTGCTGGAAAGGCAGGGCGTCGAGGTGGGGTGGGACGAGCTCCTGGTGGGCCACGACTTCGGCCTGGCGGGCATTTCCGATATCCAGGCCCGGGTGCCCGGGCTTCCCGGCGCGGGCCCCGAGGCGGCCGCCCTGGCCGCGCTGGAGGGCCCCGCCCTGGCGCGTTTCGAGGCCCATCTCTGGGCCGCCGTGCGGGAGGCCACCGGCAAGGTGCCCCGCCCCGGCGGCCGTCGATGGGCCCTGGCCCAGGACCGCTGGCGCACGGCCCTCCTCCAGGACGCCCTGGCGGCGCCCCTGGGGGAGGAGGCCCTGGCCCTGGCGGTGGAATCCATCTACGAGCTCGTGGGCTGCCCCGAGGACATGCTGGGCCTGTGGAAGCGCACCGCGCCCTGGGAGGGGCGGCCCCGGGAGGCGGACCGCGGGGCCATCGAGGCCTTCCTCCGGGACCGGGGCGGGGTCCGGGTGCCATGAAACGCCTGGCCTCCTCCCGCCGGCCCACCCTCACCCTCCTGGCCGCCCTGGGGGGGACCGCCTGGGCGGCGGCCACCGTGGCCGGCGCCAGGGCCCCCGCCGGGGTCCTGCGCCGCTGGTCCCGGGGCCTGCTGCGCCGCCTGGGGGTCACCGTGGAGGTGCGGGGGCCCCTTCCCCCCGATGGCCAGCTGTGGGTGGCCAACCATTTGAGCTGGCTGGATCCCGTCGTGCTCCTGGCCCTGCGCCCCGCGGGGGTCCTGGCCAAGGCGGAGGTGGCGTCCTACCCCCTGGTGGGCGCGGGGGCCCGCCGCGCGGGCCTGCGCTTCGTGGACCGGGAGGACCCCTTCAGCCGGGCCCGGGCCTTGCGCGGCCTGGCCTCGGACCTGGCCAAGGGGCTGCCCTTCCTCCTGTTCCCCGAGGGCACGACGACGGATGGCGCGGGCCTGGCCCCCCTGCGGGAGGGGGGCATCCGCATGGCCTACCGCCTGGGCGTGCCCGTGCTGCCCCTGCGCCTGGATAGCCCGGATCCCCACTACCCCTGGACGGGGGACGCCACCCTGCTGCCCCACCTCCAAGGCCTGGCCCAGGCGGGCGCGACCCGGATCGTCCTCCGGCCCGGCCCCTGCCTGGTCCCGGCCGCCTGCG
>DATGXY010000102.1:0-4057 GCA_035298525.1 Holophaga sp.
ACCTGAACACCAGCATCCTGGAGGGGATCAACAACAAGATCAAGGTCCTGAAGCGGATCGCCTATGGATACCGGGATGAGGCCTACTTCTTCCTCAAGATCCGCGCGGCCTTTCCCGGAAATCCGTGAAGAACCGAAAAAATGGGGTTCTCACCTGCCACCTGGATGCGCCGGGCTGAAATGGCGTTACACGTATTTCTGGCGGCCTACACGAGGGTCTTGGCTCGCACCTGATCAAGAGGCGACCCGGAGAACCGAGGCGCCAACCTATTTTCAGCCCTCGGGGTGCCCCCACACCCCCACGTCATGCCCGGGCGGAGCCCGGACATGACGTTCAGATCCCCCAGAGCCTGCGCAGGGCCATGAGCACGATGTTGGCGGAGCCCAGGAAGTAGATGGTGTTGCCCACGGCCCCCGCCAGGGCCGCCCAGGCCCAGGCGCTGCGCTCCTCCAGGATGGCCGCCCCCAGCAGGCACAGCACCGCGGCCGGCAGGATGTTGCCGAAGGGGAGGGGCACGGGCAGGGCCAGGAGGAGCCCCATCCAGGCCACGAGCATGCCCGTCCACCGGGGGTTCACGGGCATGGGCAGGGATTCCAGGGCGGCAAACCGGACCAGGAGCCGCTCGATCCGGGCCAGGCCGTCCTTGATGCCCCCCTTGTGGAGGGGGATCCGCAGGAGCCGGGCGGGAACCCAGGGCCGCTCCGCGCCCCAGGCCATCTGCATCCCGATGGCGGTGACGGCCGCCCCGCCCACGGGGGCCAGGCCCAGGTTGAGGCCCGGCAGGAGGCTGGGCAGGGACAGCACGAGGATCAGGAGGCCATAGGTGCGCTGGCCCGCGGCGGCCAGGAGGGTCTCCAGGGAGACCTGCGGCGCGCTGTCGAGCAGGTCGTGGAGAACGGAGAAGAAAGGCCGGGGCGCCATGCCCCACTCTACCCTGGGGCGCTCAGATGAACGAGACGCGGGTGGCCGCGGCCGCGTTCACGTAGCAGCGCTCCGTGTTCCCCTTCCGGTCGGCGGGCACGATGAAGAATCCGGTGCGGTTGGGGGAATAGCCCTGGGTGACCCCCCGCATCACCTCGCCGTCCTTGAACTCGATCTGGATCTTGCGGCCGGGGGTGGCGTCGTGGGGATCGAAGAGGTTGGACTTGGCGTGGCCCAGGTCCCCGTCCAGGTCCTTGACGAAGAAGAGGCCCTTGAGCTCGGAGACGCCGATCTCCCGGGCCTGGGCCCCCTCCCGGGGATCCTCGGGCAGCAGGTGGAACCGGTCCTTGGCGGGGGTGAAGTCCATGGTGAGCCCCTTGAGGACCTTTCCGTTCAAGAAATGGGCCACGACCTTGTTCATGGCGGCTCCCGGGATGGTAGCGGCCAGTGTCGCAGGGGCCCCCGCCGACTTCAAGGAACCCCAGGAACCCTTTATTACGAGGCCCTAGCTTTCCAGGCCGAGCAGGTGGGCCAGGCCCGGCAGGGCCTGCCCCTGGAAGTCCACGGGGTGGTCCATGAGCAGGCCCACGCCCCCCGCCCGGGCCGCCACCGCGAGGCGCACGTCGGGGCGGCGCCGGATGACGGCGGCCGGGGCGCGGAGCCCCTGGGCCCTCAGGGTCTCCACCACCTCCAGGGCCCCGTGGCGGGCCACGTCGTGGTCCACCACCACCAGATCCAGGGCCAGCTTGCGGTGGGCGTCCAGGGCCTGGACGAGGCTGGCGGCCTCGAAGAGGCACCGGTAGCCGTCCTGGTGCAGCCTCGACAGGAAGAGGGTCCGGTCCAGTTCGTCGGCCATGACGACGAGCACCTTCTTGCCGCGCTTGCGCAGGAGGGTCTGCCGGTCCCCGGCCCGGACCGTCTCGCGCAGGTCCCGCAGCTCCGCGTCGGAGAGGGCGGCCTCGGCCTCCTCCCGGGCCTCCCGGGCCGGGTCGGGGGCCTCCGGTCCGGGCTCCGGCGGCAGGTCCGGGGGCTGGGGCTGCCCCAGCTCCTCCTCGGCCAGATCCTTGTACCGCCGCTTCCAGGGGAACTCGGGCCGGTAGCCCGGGATGCGCTCGGCCAGGAGCTTCTCCAGGTGGGTCTGGGCCGCCGCCCCCAGCCCGTCGAAGGCCAGGCCCAGCACGACCCCCGTGGGCCCGGGCCGCAGGTTGGAGACGCGGCCGGCGCACTCGATGAGGGGCAGGCGGGGCAGGTCCGGAAGGCGCACGAGGGCCAGGGGCGTGTCCGGGTCCAGCAGATCCGGGCGGGGGGAGACCCGGCGCCCCTCCTTGACCCGGACGGCCCGCTGGATGGCGAAGGCGCAGCCGCCCATGGACAGATCCACCAGCTCTCCGGTGAGGGCCAGGCCCTCGGCCAGGGCCTGCAGGGCCACCACCTGGCACCGGTCCCGGGCCCCGAAGTGGATGCGGGGGCCCCCCCGGCGCTCGGCCAGCTTGATGGAGGCGGGCAGCTTGAAGCGGAAGGCCAGGTATCCGCCCCGGTCCTGGTACACGGCCTCGGTCAGGTAGCGGTGCCCGTCCAGGGGGAAGACGAAGGAGGCCCGCTGGCCGGGTACCGGCTCGGGGACGGGGAGGCGGGGCAGGCCCAGGGTCAGGGTGGCGGTCTCCTCCCCCACCCCGTCCACCGTGGCGGTGAGGTCCTGGTCCTCCAGCCCCGGGAAGGCCAGATCCAGGGAGGTCCGCAGGCGGCTCAGCTCCTCCAGCCAGGCCAGGATCTGCTGGGGATCGCGCAGGCTGCGCTCCTCCCCGCCGGGCTCGGCCCCGCCCCTGAAGAAGTTCCGGATCGCCACCTGGACCCCCGCCAAGGATCCATCTTAAGGGTGAACAGCCAGGATGCCTATTCGGCCAGCTCCCGCTCCAGGTCCTTCAGGAACCGCTCCAGCACCCGGGTGCGGGCCTTGGCCTGGCGGCGGCCCTCCCCCGTGCGCATGCCGTCCGCCAGGCGCAGCAGCTTCAGGGGGAAGTGATCCACGCTGTAGGCGCTATCGTTCAGGGCCCGGCCCGAGCGCCCGAAGGGGTCCGAGGCCTCCCAGAGGGCGCCGCCCATGCGCCCGCCCGTGTAGAAGCAGCGGGCCAGGCCGATGGCGCCCAGGGCCTCCAGCCGGTCCGCGTCCTGGAGGATCCGGGCCTCCGCCGTCAGGGGCTCGATGCCCGCGGACCAGCTGTGGGCCTCGATGGCGTGGGCCGCGCCGGGGATGCGCGCGGGGTCGAAGCCCATGCGGGGCAGCAGCTCCCGGGCGTAGTCGGCGGAAAGGCGCGAGGCCCGGGAGCGCAGGGGCGAATCCTTGGGCGGGTTCACCGCGTCGTGGAGGTAGGCCGCCGCCAGGAGGGTGAGCAGGTCCCCCTCGCCCTCGGCGTGGGCGATGGCCCGGGCCGAGCGCCACACCCGGCGCAGGTGGTGGGCGTCGTGGGCCCCGTCCCCCGCCTCGGCCCCGGCCCAGTGCGCCTCGAAGCGCTCCCGCCAGGTCCTGATCTCAGCCGTTTCCTTCCTCACGCTTCCTCCCCGTACCGCACCCACACCACCCGGGCGTCAAGCCCCGCGCGGTTGAAGATCCCCAGCCAGCGCTCCTGCTCGGGCCGCAGGGCGTCGCCGGGGCCCTTCACCTCCCAGAGCATGCACCGGTCCTCCCGGCAAAGGAAGAGATCGGGGAATCCGCTGCGCCAGGCCGCGGGGTTCCGGGCCATGGCCTCCAGGAACGCCAGCAGGGCCCCCGGGGGCAGGGTCCCCACGGCCGCCTCCACCAGGTCCCCGGGCAGGGCCTTCCAGGCCACGAAGGCGTTGGCCACCCCCCGCTTGCGGGCATGGGTGTCCAGGATCAGCCGGGCCGCCTCCCCGGGCTCCCCCAGGCGGGCCAGGCGCTCCGCGATGAGCCCCTCCCGGGCCCGGGCGAAGTCGGGGCTGCGCAGATCGGCGGGGGCGGCCTGGAAGGGGTGGTGGAAGGCCCCCCGCACCGGCGCGAAGAGCACGTCCCAGAAGGCCAGGCCGAAGAGGGCGTTCCACAGGACGTTCTCGCAGTGCCAACCCCGCCAGCCCTCCGCGGCCTCCAGGGCGGCGAGCTCGGGCAGGCCCGAGGGATGGC
>DATGXY010000103.1:0-20366 GCA_035298525.1 Holophaga sp.
GGATTTCTCGCCTTTTTCGGCCTGCCGGAGAAGGGCGACGATCTGCTCGTCGGACAGCTTGGGTGGGCGCATTCAGGGTCTCCTTGGTCAAGGATGACCCCAACCCTTCATTTGGTCTGCAAATTTGGGGGAAGACCACTACGAGCAGGCAAACCCGACGGCCGCCGGTGTCCTGCAATGGTTCGTGAAGGGGCTCACCAACGGCATCCTGGAGGACATCAACTCGCTCATCCAAGCCGCCAAGGCGAAGGCTCGAGGCTACCGGACCACCCGGAACATCATCGCCATGGCCTACCTCATCGCGGGGAAGCTCCGGTTCGATGGCCAGGAGCCCCTCTGGGGCTCGCCCCTGGGGTCGGCTACCCCGTCACCCACCTGAAACAGCGAGGAACGACCCCGTTGACCAGCCCTGCCAGGCGAGGCGGGCTGCACGGGGCGGTATGTGAAATGGGTCGAAGGGTTCATCGGAGACGAGGTGAGCAGGGTCTGGTCGAACAATGGGCAAGGCTTCGCAGAGGGAGGATCGAGGCTCAGTTCGATGTTCTTGACCGCCAATAGTCTGGTTTTCGATGAGTATGCATGATGGCCAGGATGTGTATCAACTTGCTGCTTGAATGGTAGAGCACTGCGTATGGGTAGACCCTGATCACCCTGCGTCGAATAGCAGACTCAAAGATCGGCCACCGCTCTGGGAAGGCCACGACCCCTTCGACAGCAAGTTCGACAGCTGACAGAAACTTCTCTCCAAGCCCAGGCTGTTGCTCTTCATAGAAGGCAGCTGCCTCCCCAAGTTCCCTTAGGGCTTTGGGGTGAATACTTACCCTCATCCCTTCAGGCTTTTCCGAACCTGGGCCACCGCCTTCCCGAATGGAATCGGCTTGACCTTCTTTGAGACAATTTCGTCGAGCCGCCGGGCTGCTTCGGCAGCCCACACCGCTCGATACTCTTCAACCAGTTCAGGCTCCAAGCTCTCAGCAAGGCGATCAACCAGTGCCGCCCGTTCAGACACCGGAAGTGCCAGCGCTTGCTCCGTGAGCTTTTCCACCGAAATCTTCATCGGGCAAAGATAGTCCTCTTCAGGTGGGACGGCAACCCCGAGAAGCCTAACGCCCGGCTTGACCGGCCCCAAAGTGGCGGCGCGGCTGGCGGAGAAGGCTGATTGGGTTCGGGAGACCTTGGTGGGATGAAGGCACTTTGGGGTCCGGGTCGAAGCGATGGTTAGGCAGACAGGCGTTTGGTGATGAGGCTTGAGCCGCGGCGCCAAGGGGCATTGTCGCTCGGTGGATCAACTGCAATGGGAACGATGGTTCGGACATCTTGCTTGGCGGAGCCACCGGAAAACATTGATTCATTGAGTAATGTTTGCCTGAGGTGAAGGCGAGCCGATAGATTTATTAAAGACCCACGAGAAGATAAAATTGCTAACAAACCCGATAATGACGTTTAAAACAATAGTCAAACAAAAGTAAACCCACTTCCTTTTTCGCTTGTCAGATGCCAGCTTAAAGTAATCATGCGCTTTTTTTGTTAAAAGAATATGACATCGAGGCGCATTTGAGGACGTTGTTTCAACTAGGATGCCAACAAATATACAGATAATAATGGACGCGACGAAATAAATGCTGAATCCGATCATAAAGCGCGACCAGGCACCTTGTGCAAGCATGTCTATTAGGCCATTTACTTTAATGGATAATGCCTCTGTGTTTTGTGGAGTGAGGTTGATAATGCTCTTTGAATTTTCTATTTGGTTTGCCATAAATCGTGTGGCGGCAAAAAATGATCCCAAAAGCATGCCTGCAAATAGCAATATCGCAGTTGAGAGGCTAATTATCTCACTGTGGCTCCAAATCATTCTTTTCAATTTACTTTCATGAATAAACATATCTTTGATGTGCCCTGTGAGAAGGGCTTCGATGTCTGCGCCCCAAGTTCTTGCTGTGTGGGAAATGCGAAAGCTGATGAAATTGCCGCCAAAATGTTTCATTCTTCGCAAAACATGAATGCCATCATCTGGAATTAAAATATTTGCATCTGTTACGTCGGTCATGAACGAGATATCAATTGATTGTTTTTCGTGGTATGTTTTATCTTTGAATTTAATTAAATATGTGGCAGATAGCACAATTCCGATTGATAAAAGCGGACGTATTTCTGAATAGTTCGTGAAGTCGTCAATTGAGTTTAAAAGAACAGAGGAATCATCATCATACATTATTCGCACGGTTGCTTGGACAAAATTGGCTTCGTTTTGCTGATTGATTCTCTGATCTATGAGATGGAATATGCTGAGAATATCTTCTTTTTTTATCACGTAATGACCGAATAGAATTTTTTCTATTGTTTGAGGCTTTCCAAGAAGGCCTGAAATGAATTTGGTAAAGTCGCTTGGAGCACAGGGTAGTACGACGCCAAATTCAGGGTTGCTCTTGGGTTGCTCGGAACTGACAGGTGCGGACGCCTCGGCCATGATGAATTCCTTTTAGGTTGATTGTGAAAGCCTACCACTCTCCGCCACAGAGAGGACGAGAGGGCATGCCAGCGTGGCCTATTTCTCTGGTGGTGATTACAGGCAACCGTGGCCTCACCTCGTGCGCGGCGCACGGCTCGCCATCCCTCGGCGCAAAATGGTTGAGCGACCATGCCAGCGGGCCTTGCCCTTCGAGGATGTTCAACGACTCAGTGGCCTGATGGCGTGAGCGGCGCCAGGCGCTTGTTTGATGCGGGCTGGGAGACGCCTAACGCAAGCCTTGACCGGCCCCACCCGGCGGCGCGCCTGTGGGAGGGGGATGACGGTTCCGCCGATACCACCCTGGGAGCCATGAAGGGTGGGGTCCGGGGTCGAAGGCCTGGTTAGGCGAAGGGGGCCTGGGGAAAACACAGCAGGGCGCGGCGCATTGGGGTAGAGCCGTGGAAAGCAGGGAGCAGGTGTCGCGCTTGGAACCCGCTGATAGCAGCAAGTTGGCCTTGGGCCATGGGCCTGGAAGAACATTCCGGACCTGCGCGCCCTGGGCCACCTGGAAGGCTACAGCGTTGCAGGGACGCTGGTCGTGCCGGATTGGTCAAGAGGACCAAGGCAATGCATCCTCGATCGGGGGGATGTGCTTCTCTGGACTGAAACGTTCATCGATTGGGACTGGCCTCTTGTTCGGAATGAAGTCCATGACCGATCCGATTTCTACACCATCAAAGGAATTGCCGATTCGAAGGATTGATTCCACCTTGGTAAACGCCCAACGAACCTCTTGACCGATGTCGTTCTTATACGTGGTTTCCTGTGCGGAGCCCAATTCTAAGGCGCGCTTGAAAGCCTCTTTGTCATTTTTGGCCTGGATGAGGAAGAATGAATAGTCGCACAAATTCTTTCGAATCCGGCGGTCATCAACAAGGCATATCATGTGAAGCTTGGCGCAGTAGAGCTTCATATCGATTTACCTCTATTTGACAAGCCCAGGTATTTGGGGCGGACGATTTCGGTGCCGAGAGGGAGCCAGGACAAAGGCTGATCATCAAGGGTACCCAAGTTGAATAGGGCTGATTAGATGGATATCAATAAATTTCCGTTGGTGGAGTTGCCCTCTTGAGCTCGTCTTCGGCGCGCTGACTGAGGCGAGTTGGGAACTCGGCGCCCGATCGCCTAACTAGAATTCTACGCCCCGCAGGTTTGGATAAATGGCGCGGAATGTTGGAAGGGTGCTGGGAGGAAATCCTGGAAATGCAGCCCCTGTGATGAAGGGCGAAGGATTATGCCGCATTCGGGTATTCGGATGGGTTCGGGATGACGGAATTTCACCGGAATCCTATCACCTTTCGGGGCAGGCCTTCCACGCGGCCCTTGCAGGTGGGCGACGCCTAAGGGCTTGTATTGCCTCGGCCCTGGTTGCACGAGATCCCCATGGAAACCGGGAATTCCTGCCCCTGGGTCTTCTCGGCGGCAGGGAAGGGGGCCGGCAGGCCGGAAGGGGATGGGCCGCGATGGGATGACCGCCGGCCTCCCACGAGGCGGCTCCCCGGTCCCGCCCGGAACTGGAAAGCCCCCGAAACCATGGGTTTCAGGGGCCTTGTGTTGGTGGCTGGGCGCGGATTCGAACCGCGGACCTAGGGATTATGAGACCCTCGCTCTAACCACCTGAGCTACCCAGCCGGAACGCCTAGTCTACCGTGAAGCTCCCCCGAAATCCACGGTCGTTTTTGAGCCAGTGAGGCACCGTTCGTACACGGCTTCGTACTGGTCGATGATCGGCTTCTCCTCGAAGGTGAGGAGGGCACGGGTACGGGCGGAGGCGCCCAGGCGCTTGCGGAGGACGGGGTCGCGCAGGAGGGTGAGGGCGTCGTCGGCCATGGCGTCCACGTCGCCCAGGGGTTCCAGGAAGCCGTCCACGCCGTGGCGCACGACCTCGGGGAGGCCGCCGACGCGGCTGGCGATGACGGGGACGCCGTGGGCCATGGCCTCCAGGGCGGCCAGGCCGAAGCTTTCGGTGGCGCTGGGCAGGAGGAAGACATCGGTGCAGGCCAGGACCTTCTCGATATCCAGGGTCTTGCCGGTGAAGCGCACCTCGTCGGAGAAGCCCTTCTCCCGGGCGTAGGCCTCGGCCTCCACGCGGTCGGGGCCGTCGCCCACCATGGCCAGGCGGCAGGGGTGGTCCCGGCGCACCCGCTCGAAGATCTTCATGACGTCCATCACCCGCTTCACGGGGCGGAAGTTGGAGATGTGGGTGAGGATGGGCATGTCGCAGGGGGCCAGCCACTCCCGGCACCGGGGGCTGGGGTCGGCGGGGGTGGTGATGAAGTTGGGGATGACGTCGATGGGCCGGTCCACCTGGAAGGTGCGGTAGGTCTCGTCCCGCAGGTACTCGGATACGGAGGTGACGGCGTCGGATTCCCGGATGGCCAGCTTCACCATGGAGAGGTAGCTGGGATCGGAGCCCACCACGGTGATATCGGTGCCGTGGAGGGTGGTGACGACCTTGAGCCGGCCCTGGAGGGCCATGCGGGCCAGCAGGGCCGCGGAGGCGTGGGGGATGGCGTAGTGGGCGTGCATGATCTCCAGGCCGTGGTGCTCGGCCACGTCGGCCATCTTGGAGGCCAGGGCGATGGAGAAGGGGGCCGCCTCGAAGAGGGGGTAGGGGCTGGCCGTCACCTCGTGGAAGACGATGCGGTCCTCGAAGCCCAGGAGCCGGGGGGGGACGGAGGGGCTGAGCAGGTGCACCTCGTGCCCCCGGGCGGCCAGGGCCTTGCCCACCTCGGTGGCCACCACCCCTGAACCGCCGAACGTGCTGTAGCAGGAAATCCCGATTCGCATTTCACCCTTGTACTGCACTTCCGGTCCCAGGTCCAAGGGGCGGTTGGGACGGATCCGGCTATCATGGGCGTTGACAGGTGCCCAACATGCCCATTCTCGTATTCGTGGCCGACAAGCTGATCATGGTGTTGATCCTTCTGATCTTCATCACGAGCCTGCTGTCCTGGGTGCAACCCGACCCCCGGAATCCCCTGGTGAGGGCCCTGCACGGCATCGTGGATCCGCTGCTCCACCCCATCCGGAGCCTGCTGCCCTCGGCCATGGGCATGGACTTCAGCCCCATGGTGGCCATCCTCATCCTCTACGCCCTGCAGAACCTTCTGCTGGCCGGCATCCGCTAGGGGCCCCCCATGAAGTTCACCCCCCTCGACATCCAGCGCAGGGAATTCGAGAAGGCCTTCCGGGGGATCAACGGGGAGGAGGTCCGGGCCTTCCTCCTGGAGGTGGCCGCGGAATGGGAGGAACTGCAGCAGGAGAACCAGCACCTGCGCAACGAGATCCTGGATCTGCGGGAGCGCCTGCGCCAGTACCAGGACCAGGACCGGATCTTCCGGGAGACGCTCCTCAACGCCCAGAAGACCAAGGAGGAGATCCTGGACGCGGCCAACCGGGAGAAGGCCCTCATCCTCCGGGAGGCGGACTTCAAGGCGGACGAGCTGCTCCGGGAGGCCTCCTCCCGCTCCGGGGAGCTGGAGGTGCAGTTGCGCACGCTCAAGCTGGAGCGGGTGCGCTTCCTCCAGGACATGGACGCCCTCCTGGCCCGCACGAAGCGCTTCCTCCAGGAGGAGGCGCCGGAGCTCTTCCCGCCGGCGGAGCCGACCAAGCGGCTTAGCGACCAGGACGCGGCCCGCATCGACGCCATGGGGACCGTCCCCGGGCGGAGGGTGGGAACCCTGCCCGATCCTTCCTGATTCCGCCCTCAAGGCCGAAGGGGGCCGGCGCTCCGCGGAGCCCGGCCCCCTTCGGGTCCTTCCCGGCGCCTACAGGCCCAGGAGCTGCCTCGCCTCGGTTTCCATGCGGTCCAACAGGGCCTCGTCGGTGCGGCTCTGGAGGTAGACCTTGAGCTTGGGTTCGGTGCCGCTGGGGCGGAAGGCCGCGAAGGCCCCGCTTTCCAGGCGGAACTTGAGGACGTTGCTGCGGTCGATGGGGGTGGCCACCTCGCGGCGGTCGGGGCTGTCCAGGATGGTCTCCTCGCGGCCCTCGCCGTGCCAGAGGCCGGTCTGGAAGTCTTCCCAGGAGAGGACCTTCTCGCCGGCGAAGGCGGTGAGGCCGGCCTGGCGGATCCGCGCCATGGCCTCCGCGAAGCGCACGGCGCCGCCGGGACGGGGGTCCTCCAGGTTCACGAGGCGGTTGTGGAAGGTCCCCACCCGGGCCTTGAGGGCCTCCACGGCCTCGTAGGGGCCCATGCCCTGGGACTTGTAGTGGCCCACCATCTCGGCCACCACGAGGCAGGCCAGGACGCCGTCCTTGTCCCGCATCTGGTCGCTGAGCTGCATGCCGAAGCTCTCCTCGGCGCTGTAGGCGTAGGTCTCGCCCCGCTTTTCCATGAGGTCCATGCAGATGGCGATGTTCTTGAAGCCAGTGAGGGTCCACATGACCTCGAGGCCGTGGCGCCGGCCCACCTCGGGCAGCAGGTCGCTGGTGACCACGGTGGTGACCATGGTTCCCTTCAGGCCCTTGAGGGTGCAGAGGTAGTCCAGGGTGAGGGCGGCCAGGTCATTGCCGCTCATGAGCTCCCACTGGCCGTTGCGCTTGGCCACCAGGCCGATGCGGTCCGCGTCGGGATCGTTGGCCAGCACCACGTCGGCGCCCACCCGCTCGGCGTCCGCCAGGGGGGCCTTGTAGGCGGCGATCTCCTCGGGGTTGGGGCGGGGGGCGGTGGGGAAGGTGCCGTCCTGCACGGCCTGGGAGGCGCACACTTCAAGGGGGAGGCCGGCGCGCTTGAAGAGCTCGGGCACGAAGGCGATGCCCGTGCCGTGGAAGGGGGTGTACAGGACCTTGGCGGGCTTGAATCCCTCGGGCCGGGTCATGAGGGAGAGGCCCAGGGCCAGGTAGCCCTCCTCCAGCTCGGCGGGGATGGGGAGGATGCGGGCGTCGCCCTCGGCCGCGGGGGGCTCGGGGACCAGGGGGAAGGCGGCCATGGCGGCTTCCACCTCGGTGTCCCAGGGGGCCACGACCTGGGCGCCCTTGTCGTCATAGGCCTTGTAGCCGTTGTATTCCTTGGGGTTGTGGGAAGCGGTGAGGATGATGCCGCAGCCGGTGCCCAGCTTGCGCATGGCGTAGCAGAGGAAGGGGGTGGGCAGGGGGCGGGTGCCCAGGTACACCTGGTAGCCCTGGGCGGCGAGGACGCGGGCGGCTTCCCGGGCGAACACGTCCGACTGGAGACGGGTATCGAAACCCACCAGGGCGGTCTTGGCGTGGGGGGCCCGGGCCTTGGTCACCTGGGCCAGGGCCAGGGTGGTGCGGCGCACATTGGGCTTGTTCATGCGGCGCAGGCCGGCGGCCATGATGCCCCGCAGGCCGCCCGTCCCGAAGGCCAGGGGCTCGAAGAAGCGGTCGTTGACCTCCACGAGGGCGGCGGCGTCGCCCGCAACGGCAGCGGCGACGAGGGGCTCGAGTTCGGCGCGGAGTTCGGGCTCCAGGAAGGGGGAGGCGAGGTAGGAGCGGGCGGCTTCGATGGACATGGAATCCTCTTCTTTATCGTTCTCCCTCCACCTTACCACCCCGTCCCCGAAGCCGGAGACGCCGCGTCCCGGCGGTGCTCAGCCTCCGGCCGGCGGGGTCCTTTCCCAATCCACGGTTTCCAGCCCGTGGATCCGGTCGAAAGGCTTCAGGTTCCCCGTTACGAGCGTCAGGCCATGCCGGAGGGCTGAAGCGGCGATCATGCTGTCCTCGGCTTCCAGCGGCTTGCCGGATTTCCGCAGGCCCGCCTCGAGTTCGCCCCACAGGACCGCTTCCTCCCGTCCGAAGGCAAGGACCTGGAAGGGTTGGAGGAAGGCCTCCACCCGCGCCCGTTCCCGGCCAGGATCGGAGGACCGGTGGATACCCTCGTGAAGTTCGCCCACGGTCACGGCCGAGAGCATGGCTTCACGGGGGCTGATCCGGGCAAGGGCGCTCCGCGCCCAGGCGCGGCCGCGGAGGAAATGGACACAGAAATTCGTGTCAAGGAGATACGAGGGCATCAGGCCTTCTCCCCGCCGCTGAAGAGGCGACGTTTCCGCGCCTCCCTCGCTTCCGCGGATTTCCGGTCAGGCATCGGGAAATCAGGGCTGGGATCGAGATCGAAAAAACCTTCGGGCCAATCATCCACCCGTCGAAGATCGATCAGAACCTCCTCTCCCGGGACGAGTCCGAGAGACGCTGGCAACCTGACGGCCGTTGAATTGCCATCCTTGATGACTTTAGCGCGAATAAAAGATGGCTTTGGCAGGGTGGGGGACATGCTGGGCCTCTGGACCCAATGTGGGTACGTGCGTACCCACGCGCAAGGGGCATCCGATTCCCGGTGCGGCCTTCAGCCGCCGATTCCGGTGCGGCCTTCAGCCGCCGATGCTCATGTCGGCCAGGAGCATGGAGAGTCCGGCGCTGGAGCCGTACCAGCGGAGGTCGTCGCCCAGGGCCTCGATGCGGGTGAGGAAGTCGCGCAGGTTGCCGGCGAAGGTCATGCGGTCCACGCTCTCGGCCAGTTCCCCCCCCCGGATGCGCACGCCGCTGGCGCCCACGCTCAGGTCCCCGGAAACGGGGTCCACGGTGTGGAGGCCCATCAGCTCGGTGATGAGGACGCCGTCGCCGGCCATGCGGTACAGCTGGGCCGGGGCCTGTTCGCCCTTTTCGGGGAAGAGGTTGAAGGTGGTGACGCCGGGGTTGCTGCCGGTGCCCCGGCCGGCGGTGCCCGTGGGGGCCACGCCCATTTCGGCGGCGGTGCGCAGGGTCTGGAGGTACGTGCCCAGGACGCCCTTGTGGATGAGGACATTGCGCCGGGTGGGCAGGCCTTCGCCGTCCCAGGGCTCGGAGCCGAGGCCCCCGGGGAGCCGGCCATCGTCCACCAGGGTGAGGAGGGGGCTGGCGATCAGTTCGCCCAGCTTGCCGGCGAAGAGGCTGCGCTTCTTGAGGACGGCCTCGGCGCTCAGCATGCCGGCCACGATGCCCAGGATATCCACGGTCACTTCGGGGTGGAGGACGACGTTGTACCGGCCCGCCTCCATCTGGGCGGGGCGGAGCTTGCGCTCGCCCTTGAGGGCGGCTTCCCGGCCGATGGCGGCCAGGTCCACGGCCCCGGGGTGGCGGCCCATATCCCAGTGCCAGGCGGCTTGGCGGTCGCCATCCGCCTCCACGGCCAGTTCGATGCTGGCGGAGCAGGAGGAGCCCAGATCGAAGGCCCGCACCCCCTTCTGGGTGAGGAGGAGGCTGGCGCCTTCGCCGTCGGCCCAGGAGGCCTCGCGCACGGCCACGACCCGGGGGGAGGCCTTGCGGGCCTCGGCCTCCAGGTCCAGGGCCCGGCGGATGCGGTCCTCGGGGGTGAGGAGGCGGCCCTGGCCGTCGAAGCGGCTGGGAAGATCGTCCTCCCCCTCGGGGTCCGCCTGGCGGATCCAGGGATCCTCGTCGCCCAGGGCGCTCAGCTCCCAGGCCTGGGCGAAGAGCTCCCCGAAATCGGGGCGGGTGAGATCGGTGGTGGTGGCGATGCCCGTGCGCAGGCCCTTGGGGCCGGAGCGCAGGACCCGCACCCCGAGGCCCCCGCGCTTGCTGGTGGTGAGGTCCTCCAGGGCGCCGTTCTGCACCTTGGCGCGCCGGCTGCGGGAGACGGAGATGAAGGCCTCGGCGCCCTCGGCGCCCAGGGCCAGGGCGCCCCGGATGCCCTCCTGGAGGCGTTCCTCAAGGGAGGCGGGGATGAAGGTCTGGAAGGTGGCGTCGGACATGGCTAGATCACGCTCGGGAGGGGTTCGGCGGTGCCGCCCACCACGAGGGCGGGGCAGAGGATGGTGGGCAGGGCGTCGGATACGGGCACGCCCTGGCCGTCCTTGCCGCAGGTGCCGATATCGAAGTGGTCCAGGTCGCGCCCGATGCGGGTGAGCTCCTGGAGGACGGTGGGCCCGCAGCCGGTGAGGGTGGCGTTGCGCACGGGGTGCTTCACCTCGCCGCCCTCCACCCAGTAGCCCTCGGTGACCTGGAAGACGAAGTTGCCGGTGACGGTGTCCACCTGGCCTCCGCCCATGTGCTTGACCAGGAGGCCCCGGTCCAGGTCCCTGAGGATGTCCTTGGGGTCCTCCTGGCCGGGGGCCAGGAAGGTGTTGCGCATGCGGGGGATGGGGATGTGGCGGTAGCTTTCGCGCCGGCCGTTGCCCGTAGGCTCCACCCCCATGCGCCGGGCGGTCTTGCGGGACTGGAGGTAGGACTTGAGGACGCCGTTCTCGATGAGCACGACCCGCTGGGCGGCGCGGCCCTCGTCGTCGCAGGCGCTGGAACCGCGCTTGTGGGGCAGGGTGCCGTCGTCGATGATGGTGACCCCCTCGGCGGCGACCTTCTGGCCCAGCTTGCCGGAGAAGGCGCTCACCCCGGCCAGGGCCAGGTCGGCCTCGAGCCCGTGGCCGCAGGCCTCGTGGATCATGGTGCCCCCGGCGGAGCTGGAGAGGATGACGGGGAAGGTGCCCGCGGGGGCGGGCTTGGCGTCCAGGGCCTGGATGGCGAGGCGCACGGCCTCGTGCACGGTGGCCTCCACCGCCTGGGAGTGGAAGAGCTCGAAGCCCCGGGTCTGGCCCAGGGCCTGGTACCCGCTCTGGAGGAGGTCGCCCTCCCCGGCGGTGACATTGACCCGCAGGACGCTCTGGATGCGGCGGTCCTCGGTGAGGGTGGCCTTCCAGCCGCCCTCCTCCCGTTCGCAGGCGGCGATCCACACGCTCTGGGTGCTGTCCCCGTAGCCCACGGCCACCTGGCGCAGGGCTCCGGGGCGCAGGGCCTCGGCCCTGCGGCGGGCGAGGTAGTCGGCGCGGCGCACCAGGTCCACCTTCTCGGGCAGGGGCACGGCGGCGGGCTCCCGCTCGATGGGGCTGGGCCGGGGCAGGAACATGCGCTCCAGCTCCGGCACGGCGGCGGCGGCGCCCGATCCCGGGGCGGCCAGGGTCCGGGCCGCCTCCAGCAGTTCGGCGGCGGTGGGGGCGATGAGATCGGCGAAGCGGGTGGCTTCCCCGTCCATGAGGCGCAGGCCCACCCCGAAGGTCTCGCCGGCGGCCACGTCCTCCATGCGCCCGTCGTCCATGCCCAGGGCGCAGGCCCTGCGGTGCTCCACGAAGACCTCGGCGTAGTCGCCGCCCTTGGCGAGCATGGTCTCCAGCACGGCGCGCAGCTCCTTCGGGGTGAAGGGAGCGGCCATGGGGGGGCGCCACTTGCGGTCCCTGGCCTTGCGCCAGTGGGCCAGGAGGGCCTCCTCGGCCTTGTGCAGGCCCTCGTCCAGGTCCCGGCCGTCGTTCTGGAAGACCTGGTCGGCGTGCAGCAGCTTCTCGGCCCCGGCGCTCTGGGCGTAGATGCGGTCCATGGCCCTGGCCGTGTCCAGCCCGTCCCGCTCCATGAGGCGCTTGAGGCGGATATCGTCGGGGGCGTCCACCACCCACAGGGCGTCGAAGATGTGGGCCTGGCCCCGCTCCACCCAGAGGGCGGCGTCCAGCACCACGCCCTTGATGTCCGCCGGAAGGGCGCGAAGGCGATCAGCCAGGCTCTGCTCGATGAGGGGATGGAGGATGGCCTCCAGGTGCTCGCGCTTCAGGGGGTCCTTGAAGACCACGTCGCCCAGTTTCTCCCGGTCCAGGGTGCCCTGGGGGCTGAGCATGCCGTCCCCGAAGGCCGCCACGAGGGCCGCGAGGCCGGGGGTGCCGGGCTGGACGACCTCCCTGGCCACCTGGTCGGCGTTGATCACCTCCCAGCCCAGGTACTTCAGGCGCTGGGATGCGTAGGTCTTGCCGGCGGCGATGCCCCCGGTGAGCCCGACGACGGGGTAGGGGGCCTCGAGCAGGCGCTGGTTGAGGGTCGGCATAAGGGAAGGACTCCGAAGGGTCCCCGGTGCGTCGTCCGCGCCGGGGTGCCTGCCATTATGCCTTCACCGGCGGAGGGATGCCGCCCCAATGCGGAGTGTGGCCGGGCGGGCCCTGCTGGAACCTACCTGTCGCCCGAGTCATGAATAACAAGTAAAACGGTGCCAAGCCGGGCCTTCGCCCTGGAGCGGGCTCCGTCCGCCTGTTGGTATTTCCATTGATTCCGCGCACCCCCGCCGCCTTCCTGATCGTTCTCGCCGCCGCGCCCCTGGCCGCGCAGACCCTGCAGTTCCCCGACGGGAGGGAGGACGCCGTCCGCCTCCGCCTCGCATGGAGCGCCAAGGAGGGCGGGACCATGGATCTTTCCATCACCACCCTCGAGGACCGCATGCGGTTCGACTATGAGATCGGCGGGCACAAGGGAACCCTGTACACCGCCTTCGCCAAGGCGGACGGCATCGCCGGCCTCCAGGCGGGGGCGCCCCTCTTCTGGCTGCGCGCCCAGGACCGGGAGGCCCTCCGGAAGGCGGCCCTGGCCGTGGCCAAGGAGGCGCAGGGGGAAAGCCTGACCGAGGCCCAGCGGACCTTCCTGCGGAACTACCTGCTCCCCGTGCTGCCCCTGGAGGAGCAGGTTTCCGAAACCAAGGCGGTGGCTCCGGGATGGACGCCGCGGGAGGGCCGGCGGCGGACGTGGCTGGACGCCGGCAAGCGGGCCTTCTACGAGGAGACCCACCTGGAGGGGGACCTGGGGATCACCTTCACCTGCCCGGAGGACCTGCCCACCGAGGCCTCGTACGAGGTGCGGATGGGCGACTGGCGCTTCCAGGTCCGCAAGGACCTGGAAGCCAACGGCGCCTTCAAGACAGTGGGGCGCCTTTCGGGCCCCAAGGGCTTGGGCCTCGCCCTCACCCTGACCGGGGAATGGTCCCAGGCGTTGGGCCAGGAAATGGGCGGCCTCGGTTCCGTCCATCTCCGGGACCGGGATTTCATGGCCCGGCTGCTGAAGGCCCAGGCGCTCCTGGCCCGGATTCCCGAACGGGACCCGGATGCTCCGGCGGTGCCGAGGCCCCAACTCGTCCGGCTCCTGTTGCGGCAGATCCGGACGGACCTGGGGGGGCTGGCCGTGAAACCCGCGGACCCGGAAACGGAAGTCGAGGTTCCCTACATCAAGGTGGCCATGGGCGTCCGGGGCCTGGGCTTCGACTTCGTGGTGCCGAAGAAGGAGACGACCCACGTCCTGTATACCCTCGAACTGGGGCCCCTCCGGTTCATGGTGACCCGCAGCCGGAAGGACGGCGATTATGACAGTCAGCGCCGGATCTTCCTGCAGGGCAATAATACGCCCGTGACCCTGGTCAGCTGGACGGGCCCCTGGGACGGGACCGAGGCCCTGGACCCCGACGAGCGCGCCCTGGTGACGGCGCACGGCAAGGCGGTCCAGGCCGGGATCGATCGGATCCGCCTCCTGCTGGATGGGGCGGCGCGGAAA
The DNA here is from genome assembly GCA_035298525.1 of Holophaga sp. Lineage (GTDB taxonomy): Bacteria > Acidobacteriota > Holophagae > Holophagales > Holophagaceae > Mesoterricola. The sequence continues at coordinate 13,814 of DATGXY010000103.1, forward strand.
CCCGATCCCGGGGCGCCCCTGGCGGCGCCCACCCTGGCGGCCCTGGGCCGGGATCTGGAGGCCATCGCCGGGGTCTTCCGGAAGACGCCCGAACCCGCGGTCCGGGTGTTGGTGGATCCCGGGAACTCGGAGGTCCGCGTCGCCTCGCAACGGGGCGGCAAGCTCACGGTGCACCCCGCCGGCTACGAACTCGCCACGCCGCGCCTCCACGTCCGTTTCCGGCGGGGGGCCCGGGGCACCTTGTTCCGGGCGGCGACCCCGGACGGGGCGAGGGAGTACGTGCGTTCCCATCCCGCGGAACGCTCGGCCGAAGGAAAGGCGGTGGTGCACATGGCCCTGGGCTGGAAGGCCGCCCGGACTTCGAGGGCCTGGGGCTGGCTGGGCTACCGCATCGACGGCCCCCTGGTCGCCGCCCTGAAGGCGGGCCTGGACGAGGCCCAGGGAACCCTGGGCCGCCGCGCCCGGTCCGCCCGGAACCTGGACGCCATGGCCCGCTGGACCTCCCGGGACCTGGACGCCGCCCTCGCGGACCTGCCCCCGGCCCTCGCCGAGGAAAAGGATCGCGAGGAGAAAGATCGCGTGAAGGGGTCATCGGCCGCCTGTCTCGCCTTCTCCGTCGGCAAGTCCGCCCTGACGGTCACCTCCGAGGGCTTCAGCCTGCGATCGCCGGCCCTGCGCGGGGACTACCAGCGCACCGCGGCGGACACCCGCTTCGTCCTGGCCGGGGAACGTGGAACCCACAGCTACCATTCCGAGGGGCCGGCCGGGAGGGAGTGGCGGATGGAGGTGGACCGGCTGTACGGAGCGGTCAGCCGAGACTGGATCCGCCGCGGCATCGACCGGGAGGGAGTCGCGGGTCTGAAGGCCAGACTGGACGCGGAGATCGCCGCCTGGGACCGCCTGGGCGCCAAGGGCGGGACCCTGGACGCCGCCGCTCGCCATGCCTCCCGTGAATTGGGGGACCTCCTCGCCCTGGCCGACGCGTAGACGCGCATGGGGCCCCGGATTAGAGATGCCGAGCGGACCATGGGGTGTCCCGCTTCGCCGCGCACACGGGGCAGCCCTGCATGGACAGGGGCTTTTCCAGGCGGCAGGTGGCCAGGAGGGCCTCGTCCCGGAAGATGGAAAGGGTGGGGCCGTCGGCCATGAGCTGGCCTTCGTGGAGCACCAGGGTGCGGGGGCACAGTTCCAGCACCAGGTCCACATCGTGGGTGGCGATGAGGCGGGTGTGGGGGAAGGCGCCCAGCAGTTCGATGAGGTGGCGGCGGCCCCTGGGGTCCAGGCCCGAGGTGGGCTCGTCCAGCACGAGGAGGGCCGGCTCCAGGGCCAGCACGGTGGCCAGCGCCGCCCGGCGCTTTTCCCCGGCGGACAGGCGGTAGGGGGGCTTGGCGGCCAGGGGCAGGGCGTCCACCTGGTCCAGGGCCCCCATGACCCGGGCGTCCACCTCCGTTTCGGGCAGGCCCAGGTTCCGGGGGCCGAAGGCCACGTCCTCGTACACGGTGGGCATGAAGAGCTGGTCGTCGGGATCCTGGAACACCATGCCCACGGCCCGGCGCACGGCGGACAGGGTGGCGGGGGCGATGATGTGGCCATCCACGGCCACCCGGCCTTCCAGGGGCAGGAGGGTGCCGTTGAGGTGCTGGAGGAGGGTGGACTTGCCCGCGCCGTTGGCCCCCACCAGGGCCACGCATTCGCCCGGGACCAGGGCGAAGTCCAGGCCCCGCAGGGCCCTTGTGCCGTCGGGGTAGGCGTAGGCGAGGCCGGACACCTCCAGGATGGGGCCGCTCACGGCCGCACCCCCGGAATCAGATGGCCGGCGGCGGCGGCCAGGTCGAAGGCCCGCGCCGCGGCGAAAAAGAGGGTCCAGCCGGCCAGGAAGACCGTATCCGTCCCCCGCCAGGCCAGGCTTTGGCGTTCCGGGAAGCGCCCGTCGAAGCCCCGGCTCAGCATGGCCACGTGCACCCTCCGGGCCCGGTCCCAGGCCCGAACGAGCACCTGGGAGGCCAGGGAGGCGAACTCCGCCGGGGAGGTGCGCCTCCCGAAGGCCCGCAGGGTCCTGGCCCGGTGGATGCGGAAGGCCTCCTCCCCCAGCACGAAGGCGTAGCGGTGCAGGAAGGCCAGCTGCCGGGTGAAGGCGGCCGGGGCCCCCAGGCGCTCCAGGGCCCGGGTCACCCCATCCATGCCCGTGGTGGCCACCAGCACCACGGCGGCGCCCACGGTGAGGGCGAAGCGCAGGAGGATGGAAGCGAAGGCCACCCACCCGGCGCTCACCTCCAGGCCTCCCCAGACGGCCATGGGGGCGCGTTCCAGGAAGGGATTGAGGGCGGCCAAGCAGAGGACGAAGGGCAGGACGGCCACCAGGCGCCTCAGGATGAAGGTGGCGGGCACGCCCCCCAGGGCCGCGAGGGAGGCGGGGAAGAGGGCGAAGGGCGCCAGGGCCGCCACCTGGTGCCGGGAAAAGCTGGCCACGGTCCCCACGAAGAGGAGGGTGGCCACCACCTTGGCCCGGGGATCAAGGCGGTGCACGGGGCTTTCCCCCCGGGCCAGTTCGTCCAGGGTGGCGAAGTGATGGAAGGTGGCGGCCCGGAATCCCATTTCAGGCCGCCTTCCGGAAGGCGCGCAAGGCGAAGGCCGCCCCCGCCACCAGGGCGAGGGTGAGGGCGCCGCCGGCCAGGCCCGCCAGGGAGGTCTGGGCCCGCCCCGGCTCCCGGCCCTTGAGGGCGTAGTCGGGCAGGGGGGCGCTGGCCTGGAGGCGGGCGGCGGCAAGGTGGGCGGGGTCCGGAGGGGGCGCGGGTTCCCGGCCCGCCACCCGGGCGATGGCCCATTCCAGGCCATCCGGGTTCCGGCTGGCCACCACGGATAGGCCCCCCGCGGTGACGAGGGCCAGGAGGCCCACCAGGGCGGCGGGACGCCAGCCCCGGGTCCCCGGGGTCCGGAGCTCGGGCCGGGCCTTGTGCAGGAAGCGGAGGACGGCGGCGGTGGCCAGGCCCTCCACCAGGCCGATCACCAGGTGGATGGGCAGGAGGGCCAGGAGGAAGGCGCCCAGGGGCAGCTGGGTGATGCCGGAAAGGCGGGTCTCGAAGGCCACGGCGGCGGCGCCCAGGAGGGCGGAAGCCACGGCGGCGGCCAGGATCCCCGGGGTGCGCCGGTTCCCCGCCAGGGGCAGGGCCACGAAGGCGGGGATGAAGCCCATGTTGAAGAGGTTGCAGCCCAGGGCCAGGAGGCCCCCGTCCGCGAAGAAGAGGGCCTGCACCACCAGCACGGAGGCCAGGGTGAGGAAGGCCCCCTCGGGTCCCAGCAGCAGGGCCAGGAGGAGGCCGCCCCCCAGGTGGCCGCTGCTCCCCGTGCCGGGGATGGCGAAGGTGACCATCTGGATGGCGAAGATGAAGGCGCCCAGGACGCCGGTGAGGGGCACGCCGCCGTCCGGGGCGTCCCGGGAGACGGTGCGGGCGCTCCGGGCCAGGGCCCAGCCCGAGGCGGCCCAGAACGCCCCCCCGACCGCGGGGGACACCAGGGCGTCGGACATGTGCATCGGGCCTCCCGGGGGAGCGAGGCTCCCGTGGGCCCTATTCTGCACGACTGGCCTGGGGGAATGAAGCTACTTGCGGTCCAGCAGCCGCCTCAGGGCCCCCGCCAGCTGGGGGATGGCGAAGGGCTTGGGCACGAAGGCCCAGCCCTCCTCCTCCAGGCGTCCGGCCTGGATTTCGGCGGAATAGCCGCTGCACAGGATCACCGGGAGGCCGGGCCGGATGCGCCGCAGTTCCCGGGCCAGTTCCAGGCCCGTGATCCGGGGCATGGTCATATCCGACACCACCAGGTCGAAGGGCTGGGGGTCGGTGCGGAGCCGCTCCAGGGCCTCCTCCGCGCCCCCGCAGGCGACGGCGCGGTAGCCGAGGCTGGCCAGGATGGATTCCAGGGCGCTGCGGATGGCGGGTTCATCGTCCACCACGAGGATGCGCTCGGTGCCCCGGGGCAGGTCGGGGAGGGAGCCGGGGGTGGCCGGCGCCGGGGCTTCGTCGGCGGCCAGGGGAAGGAGGATGGTGAAGGCGGTGCCCCGGCCCGGTTGACTTTGCACGGAGATGTGGCCCCGGTACGAGGCGATGATGCCGTGGACGACGGAGAGGCCCAGGCCCGTGCCCTTGCCCTGTTCCTTGGTGGTGAAGAAGGGCTCGAAGATGCGGGCCTGCACCTCCCGGGTCATGCCTTGGCCCGTGTCCGCCACCTCGATGCGGGCGTAGGGGCCGGGGGCCACGCCCAGGCTGCACCGGGGATCCCCGGCCTCCAGGCGCGTCTCCCCCAGGCGAAGGGTGAGCACGCCGCCCGCCTCCTGCATGGCGTGGTAGGCGTTGGTGCAGAGGTTCAAGAGGATCTGCTGCACCTGGGTGGGATCCCCCAGCACCGGCCGGCAGGCCCCGTCCACCTCGGCGCGGATCTCGAGGGTGGTGGGCAGGGTGGCCCGCAGGAACTTGAGGGTCTCCTCCACCAGGGGCTGCATGGCAAGGGGGTGCAGGTTCCGGGCCTTCTTCCGGCTGAAGAGGAGGATCTGATCCACCAGGCCCTTGGCCCTTTCCCCGCTCTGCTTGATGAGGCCCAGGGCCTTGTGGAGGGGGCTGCCCTCGGGAAGGCCCATGAGGCTCAGATCGGCCATGGTGATGATGGGGGTCAGGGCGTTGTTGAAGTCGTGGGCGATGCCCCCGGCCAGGGTGCCCAGGGCCTCCAGCTTCTGGCTTTGGAGGAGCCGCTGCTCCACCTCCTGCTTTTCCTCCTCCATCTCCAGGTGATCCACCAGGCCCTGGATGAGATCCGCCAGGGAACGCAGGAGGGTGCGCTCCTCCTCGTGGAAGGGGGGCCGGTCCCCCGGGTCGGCCACGAAGACCTCCAGGGCGCCCCGGAGGCGGCCGGCGATGGTGATGGGCTCCAGCAGGGACCAGGCGGAGGCCACGAAGGGGGAGGAGCAGAAGGGCCGGTCGTCGATGCGCAATCGGGCGCTGGTCTGGGCGGGGCGGCTCCAGCCCAGGGGAACCAGCTGTACGGCCTGGCGGCATAGCTCGTCCATTTGACGGCCGCGCTGCTCGAAGAGATTGGAGACCTCGTACAGGCAGTGGAGCTCCCGGAGCCGGGCCTTCAGTTCCTCGGAACGCGCCTCCAGGCTGCTCTCGGCCCGGATGCGCTCCTGGATCTCCGTGCGCAGTTCCCGGTTGATGGTGGCCAGCTCCTGGGTGCGCCGCTGCACCCGGGCCTCCAGGTCCCGGTTCACGACCCGCAGGCTCTCCTCCGCGTGGCGGCGTTCCAGGCCGATGCCGATGCTCCGGGTGGCCCCCTCCAGCTGCTCGATGAGGGCGGGGCTGAAGCGGCCCGGGGTACGGTCGTGCAGCTGCACGGCCCCCACGATGCCGCCGGCGAAGCGGATCTGGATGGTGGCCACGGCATTGAAGCCCGCCTGGACGCAGGGGCAGTTCCCCTGGAGCCCCGGCAGATCGTTGCACCACAGGCTGCCCCGGGGGGTGCGCTCCAGGCCCGGGGGCAGGGCCTCCGGGACGGCCTCCAGGGCCTGGAGGCACCGGGTGCAGCGCAGGGGCTCCAGGGATTCGGGGTAGCCCACCCCATGGGCGAGGCTGCCGTCCTCCGCCCGGAAGACGAGGGCGTCCACCCGGGCGAAGGCCCGCACGAAGCCCAGGGCCCGGGCCAGGTCGCCCTCGGCCCCGGAGGGCTGGTAGAAGGTGTCCAGGATGTCCAGGAGCAGGCGCTGGTAGGTGCGGGATTCCTCCACGGCCCGGTACGTGCGGGCGTTCTGGAGGGCCAGGGCGCACACCCCCGCCGTGGATACGGCCAGGTTCAGGTAGTGGCCCTTGAAGTGGGGATTGGCCAGGCCCTCCACCTGGAGGATCCACCGGGGTCCCGGGGGGGCGCCGATGGTCACCTGGAAGCCCCCGGGCGTTTCCAGGTAGGGCTGGCCCGGATCGCACTCCAGGGGCTCCAGGGCCACCCGGTCCGCCAGGAAGAGCATGGCGAAGAGATCCTGGATGCCCCGGGCCACCTCCTCCTCCTTCAGGCTGCGGCTGAGGGTGCTGAGGAATTCCATGGCCGTCGCCCGGTCTGCGGCCTGGCGTTGGGCCAGCTTGAGGGAGGTTTCGGAGAGGGCCCGCTGGTGGCGGAGACGGGCATCCAGCACCTCCCGCTCCAGGAGGATCTGCGCGTGCTCCAGGCCCACGGGCAGCACCTCCACGGGCAGGCCCAGCCGTTCCCCCAGATCCTGCAGCCCGGTGGCGCCCTGGCCCGTGCCCGTGTCCAGGAGGAGGAGCCGCTTGGCGGATTCCCGCCACAGATCCCGCACCAGGGCCGGATCCGATCCCTGGGAGGCCAGCTCCGCGCGCCAATCCTCCAGCCAACCGGGGGTCAGCAGGTACGAGCCCTGGGCGATGAGGCTTTCAACCATGCGGGGACTGGCCACCAGGTCCTGGCACACGTTCAACCGGTGGAGGAGGATCCCCCGCCGGTGTGCTTCCTCCTCGTCCAACCTCCCGATGCAGGCCCCCCCGAAGACCACCAGGGG
>DATGXY010000104.1:0-4221 GCA_035298525.1 Holophaga sp.
CCAGTGGCTCGACGCGGAGATGCAGGAGAAGCTCACCGCCTACCTCGCCGGGGTGGGCACCACCGCGCCCGTGATGCTCTTCGCCCACATGCCTCCGGAGCAGAACGGCTCCAACTTCCGGGATCCCTCCACCACCGGCGCGGACTTCCCCTTCGGGGCCGGCTTCGCCAACCTCTTCCGGGACCCCATGAGCCCCCTGGACATCGTGGCCCCCGCGACGACCATCACCACCGCCACCGTGCCCACCAAGGAGGTCACCGACCTCGCCACCTTCCTCAAGGCCCGGAAGAACATCGTGGCCTGGTTCAACGGGCACGACAACTTCACCCAGTACCGCACCTGGAACGGCGAGAACTCCGTGCTGATCAACAACAGCATGACCCAGCTCTCCATCCCGGTCTTCCGCTGCGATTCCCCGGTCAAGGGCAAGGATTCCGCCAAGGACGCGAAGAAGCTGGCCTTCAACGTGATCACCATCGACCCGGCCAAGAAGGAGTTCACCGTCCGCGAATGCCTCTGGAACAAGTCCAACACCAAGGGCGCCGCCGTGAGCTGGGGCCAGACCCAGACCTTCAGCCTGGGCAACCGGGTCCGGTAGGGTCCCGGCGACCCCCGGCGCCTCGGGGCTTGATTGGATCCTGGGGGACCGATCAAGCCCCGAGGCGCTGAGGACCGCCGCGAAAATCACGGACCGGTCGCGGCGTCCCTCAGGTCCCCTTCCTGGGCCCAGGCCCTGACCTTGGCGGCGGCGGCCCTGCCCACGGCCTCCGCCAGGGCCTCCTCCCCGGCCTCCTTCACGCCCTTCACGGAGCCGAAGGCCTGCAGGAGCTTCCTGGCCGTGGCCTGGCCCACGCCGGGGATGGCGGTGAGCTCCGTCTGGAGCGTGCGCTTCGCCCGCAGCATGCGGTGGTACGTGATGGCGAACCGGTGGGCCTCGTCGCGGATCCGCTGCAGGAGCTGGAGGACGGGGCTCGTCTTCGGGATGCGCAGGGGCTCGCTGGATCCGGGCCGGAAGACCAGTTCCTCCTTCTTGGCCAGGGAGGCCCGCTCCAGCTGGTCCAGGCCCAGCTCCGCCAGGGCGGCCTCGGCGGCGTGGAGCTGGCCCAGGCCCCCGTCGATGAGCACCAGGTCCGGCAGCTCCCGGCCCTCGTCCAGCATGCGGCGGTACCGGCGGCCCACGGCCTCGGCCATGTTGGCGAAGTCGTCGTTCTGTTCGTTGGTCATCTTGAACCGCCGGTAGGCCTTCCGGTCGGGCACGCCGTCCGTGAACACCACGCAGGATGCCACCACCTCCCGGCCCTGGCCGTGGCTGATATCGAAGCACTCCATGCGCCGGGGGGGCCGGGCCAGGCCCAGGAAGGCCTGGAGGCCCTCCAGCACGGCCTGGTTGAGGCGGGCCGGCTCGAACTTGCGCTCCAGGGCCAGGCGCGCGTTCTCCTGGGCCATGGCCAGCAGCTCGGACTTCTCCCCCCGCTGGGGCACGGCCAGGTGGGGCCGGGAGCCCCGCATGCCGGCCAGCCACTCCCGCAGGAGTTCGGCGTCGTCGGGCTCCACCTCCACGAGGATGCGGGCCGGCACGGCCTCCTCGGCGTAGACCCGCTTGAGGACCTCGGCCAGGACGGCGCCATCGAAGGCCTCCACGTCCTCCAGCACGTACTCCCGGCGGCCCACCATGCGCCCCTGGCGCATCTCCAGGCGGTGCACGCAGGCGCGGCCGTCCAGGACGGCGCTGCCGAAGTAGTCCGTGTCCTCCTGGTCCACGGTGGCCGCCTTCTGGCGGTTGAACCACGCGTCCAGCTGTCCCAGGGTGTCCCGGTACTGGGCGGCCTGCTCGAAGGCGGCGTTCTCCGCCGCCGCCCACATGGCGGCCTCCAGCCTCGCCTTCAGCTCGTCCCGCTTGCCCTCCAGGAAGAGCCGCGCCTCCCGGGCCTGCTCCCGGTAGGCCTCCTGGCTCACGGCGGCGATGCAGGGGGCGGTGCACCGGTGCAGCTGGTACTTCATGCAGGCCCGGCCCCGCTTGCCGTCGATATCGATGTCGCAGTCGCGGATCTGGAAGAAGCGGTAGGCCAGCTCCGCGGTGCGGTAGGCGGTGGAGGCGGGGAAGAAGGGCCCGAAGTACAGGCTGCCGTCCTTCTTCACCTTGCGGGTCACGAAGACCTGGGGGAAGGGGTCCTTCCAGGTGAGCTTCACGTAGGGGTAGCTCTTGTCGTCCCGGAGCAGGATGTTGTAGGGCGGACGGTGCTCCCGGATGAGGTTGTTCTCCAGGACCAGGGCCTCCAGCTCCGTGGCGCACACGATGAACTCCAGGTCCCAAATCCGGGCGACCAGGCGGCGGGTCTTGGCGTCCTGGACCGAGGCGTGGAAGTAGCTCCGCACCCGGTTGCGCAGGACCTTGGCCTTGCCCACGTACAGGAGCTCCCCTTCGGAATCCCGGTACAGGTAGACCCCGGGCTGGACGGGGAGGTCCGCCAGCTTGCGCCGGAGGGCGGGACTGCGTTCGACGTTGGTCCGGGTGACGGCCATGGCCCAGTCTACCTTGGAACCCCCGGACCCTCCGACGCACCCCGGGGGGATGGAGAGGGGGGACGCGGCCCGGCGCTACGGGCGCCTGTGCGAGGCCGGCACCGCCTTCCTCCTGTGGATCCGGGGCTGGGATATCGCGGGCCGGAACCTGAAGGCGGGGCGCTTCGAACTGGACCTGCTGGCCGTGCGGGGCCGGGAGCTGCGCCTGGTGGAGGTGAAGGCCCGGGCCCGGGGGGCCTGGACGGGGGCGGAGACGGCCCTCAGCCCCGCCCAGCGCCTGCGCCTCCAGATGGCCCTGCGGGCCTGGCTGGCCCGGGTCCCCTGGCCCTTCGCCATCACTTTCCAGCGCGTCAGCTGGTCCGGCTGGCGTTGCCGCTTCCACCCGCCGGAAAGGTGGGAGGGTTTCCGGTGACCCGCATCCCGGTAGACTGGAAGGATGTTGGTACTCGGACTCGAATCCTCCTGCGACGACTGCTCCGCGGCGGTCGTGCGCGAGACGCCGGAAGGCCCCCGCCTCCTCTCCATGGCCCGCAAGAGCCAGGACGAGATCCACGGTCCGTACGGGGGCGTGGTGCCGGAACTGGCCGCGCGGGAGCACCTGCTCCAGCTCCGGGGGGTCATCTCCGAGGCCCTGGCGAAGGCGGACCTGGGCCTGAAGGACATGGACCGCATCGCCGTCACCCGGGGCCCCGGCCTCGTGGGCTGCCTCCTGACGACCTTTTCCGCCGGCAAGGCCATGGCCTGGCGGGAGGGGATCCCCTTCGTGGGGGTCCACCACCTCCTGGGCCACCTGAACGCGGCGCGCTTCGGCGCCCCGGACCTGCCCTTCCCCGCCCTGGCCCTCCTGGTCTCGGGCGGCCACACCCACCTGTACCTGGCCCGGGACTGGACGAGCCTGGAGCTCCTCCAGAAGACCCGGGACGACGCCGCGGGCGAGGCCTTCGACAAGACGGCCCGCATGCTGAACCTGGGCTACCCCGGCGGCCCCATCGTGGACGCCTGCGCCCGCAAGGCCCCCAGGGCGGGGGCCCCCTTCACGCCCCCCAAGTTCCGCGACGGCAAGGCGGCCTGGAGCTTCTCGGGCCTCAAGACGGCCGTGAAGCTGCGCATCGCCCAGGAACCGGGCCTGGACGCCGCGGGCGCCGAGGACCCCCGGGTGGGCGGCCTCTGCCGCAGCCTCCAGGAGACCGTGGCCTCCTGGCTCCTGAAGCCCGTGCCGGGCTGGCGCGAGGAGACGGGGGCGAAGAGCCTCGTCGTCTCCGGCGGCGTGGCCTGCAACAGCGAGCTCCGGGCCCAGGCCCAGGCCCTGGCCGCCAAGCTGGGCATCGCCCTGGCCGTGCCCGAGCCCCGGTACTGCACGGACAACGGGGCCATGATCGCCGCGGCGGGGGCCGTGCTCACCCCCTCGACCGACGTGCTGCCCCTCAACGCCGACGCCAACCTGCCCCTGGGGTCCTGATCATGGACGTGAGCCGGGAGGACGTCCTCCGCTGCGCCGCCCTCGCCCGCCTCAGCCTGCGGGAGGAGGAGATCGAGCCCCTGCGCCGGGACATGGAGCGTCTCCTCACCCACGCCCAGAGCCTGGAGGCCCTGGATCTGGAGGCGGTCGCCCCCTGGAGCCCCGACACCCCCCTGCCCCGGCGGGAGGACGCGCCCGTCCCCGGCCTCACCCAGGCCGAGGCCCTGGCCAACGCGCCC
>DATGXY010000105.1:0-4459 GCA_035298525.1 Holophaga sp.
CCCGCCGGGTTTTCCCGGCTGCGGGAGGCCCAGAGGGGGCGGGGCTGGGGGCAGGGGAACCCATCCGTGCGGGAGGGGGTCACCCGCGCCCCCAGGCGCACCTCGGTGCGGGCCACGGAGCGGCGGCCCCGCTGCACGAGGCTCTGGCCGGCGGTGTCCACCTCCAGGTCCAGCCCCAGCACCAGAACCCCGGGGCCGGGGTCCACCACCTCCAGGTCCCGGGTGCGCACGGCCAGGTCCAGGAAGGCCTGGGCGAATTCGGCGGATCCCGGGCCATCGGCAGGCTGGACGGCGACCCGCCCTTGGGGGGATCCGAAGCCCGGCCGGTGCACCTGGACCACCTGGACCTCCGGATGGACGAGACGGCGGCGGTCGGACGGTGGTTCAGAAGCCATGCCCTGCCAGAATACGGTCCGGCGGCCTGATGGCCAAGACCCCGGGGCGCCCCGCCGCCGGCCACGGGCGTCACAATCGGTTTCAGGGGACATCCAAGTAACGCAGTCCAGGACCGGTTACCCGGAGGCCCCATGGAGAAGCGGCGCTATCCCCGCACATCCCTCATTTCCGATTACAGTTCCTCCTTCACCCTGGGCGGCCAGACCTACGCCAATATCCAGGTGGCCAATATCGGCACCCGGGGCTGCTGCCTTCGCCTGCCCGCGACGACGGCCCCCTACCTGCGCAGCCGGCCCGCCCTCGAGAACCTGGTGCTGCTCCAGGCGGGGAGCCGCCGCTACTCCATGAAGGCCAAGGTGGCCTGGTTCGAGGAGCCCCGGCCCCGGGAGGAGGCCTACCTGCGGGCGGGGGTGGAGTTCACGGAGGACCCGGAGGCCTGCGAGCCGGAGGTGACGGCCTACCTGGACGCCAACCGGGTCAAGTAGGGTCGGGGCGGGTAGGATGGAACCATGCATCCCCTCCTGCCCGCCCTCATCCTGACCCTCGCCGCCCCCGGGGAGCGCTTCCCCGTGCCGCCCGCCCCGGCGGAACTGCAGGCCCCGCCCGCCGCCGTGCGGGAAGCCAACGGTTTGGCCACCCAGGTGCTGCGTCCGGGCAAGGAAGGCAAGAAGCCCGGGGCGGACGATATGGTCACGGTGGAGTATGTGGCCTGGACCCAGGAGGGCAAGCTCATCGACACCACCGCCCGCCGTGACCGTCCCTTCGCCTGTCCCATTGACCAGTTAATGAAAGGCATGGCCCAGGGCCTCCGCCTCATGACCCCCGGGGAGAAGCGCCGCCTGTGGATCCCCCAGGTCCTGGCCTTCGAGGGCGCCCCCAACCGGCCCGCGGGCACCGTGATCGTGGATCTGGAACTGCTGGCGGTGGAACCCTCCCCCTTCCAGGCCCCGCCGGATCTGGCCGTGCCCGCCGAGGACGCGCGCCTCCTGAAGGGGGGCGTGCTGTACAAGACCCTGCGGGAGGGGGAAGGCAAGCCCCAGCCCGGCGCCAAGGCCCAGGTGTCCGTGAGGTATTCGGGCTGGACGGCGGACGGCAAATGCTTCGATTCCTCCTGGCGCAAGGGCTCCCGCCCCGCCTCCCTGCGCGTGGACGAGGTCATCCCCGGCTGGACCCAGGTGCTGCGGCTCATGTCCCCCGGCCAGAAGGTGCGCACCTGGATCCCGGTGGGCCAGGCCTACGATGGCCAGAAGGGCATGCCCGCGGGGGCCCTCGTCTTCGATATCGAGTTGCTCTCCATCGATACCGAACGCTAGCTAGCCCGGGATCTCCGCCTCCACCAGGAGGGCCAGCAGGGACAGGGATTCCTGCCAGCCCAGGTGGCAGGCTTCCACGGGAATGATGTCCGGGATGCCGGCCTGCACGATGGTGAGATCCGTGCCCATGGCCACCTTGCGCAGGGTGATGGTCGTCTCCATCTCCCCCGGCAGGCCCGGGTCGTCGAAGGCGTCCGTGTGGCGGATCCTTTCGCCCGGCTTCAGTTCCAGGTAGCGCCCCCCGAAGGATTCTTCCTGGCCCGTGCCCAGGTTGCGGAAGGACATGCGGAAGGCGCCCCCCACCCGGGGGTCCAGGTGGTGCACCCGGGCCGTGAAGCCGTGGGGCGGCATCCACTTGACCAGGGCGTCGGGTTCCAGGAAGGCCCGGTAGACCTTGGCGGGCTCGGCCCGCAGCACCCGGTGGTGATGGACGGTTCCAGACATGGGCACCTCCCCTGGCGGGCGGCGGCGCCCGGCCCAGGGATTATAGGTCCAAGCCCGGCACCTGGAAACGAATCTCATTCTCGGCCCGGGCCATGACCCCGATGCGGTAGCCCATCCCGGGCACCGTCTGGACGAGGGCCGGATGGCGGGGGTCCTCCTCCAGCTTCCGGCGCAGGCGGGACACCAGCACATCCACGCTCCGCCCCACGGGCAGGGCCCCGTCGAGGCTGATCGCATCGGCCAGGGCGGCGCGGGAGAGAACCCGCCCCCGCGCCTTCACCAGGGCCAGCAGGAGCTCGAACTCCCCCCGGGTGAGGGGGACCTCCAGGCTTCCGGGCCCCAGGAGCCTGCGCCCGGCGGCGTCCAGGCGGAGGGCGCCCAGGGCGAGGGGCTGGGAGGCGGTCCGCCCATACCGGCGGAGGAGGTTCTGGACCCGGGCCACCAGTTCCAGGGGATCGAAGGGCCGGGAGACCGCGTCCTCGGCGCCCCGCTCCAGGGCCCGCAGGGCCTCCGTCCGGGAGCCTGCGATCACCAGGAAGGAGATGCCCCTGGCCATCAAGTCCCGGGCCGGGCGGGACCAATCCGGCAGGTCCAGGATCACCAGGCAGGCGCCCGGCAGGAACCGCTCCCCCTCGGCCGGCGTCGGCGCCTCCAGCACCGAAAGCCCCCCCTGGCGAAGGCTGGCTCCCACCTGGGGACCCAGGCCAGGATCGCCGCCGATCAGGAGGAGGTGCTCGGAGGGACGCATGGCGGACCGGATGAATCAGCCATTATCCGCTGGTTCATTTCCCGTCAACAGACAAGGTTCGGCTTTATTTTTACGGCCTGACCGGATTCCCGAGCGGAGAGGGAGCCCGCCTCTTCAGCGGCCGTGCCCACCTGCCGGGCCTGCCGAGGGCAGGGCCGCCATCTGGCGGTCGTGGAGCCGGGACAGGAGGGCCAAGGCCAGGCCGCCGCCCACCAGGGCGCAGAACATATCCGACTGGGTATCCCAGGGATCCCCCTGGGTGCCCAGGAATGCGTCCGCGCCCTGGCCCAGGGCGAGGGCCGATCCCCACTCCAGGAGCTCGTACAGGGCGCTGATCCCCAGGACCGTGCCCAGGGTCAGGAATACCAGCATCTTCCGGCCGCGCACGCTGGCGCTCCGGAGGAGCACCTCCCGGATGGCGAGGGCCGGCACGAAGCCCTGGGCCAGGTGCCCGATCTTGTCGTAGGGATTCCGGTGGAGACCCAGCAGGTGCTCCAGCCAGAAGCCCAGGGGCACCCGGGCGTAGGTATAGTGGCCGCCCACCATGAGGATGACGGCGTGCACGAAGATGAGCCCGTAGAGCAGGGGGGTGAGGGGGTAGGCCTTCCGGGTGGCCAGGAGAACGGGGACCACCAGGAGGATGGGGAAGATCTCCAGCCCCCAGGTGAGGCGGTCGTAGGCCCGGAACCCCGAAAGGGCAAGGAGGGCCATGAGGAGGACGAGGGCGCCCAGGAGCAGGACATCCTGGCGGATGGCGGGTTCAGGGGTCTCGTCCATGGGGAAGCTCCGCCCCCATTGTGCCGGTCGAAACGCCGAATGGAAGGGCCGGGTCAGGCCAAGCGGGCTTCCAGACGTTCCACGAAGGCCTCCTGCTCCGCGGGGATCTGGCCGAAGGGCCGTTCCGCCGCCGCGCACCCGGCGAAGAGTTCGCCCACCTGGCGCATGGTCAGGGTGCGGTCCATCCAGGGGTAGAGCACCGTGTCCTCCCGGTGGATGTGGCCCCGCAGCAGATCGCCGTAGGCCCCCAGGGCCTCGCGCACCGCCTGGCCATCCCGCCGGGCGATCCCCTCCGCCGCCGCCGCCACGTGGCCGCGTCCCTCCCCGTGATCGGCCAGCATGGCCTGGATGATCTCCGATCCGCCGTCGAAGAAGCGGAAGAGCACCTCCTCCTCCTTGGCGTGATGGAAGCGGTCCGCGTAGTTCCGCACGAAGTCCAGGACCCCCTCGGCCCAGGCGTAGCCGTCCGGGTCCCGGTCCAGGATCCGGCCCAGGGCCGGCAGGCACGCGATGACCCGCAGGATGTGCCCGTGCTCCTGCACCATGGCCTGGATGGGCGGGCAGAACCCATCGTTCTCGGGCACCGCCTTCCGCTGGATATCCGGCACCTCGAAGGGCGCCCCCCCGTGGATGATCCGCCCCATGCCCTCCAGGAGCGCCCGGATCCGCGCCGTGTCCAGGTTGTGGATCTCCAGGATATCCAGGGTCCGGCAGGTGCCCAGCCCGCAGCCGGCGCACCCGATCCCCTCCGCCCCCAGCAGGGCCCCCAGCCCGGGGTGCG
>DATGXY010000106.1:0-10676 GCA_035298525.1 Holophaga sp.
GCCCCCGCCGCCGCCCCCGTGACCTTCACGGACTACTCGACGGGCAACTACGCCTCGGTCCAGGCCATCGTCAACGACCTGCGCACCACCCAGGGCTGCAACGTGGTCGTGGCCCTCTCCCACGCGGGCACGGACGTGACCACGGGCGGCTACACCGGGGAGGACATCAGCCTTGCCCAGCACGTGACGGGCATCGATGTCATCGCCTCCGGCCACACCCACAACGCCTTCGCGGACGGTTCGGCCGCCCACGCCGTGACGAACGGCGGGTGGACCACCCAGGTCATCTGCGCCGGCGCCTACACCGCCAACGTGGCCCGCATCGACCTCACCTGGCACAAGACGGCCAAGAACACCACGGTGACGGCCTCCAGCAACAAGGCCATGACCGACGCCGCCCTTGTCGCCGCCGGTCTCACCACGCCCCGGGACGGGGCCCAGTCGGTCTTCGTGGCCCAGGCCGACGCCACCCTGAACTACGGCATGTCGAGCCTCTTCGGCCAGTTCTTCCCCGACTACAGCCCCACCGACGTGAGCAAGGGCGTCTACCACCCGGTGGGCGTGACCCTCCAGGACCTGCGCTCCAACGACCAGACCCCGGTCCTGAGCCCCAACGGCCTGGGCAACCTGTGCGCCGACTCCGTGCGCAACGTGCCCAACGCCCTCATCCAGAAGTCCCTGCTGGGCGCCGGCTGGAACGGCGATCCCGCCAGCCCGACCCTGGGCACCGCCGCCACGGCCCTCGCGGGCCTGGGCTACGACACCACCCCCTTCACCCTGGGCGTGGTGCCCACCGGCGTGATCCGCGACGGCATCCGGAAGAACGTCGCCATCTCCTTCGCCAACCTCTACAATGTCCTGCCCCTGGGCATCTCCCCCGACTCCACCCAGGCCCTGCCCGTGGGCTACCCCATGATGTCGGTCTACCTGGACTACGCCGACCTGAAGAAGGTCTGCGCCCTCCAGCTCATCAGCCAGACCAACCTCACCCCCTCGGACTACTACCTCAACCTCTCCGGCATCTCGTACGACCTGGACGCCACCAGCAGCTACGCCTACTTCAAGGCCGCCACCGCGGCCGCGGTCCTGAGCGTCACCCAGGCCAAGGCCGCCGCCGGCAACACCGCGGCCCTCAAGGCCATGCAGGATCTCGGCCTGCTGGGCACGGACCACGGCGCGGCCCTCCTGGCCGACATGGCGACCAATCCCTTCGCCGCGGCCATGGTGGCCCTGAACGATCCGGCCGCCACCCTGACCCCCGACCAGATCGCGGCCAACCTCCCCGTCCTGGGCGACGTGGCCCTCAAGGCCGGAACCGACGCGGCCACCGGCAGCATCCAGCTGCCGACGGCGCTCTTCAACCTGGCCACGGCCGCCGTCAGCGCCGTCAACGGCTTCGCCCCCACGGACGCGGCCTGCACCGGCGCCACCACCCCGCTGGCCACCTCCGGCCGCTACCGGGTGGCCGCCGATCTCTACATGGTCATGATGATGGGGGCCGCCCAGGGCAAGTTCGGCGTCTCCATCACCGCCTACGCCAAGTCCACCGGGGCGACCACGGTCTCCGCCGCCAACCTGGCCGCGGCCATGGCCTACCGCATCAACCTGGACGGCCCCTCCGCCACGGTGGTGGAGCTGAAGGAGTGGATGGCCCTCCTCATCAACCTGATCACCCCGCCCGCCCAGGGCGGCCACTTCACCAACGGCACGGTGACGGGCGAATACCTGTCCACGGACCTCTTCACGGACTTCCTCACCGACGGCGCCGCCGTCAAGGTCCGGAGCGCCAGCTACCCGCTCGCCACCATCGGGCAGCTCATGAACACCCTGGCGACCCTCAAGGCCGCCCCCTGAACCCCCCTTGATGCCCGCCGCGGGGGGCCTTGCGGCCCCCCGCGCTTTTCCTGGAGCCATCCATGACCCGCCTGCAGGGTTCCCACATGCTCATCACCGGCGCCGCCAGCGGCATCGGCCGCCTCATGGCCCTGGGGGCGAAGGCGAGGGGCGCCCGCCTCTCCCTCCTGGACCGGGACGCCCCGGGCCTGGAGCGTCTCCTGGCCGAACTGGGGGAGGGCCACGCCGCCTATGCCGTGGATCTCACGGACCGGGTCGCCACCCAGGCCGCCGCCGCCCGGGTCCTGGCGGAGCGGGGGCCCGTGGATGTCCTCGTCAACAACGCGGGCATCGTCACGGGAAGGCCCCTCCTGGACTGCCCCGACGAGGCCATCGAGCGCACCTTCCAGGTGAACGCGCTGGCCCCCTTCTGGCTCACCCGGGCCTTCCTGCCGGCCATGATCGCCCAGGGCCGGGGCCACGTGGTGACCATCTCCAGCGCCGCGGGCCTGGGGGGCACCTCCCGCCTGGTGGACTACTGCGCCTCCAAGTTCGCCGCCGTGGGCTTCGACGAAAGCCTGCGCCTGGAGCTGCGGCGCCTGGGCCACCCCGTGCGCACCACCCTGGTCTGCCCCTACTACATCGATACGGGCATGTTCGCGGGGGTGAGGACCCGCTTCCCCTGGCTGCTGCCCATCCTGAAGCCGGACTACGCGACCCGGCGCATCCTGGACGCGGTGGAATCGGACCGCCGGCGCCTCATCATGCCCCGCTTCGTCGTTTCCGTCCTGGCCGTGAAGGTCCTGCCGCCCTGGCTGTACGACGCCATCACGGGGTTCTTCGGGGTGAACCGCACCATGGACGAATTCCGGGGGAGGTAGGACGCCCCGGGCTTGGAAAAAGCGGCATATCGACCCAACGGCCAATGGCGGTAGGATCAAACGTTGGCCCGGGAAGGGTTTCCCGGGTCTCGTAGGGAAAGCTCATGAAGTTTTCGGGGCCCATGGCGTGGTGTGGCTGGTGGTTGGCGGCGGCAGCCCTGTCGTTGGCGCCGCCCCTGGATGGTGCCGGATTGACGGCCGTACGAGCGCGCGGACCCATCCGGGCCGATGGCCGCATGTCCGAGCCCGACTGGGACCGGGCCCCCGCCGCCACGGACTTCCGGGAATCCTGGCCCGATTTCGGCCACGATTCGTCCCTGCCCACCTACGTGAAGGTCCTGTACGACAACCAGTACCTGTACGTGGGCGCCCGCATGGACCGGGGCCAGGGGTCGGGGGCCGTGCGCCGGCTCCACCGCCGGGACCAGGACAGCCAGACGGACTGGTTCGCCGTGTATATCGACAGCCTAAGGGACAGACGAACAGCCTTCGGTTTCATGGTGAACGCCTCGGGGGTCCAGCGGGACGCCATCTTCACCGGGGATTCCTCCTCCCCCGACGCCAGCTGGGACGCCGTGTGGGAAAGCGGGGTGAAGGTGGACGACCGGGGCTGGACCGCCGTCCTGAAGATCCCCCTTTCGGCCCTGCGCCTGGCCACGGACGACGATGGCCGAGTATGGGGCATCAATTTCAGCCGCACGGCCCACGGCACGGTGCGGGAAACCAGCTACTGGGACCTGCCCCCCCGGGGGGAGAACGCCTTCGCCAGCCGCTTCCCCGACCTGGAGGGCATCGAGGGGGTCCAGCCCCGGCTCCGGCGGGAATGGATCCCCTTCGTGAGCCTGCAGCGGAAGATGAGCACCTCCCACGCCTATGACGACCGGGGCTGGAAGGCCAACGCGGGGTTCGACGCCCACCTGGGCCTCACCTCCTCGGCCTCCCTGGATCTGGCCGTGCGCCCCGACTTCGCCCAGGTGGAGGTGGACCAGGCGGTGCTGAACCTGTCCACGGTGGAGACCCAGTTCCCGGAGAAGCGCCCCTTCTTCCTGGAGGGCATGGAGCTCTTCCAGGTGCCGGGGACCCGCCTCTTCTACAGCCGGCGCATCGGCCGGGGCCTGGGCTCCCCCTCCCTGGCCGATGGCCAGACCCTTCTGGACGGGCCCGCCACGGCGGAAATCGCCGGGGCCGCCAAGTTCACGGCCAAGCTGGACTCGGGCCTTTCCCTGGGGGCCCTGGCCGCCGGGGTGGAAAACGCCCGGGGCACGGTGCAGGAGGCGGACGGCACCACCCACCGGGCCCCCCTGTCGCCCTTCGCCACGTACGCCGCCTTCCGGGGCTTCCAGCGCCTGGACGCGGTGGGGAGCGGGGTGGGGGGCTTCCTTTCCCGGGTGCGGGAGGCCGATCCCCAGGGGCGCTCCGCCACGGTGGCGGAGGCGGACGGGGTGATCAAGAGCGGGGACCGGAGCACGACCCTGGAGTGGAGCCTGGCGGGAACACGGGCGGGCACCCGGGGATCCGAGGTGGACGGGGCCAAGGCCTACCTGCGCCTGAACCGCCGCTGGGCCTCGGGCTGGCAGATGGAGTTCAACGCGGACGATACGTCCAGGCACTTCGATCCCAACGATCTGGGCTACCTGTCCCGGGCCGACCAGCGCCGGGGCTACTTCGCCTTCTGGCGCCAGTGGGACGCGACCCTGGGCCGCACCCGCAACTGGCAGCTGGGCGCCGACGCCTGGTTCGCCCAGGACCAGGCCGGCCGCGCGTTCTCCAAGGGCACCAGCGTCTGGGCCAAGATGGACCTCACGAGCTTCTGGTCCTTCTGGACGAGCGCCTGGGCCAACCTCCCCCTGGACGACGACCGGGAGCTGCGCACCTGGTCCGACCCCGTGAAGAAGTACCTGCACCGCGACCGGATCAACGGCGCGAACCTGGGCTTCGACACCCCGGGGAACCGCCCCTGGTACGTGCGCATCAGCGCGGAGCGCACCTGGTGGCCCGGGGGCCCCACCACCACCACGTCCTTCTACAACTCCATCAAGATCGGCCAGCACCTGGAGGTGAACGCCGACACCAGCTGGGTGCAGGGGGAGGGGGAGCGCCGCTACCTGGAGACCCGGGGCGACGTGCCCGTGACGGGGCTCCGCCGCATGTCCCAGTTCAACGAGACCCTCCGGGTGGCCTACGCCCTCACGCCCCGGCTCTCCGTGCAGCTCCTCAGCCAGTGGCTCCTGGCCAACTGGAACTACCGGGACCTCCAGGGCTACGTGGACGACGACACCCTCGCCCCGGTCCCGGCGAATTCCGCCACCGCCTTCTCCGACCGGCTCTGGAACGAGAACGTCATCCTGCGCTGGGAGTTCAGGGCGGGCTCGACCCTCTTCCTCGTGTACACCCACGGGGTCTCCACGGACGCCCTCATCAACGACCGGGGCTCCCTCTCCCCCCGGCCCGACATGTCCATCCTGAGCCGCCTCCCCTCGGACGACGTCATCCTGGTGAAGCTCAGCTGGCTCTTCCGTTAGAACCACTTGAGGGTGAGGTCCACCAGGCGCCTCACGAGGCCGGTGTAGGGGGGGTACATGAGCCGGATGGGGGCCAGGGGCGTCCACTGGCGCAGCACGCCCCGCTCGTTGGAGAAGGCCAGGAAGCCGTGGTGGCCGTGGGCCTTGCCGAAGCCCGAGGGGCCAACGCCCCCCGCGGGCAGATGGGGGTGGGCGAAGTGCAGCACCGTGTCGCCGATGCAGCCGCCCCCGGAGGTGGTCCAGGAGAGCAGGGCCTCGGCCCGGGAGCGGCTTCCCGCGAAGACGTACAGGGCCAGGGGCTTGGGCCGGGCGTTCACCGCCTCCACCGCGGCCTCCATGGAAGGGACCCGGACGACGGGGAGGATGGGGCCGAAGATCTCCTCCCGGAGCAGGGGGGATTCGGGGGGCACGTCCGCGACCAGGGTGGGGGCCAGGTAGCGCTCGGCGGCGTCCCACTCCCCGCCCAGGACGATCCGCCCGCAGGGGGGGGCCAGGAGGCCCCGCAGGCGGTCCAGGTGGGCGCCCGTGATGATGCGGGGGAAGTCCGGGCTGGCCTTGCGGGCCTCGGGGGTTTCGCCGTAGGCCCGGCGCACCGCCCGCTCCAGGGCCAGGAGGAAGGCGTCGTGGACCCGCTCGTGCACCAGCACGTGGTCCGGGGCGACGCAGGTCTGGCCGGCGTTGATGAACTTGCCCCAGGCGATGCGCTCGGCGGCCCTCTCCAGGTCCGCGTCCGCGTCCACCAGCACGGGGGACTTGCCCCCCAGTTCCAGGGTCACCGAGGCCAGGTGCCGGGCCGCCGCGGCCATGACGACCCGGCCCACGGCCGGGCTCCCCGTGAAGAACACATGATCGAAGGGCAGGTCCAGGAGGGCCTGGGCGGTGGCCACCGCCCCCTCCACCACCGCCGCCTCGGCGGGGGGGAAGACGGAGGCCACCAGGGAGCGCAGGAAGGCGTTGGTGGCGGGGGTGTGCTCCGAGGGCTTGAGGATGGCGCAGTTGCCCGCGGCCACGGCGGACACGAGGGGGCCCAGGGACAGGAGGAGGGGGTAGTTCCAGGGGCTGATGATGAGCACCACCCCCTTGGGCTCCGGGCGCACCGAGGCGGAGCTGCCCAGGAAGGCCAGGGGGGTGGCGGCCCGCCGGGGCCGCATCCACCGGTCCAGGTGACGGATGGCCTGCCGAATTTCCGTGACCACCGGGTACACCTCGGTGAGATCGGTTTCGGCCGGGGCCTTGCGGAAATCCGCCGCCAGGGCGGCGTGGGCCTCCTCCCGGCGGGCCAGGAGGGCTTCCAGGAGGGCCCGGAGGCGCCCCCGGCGCGCCTCCGCGGTGGTGGCCGCCTGTTGCCAGCGCCGCTGGCGCTGGGCCTCGTAGATCGCCTGGATATCGGGCAGGGGCGTCTCGGCCATGGGGTCCTCCGCGGCCCGTTCCCGGGAATGGGGGCCTGGGATAAGATGAACGGGCTATTTCTTCAACAGGAATCGGGATCCGGTCCACCCAACATAGCCGGAAACCCGGGAACAGGGTGGGGCGCGCGTGAACGGACGGGGGGGAGCGACAGCGATGGTGGCCCGCGCCCTCCGGGGCGTATGGGCCCTTGTCTGTCTGGTCTTGCTCCTGGGCGCCTCCAGCGCCCGGGTGGAGGCCCCGGCCGAGGAGTACGCCGCCAAGGCCCAGTTCCTCGTGGATATGGCCGTGTATTTCCGGTGGCCGGAGGGGCGCGAGGCCAAAGGGCCCTTCGTGGTGGCCGTCCTGGGCCGCTCCCCCTTCGGAGCCCGCCTGGATGCCCTGGTCCGTGCCCGGACCCACCAGGGCAGGCCCATGAAGGTGGCCTATGCCGCCCGGCTCGCGGACCTGGGGCCCTGCGACATGGTGTTCATCTGCCGTTCGGAGCGCCGCAACGGGGCCGAGATCCTGGAATGGGCCAAGGGCCGGGGCCTCCTCACCGTGGCCGAGGACCGGGAGCTGGTGGACCGGGGCGCCATGGTGGGCCTCATCCTGGACGCGGAACGCCTGCGCATGCACCTGAACCTCAAGGCCCTGGAAGGGGAGGGCATGGGGGCCAGCGCCCAGCTCATGCGCCTGGCCGTGATCGCCCCCTGAGAACGCATGGTCCGCCCGGTTCGCACCTCCCTCCGCAAGAAGATCCTCCGGGCCTTCCTGCTGGCCTCCTGCGCCGGCCTCCTGGTGGTGGTCCCCGCCTTCCTGGTTCTCTCCGCCTGGGTGGGCCGCCGGGTCCTGACCCAGGATCTGCGGGCTCTGGGAGGCCTGGTGGCCTACCAGGCCTCCGCCTCCGTGGTTTTCCGGGACGGTGAAAGCGCCGCCCGGACCCTGGCGGAGCTCCAGGCGCGGGGGAACGTGAGGGCGGCGCGCATCCTGCTGGGGGACGGGAAGCCCCTGGCCACCTGGGTGCCCAGGGGGACCTTCCCCGCCTCCCTCCTGCCCAGCGGCCCCCCCGGGGGGGAACGGATCTGGTTCGCCGGCGGCCGCCTCCACCTGGAACGGCCCATCCTGTCCGAGGATGGGCGGCCCGCCGGCACCCTGCTGCTCCAGTCCGATCTGTCGGGGCTTTCGGGCTGGGTCCTCCTGGCCTTCCTGGCCTCGGCCGGGGTCCTGGCGGCGATCCTGGGATCGCTGGCCTTCCTGATGGCGCGGATCCAGCGGCTGGTGATGGGGAGCATCCTGGATCTGGCCGCCACCGCCGAGGCCATCGCCACGGGCAGGGATTCCTGCCGCCGGGCCCGCCGCCGGAGCGACGACGAGCTGGGCGACCTGGTGGAGGCCTTCAATGGGATGCTGGACCGGATCCAGGACCAGGAACGCCGCCTCCTGGAGCAGCGGGGCCACCTGGAGGAGCAGGTGGAGGCCCGCACCGCGGAACTGAGGGCGGCCAACGGGGCATTGCAAGCAGCCAAGGAGGGAGCCGAGGCCGCCACCCGGGCCAAGGGGGCCTTCCTGGCCACCGTCAGCCATGAGATCCGGACCCCCATGAACGCCATCCTCGGCATGACCCGGCTGGCCCTGGCCACGGACCTGGACCCCCGGCAGCGGGACTACCTCCGGAAGACGCGCCTCGCCGCGGTCTCCCTCCTGGGCGTCCTCAACGACATCCTGGATTTCTCAAAGGTGGACGCGGGCCGCCTGGAAATGGCCTCCAACACCTTCCGCCTGGCGGAGGTGCTGGACCAGGTGTCGGCCGTGATGGCGGGGGCCTCCCTCCAGGCCCGGGACCTGACCTTCCAGATCCGGGTGGAACCCGAAGTCCCGGCGGTCCTGGTGGGGGATCCCCTCCGCCTGGCCCAGGTCCTGGTGAACCTCTGCAACAACGCCGCCAAGTTCACGGACCGGGGCGGCATCAGCCTGTCCGTGGCCCTGGACGGGGAGGACGAGGCCGGCCTGGCCATCCTGCGCTTCCAGGTGCGGGACACGGGGCGGGGCATGAGCCGGGAGACCCTGGCGCGGCTCTTCCAGCCCTTCACCCAGGTGGATTCGGGGCCCTCCCGGCGCCAGGGGGGCACGGGCCTGGGTCTGGCCATCAGCCGCCAGCTCGTCACCCTCATGGGCGGCGAGATCGGGGTGGAAAGCGAGCTGGGCGTGGGCAGCACCTTCACCTTCACGGTGCACCTGGGGCGGGGGGCTGATCAGGAGTGCGCCCAGGCCCGGCCCCAGGGGCCGCAGCCGGCCCCGGCCCCCCTGCGGGGCCTTCGGATCCTCCTGGTGGAGGACAACGAGTTCAATCAGCAGGTGGCCTCGGAACTCCTGGTGACCGTGGCCGGGGCGGAGGTGGTGGTGGCCGGGGACGGGTTCCAGGCCCTGGAGCGCCTGGGGGAGCGGGTCTTCGACGCCGTGCTCATGGACGTGCAGATGCCGGGCATGGACGGCCTGGAGGCCACCCGCCGCCTCCGGGCCCTGCCCGGCCTGGAGGACCTCCCGGTCATCGCCATGACGGCCCACGCCATGGTGCAGGAGCGGGATGCCTGTCTGGCTGCCGGGATGGACGACTTCATCAGCAAGCCCTTTGAATTGGAGGACCTGGTGGCCCTCCTGGCCCGTTGGACCGGGCGGGATCTGGCGCCCGCCCCGGCGCGGCCGGCGCCGGAGACGGAGCTGTCCCTGCCCGGCATCCAGGCCGGGGTGGGTCTCGCCTTCTGCGTGGGCCGCCAGGAGGTGTACCGCCGTATGCTCCTCCGTTTCCGGGAGGCGAAGGCCGGCTGCGCCGGGGAACTGGCGCGGGCCCTGGGGGAGGGGGACCTGGCCGGGGCGGAGCGGTTGGCCCACACCCTGAAATCCACGGCCATGGCCATCGGCGCCGTGGAACTCGCCGAGGCGGCCCGGAGCCTGGAGACCGCCCTGAGGGAGGGGGGCGAACTGGGTGATCTGCCGGACCGGTTCAGGGCCCACCTGGACGAAGTGCTGGAAGGCCTGCGGGAACTGTAGCGTTACGGGGTCCTTGAGACCACATCCAGGATCCCGGGAAAGCTGGCCAGGCGGCTAGTTGCCGCTGCGGGAGAACTCCTTCAACAACTCGGCCTTCTGCCGGGCGTACTCTTCCTCGGTGATGAGATTCTCCTCCCGGAAGCGCTTGAGATCCTTCAGGCGCGCCTCCACCGTGGCCCGCTTGGCGGGGTCGGGGGCTGGGGCGGACGCAGGTGCGGACGCAGGTGCGGACGCAGGGACGGGCGCCTGAACGGGGGCGGCCTGGGGCTTTATATCGGACGGCGGAGCGACGAGGGGGAGCGTCACCCAATCCTGGCGGACGACCACCGCCCCCGCCCCGGAAAGGGTGACGGGGCTGGCGGCGGACCGGGATCC
Organism: Holophaga sp.; assembly: GCA_035298525.1. Lineage (GTDB taxonomy): Bacteria > Acidobacteriota > Holophagae > Holophagales > Holophagaceae > Mesoterricola. Next base: position 10,049 of record DATGXY010000106.1, read on the forward strand.
GTATTCGAAATCGGGCATGCGGCTGTCAAGGTTGTACACGAGGATCCAGTCCTTACGGAGTTCCCGCACGAGGAGGTGGAGCCGGCCCTCCAGGGCGAAGGCCCGGGCGGTGACGCTGGTGGCGCTGCCCAGGATGCCCCCCTCCCGGTTGCGGGTGCTGAGGATCTGCAGATCCTCGCCCGGACCCGCTTCGGCCAGCGCCTCGGCCAGGGCGTGGGCGAGGCCCTCGGCCTCCGCCGGGGCGAAGAGGGGCTGGGTGGTCTTGCCCGCGGCGAAGCGCAAGGTCTTCAGGGCCTGGCCCAGGGCGTCCGGGTCGATGCGGGCGGGATGGGCGCTGGGCTTCGCGCCGGCCTCGGCGGGCACGCGGCGCACATGGCTGAAGGCCCCGAAATCCCAGGTCTTCTTCGGAGCCGCGGCCAGAAGGGCGGGGGCCGCCAGGGCAAAGGCCAGGAAGGCCGGGAAGGGAGCGCGCACGGGAACCTCCGGGGCTGGGATCGAATGCAGAAGTTTATCCCAGGGGGCTCCCCGGCCGAAAGGAAAGGGCAAACCCAACTTGGGGTTTGACGGAACCAAGGGTTGGCGTTATTCCATAGTTCCTTCATTGCCAATTCCCGCCCACGAAAGCCCC
>DATGXY010000107.1:0-2197 GCA_035298525.1 Holophaga sp.
CGATTTCCCGCAGCCCATTGGCCGGGCCGCCGTCTATTACACCGGGCCGTGCGCCACCGGGAGGGCCTCCGCCTCGACTTCTGCTGCCCGGGCTGCGCCACGGTCTACGAGATCCTGGGCCCCGAGGAGGCCCGTCGCCGGGGCCCCGCCCTGCGGGAGGGGAGCCGCGAGGACCAGCCCCCCGGCCCCTACCTGGAGGCCTGGTTCAAGGTGGAGGGCCTGGCCTGCGCCAGCTGCGCGGGCCTCGTGGAGGGCATCCTCCAGGCCCGGCCGGGCGTGGTGAAGGCCACCGTGGAACCCGTATCGGAAGTGGCCCAGGTGCTGTACGCCCCGGCCATGACGGGCAAGGACGGCATCGCGGAGCAGGCCGCCCGCCACGGCTTCCCCGCCCGGGAGATCCACCCGGCCGAGGCCGCCGAGGAGGGCGGGGACGGCGTCCACGGTCCCCTGCGCCTGGTGCTGGCCATCGTCCTGGGGGCCAACGCCATGATGAACGCCATGGTCATGTACGCGGCCTACGCCCGGGACGCGGGCATCGACTGGCTCTCGAACCTGGTGTTCATGGAGCGCCTCTACGACCGGGACCCCCTGCCCCTCACCGTGCGGGACGCCTTCACCCTCACCACGGGCCTGGCGGCCCTCCCCGTCCTCCTCTACTGCGGCTGGCCCATCCTCGTCACGGGCTGGCGCCGCCTGCGCCTGGGCAGCCCCAACACGGACACCCTCGTGGGGGCCGGGGCCCTCATGGCCTTCCTCGTCAGCCTCTATTCCGCCATCGTCCTGAAGAGCCACCATGTGTACTTCGACACGGCGAGCATGCTCGTGTCCCTCCTGATCATCGGCCGGGCCATCGAAGGCGGCGCCAAGGGCAAGGCCCGGCGCGCCGTGGCCGGCCTCCTGCAGCTGGCCGCCCCCACGGCGGAAGTGGAGCGGGAGGGCACCTGGCTGGAGGTCCGGGCGGACGCGGTCAAGGCCGGGGAGCGGGTGCGCATCCGCCAGGGGGGCCGCATCCCCGTGGATGGCCGGGTCCTGGAGGGCTCCGGCTGGTGCGACACGTCGTCCCTCACGGGGGAGGGCCGCCTCCAGGCCCTGGATCCGGGCGCCCCGGTGCTGGCCGGCACCCTGCTCACCTCCGGCACCCTGGTGGTGGAGGCCCAGGCCGCCGGCGAGGAGACCCACCTGGCCCGCATCGTGGCCCGGGTGCGGCGCACCTTGGCCTCCCGGGCCCCCATCCAGCTCACCGCGGACCGGGTGGCCGCCTTCTTCATGCCCGCCGTGGCGGCCCTGGCGCTCCTGGCCGGCTTCCTGGCCTGGGGCCGGGGCGCCGCCCCCGCCCAGGCCCTCATGGCCGGCGTCGCGGTCCTGGTGGTGGCCTGCCCCTGCGCCCTGGGCCTGGCCACGCCCATGGTCCTCGTATCCGCGGTGGCCGCCTGCGCCCGCCGGGGCATCCTCCTCCGGGGGGCCGACGTGCTGGAGCGGGGCCCCGCCATCCGGGCCCTGGTGCTGGACAAGACCGGGACCCTCACCACGGGCCGTCTGGACTTCACGGGCGCCCGCCACCTGGGATCCGAGGGCGAGGCCCTGGCCCTGGCCGCGGCCCTGGAGGAGGTATCCATCCACCCCCTGGCCGAGCGCATCTTCCGGGAGGGGGCCGCCCGGGCCCGGGCGGGGGGCCCCCCCCTGCCGGCCCTGGAGGAACGCCGGGAACACCCGGGTCTGGGCGTCTCCGGCCGGGTGGGGGACAGCCAGGTGCTCATCGGGCGCCCCGCCTGGCTCAGGGCCGAGGGCGTGCGGGCCCCCGAGGCCTGGTGGGCGGGGGACGGCCTGGAAGGCTCCCTCGTCATGCTCGCCCGGGACGGCGAGGCCCTGGCCCTCTGGGGCCTGGGCGATCCCCTGCGCCCCGAGGCGGCGGAGGCCGTTGCCTCCCTCCAGCGCCTGGGCATCCCCTGCTGGCTCCTGAGCGGCGACCGCCGGGAAGCCTGCCTCCGGGTGGCCGCCCAGGTGGGCATTCCCGAGGACCGGGTCGTGGCGGACGCCCTGCCCGTGGAGAAGGGCGAGCGCCTGGCCTGGATCCAGGCCCACGTGGGCCCCGCCGCCATGGTGGGGGACGGGGTGAACGACGCCCTGGCCCTCTCCCAGGCGGACCTGGGCGTGGCCATGGGCAACGGGGCCGGGGTGGCCCTGGAATCGGCGGGGG
>DATGXY010000108.1:0-14054 GCA_035298525.1 Holophaga sp.
AGGTCTGGCAGGAGGCGAGGCCCCCGCCGCTGGCGTCCCGGGCGGCCTTGGCCCGGAGCCCGTGGGAGGCCGCGAGGCTGAAGCCGGGGATGGTGCCGTGGTGGCAGGCGGCGGTCATGCAGTTGGGAATGGCGCTGCCCACCTTCAGGACGGTCATCTCGTGGCAGGTGCGGCACTGCTCCAGGTTCGCCAGGGCCTTGGCCGGGTGGGCCCCGAGCCATCCCTTGGGGTGGTAGGTTCCCTTGATGGAGGCGCTTCCGCCGCCGCAGGCGAGGAAGAGCAGCGCCAGGAGGAGTCCGGCCAGACCGAAGGCGGGCGCGGTTGATGCAGGATCGCCGGGAATGCGTCGCATGGCCTGCCAGCCTCCGGGGTTCGGGGGAATGCGCGCTTCCCCGGTAGCCTGAGGGTCCGGGGAAGGTTGAAGAAGATCAGTGACTAGATTGGTAATATATGAATTCAAATCCTGATCTGGCAAGGGAAATTTGAATTCCTAATTGAATTTAAATCTGATGCCGGCATCAGGATATGGTCCCTTGCGCCTGAGGCAAGGCCTTTCTCAACGCCGCTGGTCCCTCGGCAGATCCAGGCCCAGGGTCCCCCCGGGATTCATGATGTTGCCCGGATCCAGGTGGGCCTTCAGGGCCCGGAGGAGATCCAGGCTCGGGGTGCCGAGCTGGCCCTCGATCCAGGGAGCGGTCATGCGGCCGATCCCGTGGTGGTGGCTGAGGGAGGCCCCGCTGGCGCGGATGGCGTCCAGGATGGAGGCCTGGAAGGCCAGGTACTCCCCCATGTCCTCCATGGCCGTGATGAAGATGAAGTAGAGGTTGCCCCCCTGGGGGTAGGCGTGGCTCATGTGGGTCATGCAGATCGTCCGGGGACGGGCATGGACGGCCTCCCGCACGAGGCGGTGCACCCGGGCCAGGTTCGACCAGGTCACGGAGCATTCCAGGGTGTCCGTGAGGATGCCGAAGTCCTGCAGGTCCTCCCGCAGGTAGGGGTCCCTGAAGCGCCCGTGCTCCCAGGCCCGGGTCACGAGCCCCGTGAGGGACAGGGCGCCGGCGGCCCTGGCGGTGCGGGCCACGGCCCCGGCGGTGGTCCGGGCCCGGTCCTCCCCGCCGTCGGCGGTGCCGATGAGGAGGCAGCGCCGTCCGGCCTTCAGGCCCCGCAGGGCCAGGAAGGCGTCCAGGACCGGGTGCTCCACCCCGTAGAGCTTGAGGGCCACGTCCGTTTCCTCCGCGTCCGAGAGGCGGAAGACGGAGGGGAGCCCCTCCTCCTGCTGGAGGATCTCCCGGGCGGCGCCGCAGGCGCTTTCCCAGTCGGGGAAGAGGTAGGCGAAACGCCGCCGGGTGGAGGGATCCAGGCGGAACACCCGCAGGGTCGCCTCCGTGAGCACCCCGAAGGCCCCCTCGCCGCCCAGGAGGAGCTGGTCCAGGTCGGGGCCCACCGCCGCCCGGGGCCAGCCGGGGGTGCGGATCTCCCCCGCGGGGCAAACGAAGGCCTGGGCCACGACCAGGTCCTCGATCTTGCCGTAGTAGGTGGAGTTCTGGCCCGCGCCCCGGGTCACGGCCCAGCCTCCCACGGTGCTCCACTCGAAGGACTGGGGGAAGTGGCCGCAGGTGTAGCGGTGCCTGGCGCCGAAGAGCTCGGGGGCCGCGTTGAGCAGGGCCTCCAGGCGGGGGCCGTACATGCCCGCCTCCACCGTCACGGTCTGGTCGGCCTCGTTGAAGGCCAGCACCTTGTCCATGTGGCGGGTGAGGTCCAGGCTCACGCCCCCCTTGGGGCATTCCAGGCCCCGGGTGACGGAGGAGCCCCCGCCCCGGGGGGTGACGGGCACGCCCCTGCGGGCGCAGAGCTCCACGACGCGCCGGACCTCGTGGTGGTTGCGGGGGAAGAGGACGGCCCCGGGGAGGTGCCCGGCGATCCCGTGGCGCAGGCGCAGGAGGTCCAGCATGGTCTTGCCCGAGGCGGCCCGGAGCCGGGCGTAGCCTCCCGTCTCCACCCCTCCGGGGCCCAGGATCCTCCGCAGCTCGTCGAGCAGGTCCGGGGGCAGCCCCGGCGGGAGGGGCAGGTCCACGGGCTCCAGGCCCGGGCGCCGCGGGGCGTCGAAGGCCGAGGCGTCCAGGCTGAAGGTGCGCTCCATGAGGGCGCGCAGCCGGGCGTTGGGATGCTTGAATTCCCCCGGGTCCCCCCACTTGAAGATGGACCGCCAGGAGCCCGGCGGCGGCGCTTCGTGGATCCAGGGGGAAGCTTTCATGGGGTCTCGTCCGAGGCGCGTTCGGGGTAGTTGACGATGGCGCGGATCTCCCGGTAGAGGGGACTGAGGCGCCGGTACAGCTTCAGGTAGACCCGCCGGTAGAGGCGGTCGTAGAGTTCCGCCTCGGCCTGCCGGGGAATGTAGGTGCGTCCGTGGCGGACCATGGCGGCCACGGCCTCGGGGATCCCCGGGTGGAGGCCCACCCCCGCCGCCGTGATGGCGGCGGCGCCCAGGCCCGCGGTCTCGAAGGTCTCGCCGCAGGTGAGCTCCCGGCCCAGGATATCGGCGGTGAGCTGGCAGATCTCCGCCGACTGGGTGGCCCCGCCCGAGATCCCCACCCGACGGATGCGGGTGCCGCCCCGGCGCTCGATCTTCTCCAGGCCCTCCCGCAGGCCGAAGGCCAGGCCCTCCAGGACGGAGCGGTACAGGTAGCCCCGGGTGTGCACGTCCCCGAAGCCGACCATGGCCCCCTTGGTGCCGGGGAGCTTGAGGCTGGGCCCCCAGTGGGGCAGGGTGAGGAGGCCCATGCTGCCGGCGGGCACCTGCCGCAGGTAGCGGTCCAGGATGGCCTCAGGGGCCACGCCCGATGCGATGGCCTCCTGCACCTCCACGGGGGCCAGTTCCCGCTTGAACCAGCTGATCATCCAGTAGCCCCGGAAGATCTCCACCTCGGGGTTGTAGTGGCCCTCCATGGCCGCGGGGTAGGGGGGCATGAACGGGATGGGCTCGAAGTAGCGGGGGCTCGTGGTCTGCACGGTGGCCGTCGTGCCCAGGGAGAGGCTCGCCATGTCCGGGCCCACGCAGCCGATCCCGATCGTCTCGGCCCCCTTGTCCGAGGCGCAGGCCACCACGGGCAGGCCCTCGGGGAGACCCGTGGCCCGGGCGGCCTCGCCCGTCACCAGGCCCAGGAGGGCGCCCGCGGGCACCAGCTCCGGCAGCTTGGCGGGCTCCATGGGGAAGAGGCGCGCGGCCAGCTCTCCCTTGCGGCACCAGCGCATCTTCTTGTAGTTGAAGGGGATGTGCCCGATCTGATTGGCCACCGAATCCCGGTAGAGGCCCGTGAGGCGGTGATTGAGGAAGCCGGAGACCTGGAGCACCTTGGCGGTGGCCTCCCACACCTCGGGCTGGTTCTGGCGCACCCAGTTGGCCTTGCCTTCCTTCTGGGTCTTCTGCACCGCCTCCAGCATGCCCACCACCCGGTAGGCCAGGGCCATCCACCAGGCGGGGCGGTACACCGCCCGGGCCTTGCGGGTGTCGAGCCAGGTGAGGGCGGGCCGGAGCACCTTGCCCTGCCGGTCCAGGAAGACGAGGGTGTCCCGCTGGGTGGTGACACCCACCCCCTTCACCGCCGCGAAGGCCTCGGGGGCCTCCGCCTTGAGGGCGCCCACCGCGTCGCAGAGGCTGCGCCAGTACAGTTCGGGGTCCTGCTCGGCCCAGCCGGGCCGGGGGCTCACGTAGGGCTCGTACTCCACCTTGATCTTGTGGAGGAGCCGGCCGCCGGCCGAGAAGAGCATGGCGCGAAGGCTCTGGGTGCCGCAGTCCAGGGCCAGGAGGGTGTCATCCATGGGATTCCCGCTCGAAGAAGAGGGTCCTGCGGACGTAGGCCAGGTAGGCGTCGACCTCCCGGTCCGTCCGCGCCTGGTCCCAACCGTAGGCGCGGGCGAGGATCCTTGCAACCGCCGCCGCCAGGGCGGGCTGGTCCCGGTGGGAGGCCATGAGCTGCATCTCGGTGCGCCGGAGCATCACGTCGGCCAGGGCCGGGGCGTTCTCGAAGGCGAGGATGTGCTCGATCTCCGCCTCGATCCAGGGGTGGCCCTCCACGAGGGGCCGGCTGGATTCCGGGTCCGCCTTGGCCTCGGCCACGATGCGCAGCGCGCCCTGGCCGTACTGCTGGTGCAGGTGGCGCAGGACCTCCTCCTCCAGCACGCCCTCCAGCCCCAGCCGGTCCAGGTCCCGGAGGAAGGCCACCCAGGTGGTCCCGGCCTTGAGGGGGCGGCGGGAGAAGTGGCGGGCCCGCTCCCTGCGGGTGAAGGGGCGCAGGTAGCCCCGCTCCGAAGAGGCGCGCAGGACGTCCCAGGCCATGATCCGGAAGGTGGTGAGCTTCCCGCCCGTGATGGAGACGAGCCCCTTGCCCTCGTCCCGGATGACGTGGCGCCGGGAGACGGAGGAGGCCCCCACCCCCTCCTGCCTCACCAGGGGGCGGATGCCGGCGTAGGTGGAGAGGATGTCGTCGTACGTGAGCCGGGCCTCGGGAAAGCGCTGGTTGACGGTGCGCAGGAGGTAGTCCGCGTCCTCCTTCGTGCACCGGGGCTCCTCCAGGCCGCCCTGGTAGTCGGTGTCGGTGGTGCCGATGAGGGTGATGGAGCCCCGGCGCAGCACGAAGAAGGTGCGGCCGTCGTCCAGGCTCCGCATGACGAAGGCCTCCCGGTTGCCGATGCGGTGGTTGGGCACGGCCAGGTGCACCCCCTTGGTGGGGCGAACGAGGTCGCCGGGGCCCCCGGCCCGGGCCAGGACCTCCCCCGTCCAGGCGCCGGTGGCGTTGATGACGCAACGGGCCCGCACGGTGAAGGCCCGGGTCCCGAGCACGTCCCTGAGATCCACCTCTCGGCCCTCCCCCGCTTCGCGGATGGCGGCGGCCTCCACGTAGTTGAGCAGGACGCCCCGGCCCCCGGAGAGGTCCCGGGCCTCCTTGAGCACCTCCAGCGTGAGGCGGGCGTCGTCCACGTTGGCGTCGTAGTAGACGCCCGCCATGGCGATGCCCTCGGTGCGCATGCAGGGCTCCTCCCGCCGCAGCGCTTCCGGGGAGAGGATGCGGTGCCGGGGCATGCGGTAGCGGCTGAAGGCGTTGGAGAGGAGGTCGTACAGGCGCAGGGCCAGCTTCACCCGCCGGGGGCTGTCCTTGCCGCCCAGGTAGCCGCAGTAGTGGAAGCGCACGGGCCGGACCAGGTTGGGCAGGGCCGCGCAGAGCCAGTTCCGCTCGGTGGTCGATTCGCGCACCAGGGCGAAGTCCCGCTGGGCCAGGTAGCGCATGCCCCCGTGGACGAGCTTGGAGGAGCGGCTGGAGGTGCCGCTGGCGAAGTCGGCCTTGTCCACCAGGAGGAAGGAGAGGCCCCTCAGGGCGGCCTCCCGGGCCACCCCGGCGCCGGTGATGCCGCCGCCCAGGATCACCAGGTCCACGTCCGTGCCCGCGGCCCGGTCCAGCTCCCGGTCCCGGTCCAGGGCGGACCAGGCCAGGCCGGTGCCCGGGGTGTGGAAATCGTCCTCGCGTCGTCGGTTCACAGGATCCCTCCGGGAAGCTGGAGGAATTCCAGCGGGTACAGATCGGTGCGCAGGGTGAAGCTCACGGCGTAGTACACCTCCCGCCGGCTGAGGAGGGCCCGCTCCACCCGGATGGCCTGGCGGCTGCCCAAGGCCCGGGCGGCCTCCCGCTCTTCCTTGAGGCGGAAGTCGAGGGCATGGAAGCGGTTGCGGATGCGCTGAGGGGCCAGGCCGTACGTCTCGGTCATGAGGGCGTGGAGGGAGCCCGACAGGTCCGTCCCCTCGATGCCCGGGCAATCCCCTTCCCGGAACCAGCTGGATTCCACGGCCAGGACCTCCCCCCGCACGAGGCGCAGGCGCCGGAGCTGGAAGACCCGGGCCTCCCCCTCGAAGCAGGCCCGCAGGAAGGGGGAGGGGATCCGGGCCGGAGCGATCCACCCCGCCTCCAGCACCCGGTTCTCCACCGGGTGGCGGGTCCTGGCCAGTTCCTCCGTGATGGAGAGGGTGCCCGAGAGGGGGTTGAAGCTGAGGGGCTCCTCGATGAAGGTGCCCTTGCCGTGGATGCGGGTGATGAGGCCCTCGGCCTCCAGCAGGCCCAGGGCCTTGCGCACCGTCTCCCGGCTGGCCTCGAAGCGCTTGCCCAGTTCCGGCTCGGAGGGGAGCCGGTCCCGCCACGTGCCGTCCTGGATGCCCTGGCGGAGGGCATCCCGGATGGAGGTGGCGAGGGTCTTCCGGATCATGGTCGGGCTCCTGCTTGTATAGACAACTTGTTGTATAGACAAGTTACGGATTTTGGGGAGGACGTCAACGGGAATTCCGCTACACTCCCCGCATGTTCCAGTTGATCGGGCAGGACGGGAGGGCGGGCTACGGGTGCCTGGATGGTCCCGTGGCCTTCAATCACCAGGACTTCGTGCTCCGGGGCTTCTTCGGACGGCCCCTGGGTTCCCTGCGCAGGCGCCTGGCCCTGGGGGGCTTCCACTACCTGGGCCTCCTGGGCCCGGACTGGCTGGTGGCCGTGGCGGCCGTGCGCCTGGGCTACGCCGCCCAGGTCTTCGGCTTCTTCTGCGATCTGAAGACGGGGCGGAGCTGGGAGCGCTCCCTGAAGGACCTGCCTGGGCGGCTGGCCTTCCCCCTGGACCCCGACGCCCACGCCATCCACTACGCGGGCCGGGGCTGCCGCCTGGACGTGTCCAAGTCCCACGCCAAGGGCCGCCTGGAGGTGGAGGCGGCCTTCGGGGACCGCCTGGCCCTGAGCGCCCGTTTCCCCTGCGGTTTCGACGCCCGGCCCCTGCGGGTGGTGAACCCCAGCTGCGGGGATCCCCGGCGCTTCACCTTCACGGAGAAGTGCGCCCCCCTGGTGCCCGAGGCCTTCACCGCCACCTTCGAAGGCCGGGAGCTCCAGGGCCCGGCGGCGGCGGTGTACGACTGGACGGCGGGCTTCTTCAACCGCACCACCAACTGGATCTGGGGGGCCCTGGCCGGCTTCCTGGAGGACGGGACGCCCGTGGGGGCCAACTTCGCCTCCCTGGTGAACGAGAGCTGCTACCCCGAGAACGCCTTCTGGGCGGGGAACCACCGGGAGCGCCTGGGCCCGGTGCTCTTCCAATGCGACCTGGACGATCCGGGCGCGGGCGAATGGCGGGTGTTCACGGAGGACGGCCGGGTGGACCTGCGTTTCCGGCCCGCGGGGGGCCGGGGCGAACGCACCTGGACGCCCGTGATGAAGGTGAACTTCCGCCAGCTGGCCGGCCACTGGCGGGGGCGCCTGCGCACGGCGGAGGGCCGGGAGGCGCGCCTGGAGGACGTGCCCGGGGTGGCCGAGGTGCACCTGTCCGTGTGGTAGGGAACCTGTCCCCCGCAGTCCCCATGTTCCCCGGTGCCGGTGTCAGGGCCGGGCGGGAGCGTCGGGATGAAACGTATATCGATTTGGGCCATGATCCTTGCCCTTGCCCTTGCCCTGCTGGCCTGCGTGCCCCAGTCCAGGGGTGACGCGGCGCCTCCGCCGGAGATCCTGGGCCTCGAGGCTTCGGCCACCTGGGTCGAATCGGGGGAAAGGGTGAGGCTCAAGCCCACGTACCGCCACGGGCGGGGGATCCTTCTTCCGGGTCCCGGAGAGGTCCCTTCCGGGAAGGACGTCTTCGTGGCCGTGGATACACCCACCACCTTCACCCTGTCGGTCACCGGCCCCGATGGCCGCGCGGTGACCCGGGAACTGGCCGTGGAGGTGGAGCCCGCCCTCCTGGTCCGGACCCGGGGCCTTCGCCAGGCGAAGGCCTGGATCACGGTCACGGGGCCCTGGGGCTACCGGGAGGTGGCCCAGGCTCCCTGCACCCTCCGCGGGCTCCAGCCGGGAACCTACACCCTCGAGGCCGGGGCGGTGGAGGACGGGGGGGGCCGCAAGCTTCCCTGGGAGCCGGTCCAGACGGTGGTGGTGGACACGGGGGTGGCCGTGACCTTCTTCTATCCCGAACCGGCCTTCGAGGTGCCCCTTCCCGGGTGCGCGCCCCTGGAATTCCTCCTGATGCCCGCGGGCACCTTCCGCATGGGAACGGACGTCCCCGAGGATCCGCGCAGCCTGCCGGGACCCCTGCCCAGGCCCGTCCATGAGGTCTCGTTCCGGACGGCCTTCTACATGGCGAAGCACCTCACCACCCGGGAGCAGTGGTGGGCGGTGGCGGGGGAAGGCCGGGGGGAGAAGCCCCCGGATCCGACCTTTCCCGTGGACGGGGTGAGCTACCGGGATATCACGGAGACCTTCCTTCCCGCCCTGGCCCCCCGCATGCCGGACCAGGCCTTCGCCCTGCCCTCCGAGGCCATGTGGGAGTACGCGTGCCGGGCGGGTACCAGCACCCGGTACTTCTCCGGCGAGAACGGGAAGGCCTTGGACGCATACGCCTGGCGACGCCCAGGGACGCCCCTTGCCGGTCATCCCGTGGGGGGGATGCTGCCGAACCCTTGGGGCCTCCACGATCTCTTCGGCCGGGGCTATCAGTGGTGCGCGGATATCGCCTACCCGGACTACGTGGGGGCTCCGGCCGACGGATCAGCACGGCTCCGGCCGCTCAGGGGCCGCAACCTGCGCATCGCGAGGGGAGGGGATGATTGGGGCGAGGGGGGTCCCTTCGCTCAGCGGTACCGGTTCAACGAGAACCTTCGCTCGAGCCGTTTGGGGTTGCGACTCGTCGCCACCCTGCCCTGGTTCGGTCCCGGAAACGAATGATCGCACCACTTTCTCAAGGAGCCGCCATGCCGACCCCTCGATTGGGATCCATCGGTTTACCCAGGTCTCTCATGTCCTTTTGCCTGGCTGGGGCCATTCCTCTTTGGAGCATGGAAGGCGCCGTCGCCCCCTCCACGGCCAATCACCACGGTTCCGACTGGGATTGGACCCGGGATGAATTGATCGACGTCTACCACTCCACCCGTGGCGAAATGCCCACCATCCTGGCGGTGAAGGTGCCCTTCCACACGGCCGGAAACCGGCTCAACCAGATGGACCCGAAAGACATGCATCAGGAAGATGGCTGGATGCTTGTCCATCAGGGCCTGGGGACGGCTACCCACGCTCATCCCTACCCCTTTTTCACGCTCTACAACCGCTACCGGGGTCTATTCCGGGTGATGCTTCTCAACGCCATGGATCGTTCGGATTCCCACTACATCGGTGAACTGTCCTTTCTGGGTGGCGCGTCGTCCTCTGCCAATTCAGCAGCCTGCTTCACATTCCAGGATGCGGAGCGCTGCTTCCTGGACAACCACCCCCAGGGGGACGTTCAGCGAGCCACCTGTGTCATGGCCAAGGCGGGGGATTGGGCCGTGTTCGATTACCCGATGCTGGGCTACGATCCGGCCCTGGCCCAGCGGGACCCCGTGCTCCTCTTCCGGCTCATCGGCATCAACCGGAGTTCCATCGATCTCAAGGGCGGTGGGGGCCTCAGCCTTCTCCAGACGCTGGAAGGCCAGGGCCTCGCCCTTTCCGGGAGTTCCAGCAGTGCGACGGGCCGATTGACGGTGGGCCTCGAAAACGGCCTGCGCCAGTTCAATTCGGTCACCAACTGCTTCGACGCCTTGACCAGCGAGCGGTTCAAGGATGCGCCCTGGGCGTCGAAGATCCAGGAATTCGCCAAGTCCCGCGTGGGCTCCTTCCTGCCCCTCGCCATGGGCCTGGCCGGATTCATCGATGCCTTCTTCGGCGGTGCGGACAGCGCATCGCCCTGGGAACCCCTGTCAATCAAGGGTGAGTTCGATCTCAAGGTCACGGGAGGGCTTGAAAATGTGAAGGAGCTTTGGGCCCACGCCTTCTACATGAAACCGGGCCAGCCGTCGGTCCGGGCCCAGCGGCCCGTCCAGAAGATCCCCTGGGGCATCTTCAACTTCCCTTCCGCCCCCATCGTCAAGGTCACGCCTGCCCCGTCGGTCCTGGGCGGGAACACCGGGTTCCAGGTCGTTCTGGCCCAGGATCCCGGAATCCTGTTCAACCCGGATGCCGGCCTGGAGGTGACGTCGGTCAAGGTCGCATTCATGGGCGCGGATCCGAAAAACCTGCAGGTCTCCGCCCTGACGAAGCCCGGGGATACCGGGTCGTCGCCCAGCGAGCTGGTCCTCCGGACCGGGTTCATGGACATCAAGACGGCGCTGGCGACGCCCCTGATGACGGCGGGCGCCTTCGACATGGTCCCCTTCCTGCGCTGGGAGATCCGCTTCAGGACCAGGACCGCGACGAAGTACATGGACCCCGAGCAGGTCCTGATCAAGAACTTCCGTTGGGTCAACCCGGCCGCTGAAAGGCCGGTGGAGGCGGAACGCTACCCTGGCGAGACGAAGATCCTCGGAGAGGCTGTCCAGGCCCATTGTGCCGTGATGTGAGGCCGGTCCCCGCCGGCCGCCTCAGTTGAGCCGGGCCTTGATGAGGGCCACCGCCTGGGCGATCTCCTCGGGCGTGAGCTTCCCCTCCTTGAAGAAGAGCACGGTGTCGTCCCGGTCCAGCACGATGACGGCGCTGGTGCCCGGCTTCAGGCCCCAGGCGGCGCGGGCGGCGCCCTTCTCGTCGGCGACGAAGAGGGCGTAGGGGGTCTCGCGCTGGCTCTTCTCGAAGCGGCTCACGCCCACCCCGTGGGTGACGAAGTTGGCCTCGGCGAGGTTCAGGATCGTGATGGTCTTGTAGGCCCCGTCCGGCAGGAGCTCCGGGAGCTTCGCGGCGATGAGGGCGTCGATGTAGGCCTTGTTCAGGTCGTCGATGCCCATGCGGGCGGCCAGGTGGTAGAGGGTCCGGATCCGGCCGGAACCTTCGGCGCTGGTCCAGGGACGGTACGCGATGTCCTTGGCCTCCAGCACCATGCGGCCGCCCTCCACCCGGGTGCGGGGGACGAGGAGCCCCTTGTCGGCCACCTGGGCCGGGGGGAGCTTCCGGCCCACGGCGACGCCCGCGAAGGCGGGAAGGGCGAGGAGGAGGGCGGCGAGGGCGGGGCGGAGGTTCACGGCTGCTCCCGGTGGATGCGCTGGAAGAAGTCCAGGCAGGTGTCGGCGACGAGGTCCTTGTCGTGGTCCAGGGTGGCCACGTGGTAGCTCCGCTCCAGCCACACCAGTTCCTTGTGGGGCGAGCCGGCCTCCCGCATCGTCAGGGTCGCGTTGCGGGCGGAGAGCACGTGGTCCTGCCGGGACTTGAGCACCAGCAGGGGCTGGCGCATGGCGGGCAGTCCCCGGCGCGCCAGGCGTGTGAGGCGGTGCAGCTGGGCCACCCCGGCGGTGGGGGTGCGGTCGCAGCTGGGTTCGCGCACGGCGGGATCCATGATGTCGGAGGCGATGGCGGGGGTGGAGGGGAGGATGTGCTTCAGGAGCCCGGCCAGGGGCACCAGGGGGTTGCCCAGGACGAGGGCGTGGTTGATCAGGGCCAGGCCCCGGATGGAGGGATCCTCCTGGGCCAGGCGGAGCACCAGGGCCCCGCCCATGGAAAGGCCCACGGCGTAGACGGCGGAGCTCCGCCCCTTCAGGCGCCCGAGGGGGACCCGCAGATCCTCCAGCCAGTCCTCCATCGTGGCCGACACCATGTCGCGCCAGTGGGGGGTGTGCCCGGTGAGCAGGGGCAGTTCCACGTTGCAGCCGGCCTCCGCCAGGCGCTGGGCCAGGTGGCGCACGCTCCCGGGGCTGCCGGTGAAGCCGTGGGAGACGAGCACGCCGATGCCATCGCCCGGGTAGGCGGAGAAGGGCTGCCAGGAGGGATCATCGGCGGGAAGGGGCATGGCGGGGCGCTCGGAGGGTCTCCCGGATGATGGAAGGGGGGGCCTCCACCCGTCAAGCCGGAAGGGGATGGGGAGATCCGTTATTTACCAAGGGGACATTTGACCTGACGCCCCCCCCGGGACTACCATCCCCCAAAACATCCCAATGTCTTTCCCGCCACCGCCGGCGGGGATCGCATGCCCTGGATCGCCAGGCTCCCATAGGAGGTACGTGAATGAAGAAAGGGCTGCTCATCACCTCGCTCGCCCTCGGGCTCGCCGCACCGTCGACCGCGGGCGGCATCTTCTACAACAGCAACCAGAGCGCCGAGTACATGCGGACCTTCGACCGCAACAGCGCCATCGACAACGCCGATATCGTGTACTACAACATGGCCGGCACCCCCCGCCTCAAGGACGGCTGGACCTTCAACGCCAGCGACCAGATGATCTTCCAGAAGGCCACGGTGCGCACCATCGGCAACCCCGTCGTGGGCGACCGCACCTACACCTCCGACAACGCGGTGCTCCTGGTGCCCAATTTCTACGCGGCCTACAAGAAGGCGGACTGGGCCGTGTTCGTGGGCATCGAGACCCTGGGGGCCACGGCCATCCGCGAATGGAAGGAGGGCCTGCCCACCCTGGACCTCATGGGCAAGACCATCGGCAACTACATCGGCCAGCCCAACCACGCCTACGGCGCCGCCACCACCTCCACCGTGATCGCCGCCGACGCCCTGGCCCACGGCGCCACCCCGGCCCAGGCCCTCGCGGCCGGCCTCAGCACCCAGTACTTCCCCTCCAGTTCGTACCTGAAGGGCTCCTCGTACTACGTGGCCTTCCGGGTTGGCGGGGCCAAGCAGCTGAACCCCGAGTGGTCCGTGGCCGCCGCGGCCCGGTTCGTCACTTCCAGGCAGGCCATCGTGGGCAGCGTGGACGGTTCCTGCACCTACAACCTGTACGGCCATGACCTGCGCTACCACGACCGCGCGGTCATCGACGTGGAGGACACGGCCAACGGCTTCTCGGGCGAGTTCGGCGTCAACTGGACCCCCTCCCCCAGGTGGGTGGTGAACCTCACCTACGAGATGGGCACCTCCCTCAACTTCAAGACCAAGGTCAAGGACGGCAAGGACGGCGCCGGCCTCTTCGTGGACGGGACCCAGGCCCACCTGGACCTGCCCCAGGTGGTGCGCCTGGGCGTGGGCTACCAGCTCGCCCCCGACGTGCGCCTCAGCTGCGGCGCCAACGCCTACCTGGAGAAGTCGGTCAACTTCGACAAGCTGGACAACCCCGCCTTCGGCATCAAGGCCAAGGACGCCTACCGGAACACCTACGAGGAGTCGGCCTCCCTGGAATGGCAGGCCACGCCCAAGTGGCTCTTCTCCTTCGGCATCAACTTCAACCAGATCGGCCAGCGCCGGGAGTCCACCCTCGACATCAGCGTCCCCGGCGCCCACGCCAACTACATGTCCATCGGCACGGGCTTCCAGGTGGAGGTCCGCAAGGGCCTGAAGCTGAACGTGGGCCTGGCCCACACGGCCTTCCAGTCCAAGTACACCAACGCCGACTCCGGCGACAAGCAGCTCGCGGCCCAGTTCGCCGCCCAGGGCGTGACCATCGCGCCCACCAAGGAATACAACAAGCAGTACTTCATCCTCGCCCTCGGTCTCGACTACCACTTCTAAAGGACGGTTGCGCAATGATCCGGAACCCATTCCCCCTTGCCGCCGGAACCCTCCTCCTCGCCGTTCTGGCCGGCTGCAGCCTCAGTTCCCCCGAGAAGCCGCCCGTCACCGCGGAACCCGCCGACGGCGCCACCCTCACCCTCCTCCAGACCACCGACGTCCACCACCACGCCGCCGGCACGGGCCCCATGTCCGCCGCCGATATCGGCGACACGGGCGGCTACGCCCGGGTGGCGGCCTACGTGAACAACGTGCGCTCCAACGCCGGCACCACCCCCGTCGTGCTGGTGGATTCGGGCGACTGGTCCATGGGCACCCTGTACGACCTCACGGACAGCCAGCAGCCCATGGCCACCTTCTTCCTGGATACCCTGCGCTACGACTGCGCGGCCCTGGGCAACCACGAATTCGACTACACGCCCAAGGGGCTGGCCTCCATCCTGGCCGCCTCCCAGTCCGAGTTCGGCTTCCACACCCCGCTGGTGGCCTCCAACACGGTGCTCAACGGGAATACGGACCTGGCTCCCTACTGGGGCACCGCCGTCCGTTCCACCTACACCAAGACCCTTCCCAACGGCCTGAAGGTGGGCTTCTTCGGGCTCATGGGCAAGGAGGCCGCCGCCGCCGCCCCCG
>DATGXY010000109.1:0-3363 GCA_035298525.1 Holophaga sp.
CGCAGGCGCAGCACCTTCACGGCTTCCTGGCGCGCGGCCACCCGTGGCCCGTTGCGGGGGGTTTCCGCAAGGAGCCGCTCCAGATCCGCCTCCGCCTCCCGGAGGGCGGGATCCACGGCCACCACGCGCAGTTCCCGGGGAGCCCGGCCGGCCAGTGCGTCCCGCCAGTTGTTGAGGGTCCACAGGGGCTCGCAGCCGGCCATTTCCGCATGCACCCGCTCCGTGCCGTCGGCTTGGCGCACCTTCACAAGCCGGCAGGCGAAGAGGACCCCGTCCCGGCTGTCGCCCGCGCCCACGGCCTGGATCCCCGGCTGGTACATGCGGTCCTGATTGGAAATGAAATTGCCCAGGCTGTAGGCCACGAGGGTCCGCCGGTCCCCGTTGGCGATCGTCTCCACGGGCTGGAGCACGTGGGGATGGTGGCCCAGGATGACATCGGCCCCGGCCTCGGCCAGGATGCGGGCCGCCCGGCGCTGGCGTTCCAGGGGAGCATGCAGGTACTCGGCCCCCCAGTGGACGCTCACCACCACGGCGTCGGCCCGCCTTCGGGCCTCCCGCACGGCGACGGCCACGGCCTCGGGATCCAGGGCCGCCACCCAGGGGCGATCCGCCTTGCCGTTGAGGTTGGCGTTGAAGACGTCCGTGCAGGCCAGGAAGGCCACCTTGAGGCCCCTGGCCTCCAGGATGCGGGGGGCCTCGGCCTCGGCCCGGGTCCTTCCGGCCCCGGCGGCCACCAGGCCCGCGGCCTCCACCCGCTCCAGGGTCTCGGCCAGCCCCTTGTGGCCCTGGTCGAAGGCGTGGTTGTTGGCCACCGAAACGACGGCGATCCCCGCGCCCTTCAGGGCCGCGGGCAGTTCCGCCGGGGCGTTGAACTGGAAGGGCGCCCCGGGTCCTCCGGAAACGGGCGCCACCGGCGTCTCCAGGTTGGCGAAGGCGATGTCGGCCCTGCGGAAGAGGGGGGCCACCCCCGCCCACAGTTCGCCCAGACCCCCCTTGGCGCGGGCGCCGGCGTTCTTCACGTCCAGGTGCATCATCACATCGCCCACGGCGGCCAGTTCCACCCGGGCCACCTCCACGGGACCGGGGGGTGGTGCCTGCTCGGCCGGCGGCGCCTGGGCGGGGGCCAGGGCCCAGAGGCCCAGGCCGAAGCCCAGGGCGGCGAGGCCCGCCACCGTGCCCCTAGGAGGGGCCATAGAAGACCTCGAGGGGTACCGCGGGAAGGGCGTCCTTCACCCGCCCCGCCAGAAGGTCGAGCTCGGCGGCCCGCAGGGGCCGGGCCTCGGGTTCGGGGGTGGGCCGGGCCACGGTGTAGATCTGGATGCCGGCCAGGGTCCCGGCGGCCCGGATCTCCTGCAGGCGCTGGATGTAGGCCTCCACCTCCTCCGGGGAGGGGCCCCTGCCCTTCCATTCCAGGAAGAGGGTCTGGATGACGATGGGCCAGCGGGCGGCCGTGGCCGCCAGGTTCTCCAGGATGCGGGCGAAGGGCACCTTGGAGCGGTCCACCTCCAGGTAATGGGCCTCCGTGCCCGCGTCCAGCTTGGCCCAGATCTCCCCGCCGTTGTCCATGAGGAGCTCCAGGCCCTCCATCACCTCCGGGGCCCGCAGGCGGCTGGAATCGGTGATGAGCACGAGCTTGAGGTCCTTGAGGCCCCGGCGGCGGCGAAGGGCGGCCATGCGCGCCACGGCCTGGGGGAAGGTGCGCAGGGTGGTGGGCTCGCCGTCCCCGGAGAAGGCGATGTCGTTGAGCCGGCGCTGATGGGGCGCGGCGCTGTCGAAGGGGGGCACCTGGAAGAGCTCGCCGCTCTCCACCAGGTCCAGCAGGGCCTCCATCTCCCGGGCCATCTGGTCCAGGTCCACGTCCTTGCGGCGGGCCGGCGTCGTGCGGTCCACCTCGCAGTACACGCAATCGAAATTGCACACCTTGTCGGGGTTCAGGTTCACCCCCAGGCTCACGCCCTTGCTGCGGCGGGAGATGACGGGGTAGCAGTAGTCGAAGTCCTGCCAGGCGCGCCGATGGTCGAGATGGGCCTTCACGAGTCCGTCCATGGCCTCAAGCCTACCAGGGAGGTGTAAGCTGGACCCATCCCCCTGGAGGCCTTCCATGAAGAAGATCTGCGTGCTCGGCGCCGGCCGCGTCGGGGCCACCCTGGCCCTGGACCTGGCCAAGGACGGCGAATTCGACGTGACCGTGGCGGACCGCTCCCACGCCGCCCTGGACCGCCTGGCGGCGAAGGGCCTGCGCACCCTCCTTTCCGATCTCTCCCACCCGGACGCGGTGAAGGAGGCCGTGGCGGGCTGCGACCTGGCCGTGGGCGCCGTGCCCGGCTTCATGGGCTTCGCCACCCTGCGGGCCGTGCTGGAGGCCGGCAAGCCCTGCGTGGACATCTCCTTCTTCCCCGAGGATCCCTTCCTCCTGGATGGCCTCGCGAAGGAGAAGGGCCTCACCGCCGTCATGGACGCGGGCGTGGCCCCGGGCTGCGACAACTTCATCCTGGGCGACATGGCCCGGAAGCTGGACAAGGTGACCAACTTCGAGTGCTACGTGGGCGGGCTCCCCGCCGTCCGCACCTGGCCCTTCGAGTACAAGGCCGGCTTCTCCCCCGTGGACGTGGTGGAGGAGTACACCCGCCCGGCCCGGTACGTGGCCCACGGCAAGGAGATCGTCATGCCGGCGCTGAGCGAGCCCGAGCTCATGGACTTCCCCGGCGTGGGCACCCTGGAGGCCTTCAACACCGACGGCCTGCGCAGCATCATCCGCACCGTGGACGCCCCCTTCATGAAGGAGAAGACCCTGCGCTACCCCGGGCACATCGAGAAGATGCGCATGCTGCGGGAGGCGGGGTTCTTCGGGACGGAACCCATCGACGTGGGCGGGGTGAAGGTGGCCCCCATGGACCTCACCACCCGCCTCCTCTTCCCCATGTGGCAGATGGAGGAGGGCGACGAGGACTTCACCGTCATGCGTGTCATCGTGGAGGGCGAGAAGGACGGCGGCAAGGTGCGCGCCCAGTGGGACCTGCTGGACCGGTACGACCGCGCCACGAAGACCACCAGCATGGCCCGCACCACCGGCTACACCTGCACCGCCACCGTGCGCCTCGTGGCCGCCGGCCTCTGGTCCGACAAGGGCGTGGCCCCGCCGGAGCTCGTGGGCATGAAGGAGGGGTGCTGGGACTTCATCCGGCGCGACCTGGCGAAGCGCAACGTGGACTGGCGCGAGTCCTAGGGGGCCCCGCGGCTTTCCGGGCCACCATGGCCCACCCCGCCGAAGGCTGACGGAGCCGGCGGGGCATGCCCCAGGCCGTCAATCCCGGCGTCGGGGCAACACCGCGCCCCTGCGCTTCGCCTCCCCCAGCCAATGAT
>DATGXY010000110.1:0-8432 GCA_035298525.1 Holophaga sp.
GACGTCATGCCCGGGCTCTGCCTGGTCATGACGGGGGGGTGGGGGGGGACGCAGCGCGACGGCAGGGAGCGGGCGGTCCCCCCGCAGGACCTTTCAGCGCTTCAGGCTCCTCCCCAGGTGGGGGGAGAGGCTCTGGTAGCCGCCGGCGGGCCGGAATCCCGGTCCCTGGGCCGGTCTGACGACGCGGCGGGTACGGACTGGGGTGGCCGGGGCGGAGGGCCGGGCCGGGGTGGCGGGTTCCTGCTCCGGCACACGCTCGACTGGGGTGGAGGCGCTGGCGATGGATTCCGCGTACTCGGCGGCGTCCGTGGCTTCCTGGAGGATCTGGGCCAGGTCCCTTTCGGGGTCTTCCATCCCCTCCGGCTCGGGGATGAGGGGAGAGGGCCCTTGGGAAACCGGGCCGGTCACCGAATGGGTGGAGGCCGCGCTGGTGTGGCCCGGCGCCTGGGAATGCTCCGGCTCGAACGCGGGCAGCTTGGATTCCGGGAGCTCCACGCGGCTGGAGCGGGTGCTGGCATCCTGCGAGGGGCCCTGTTCTGCAACCTCGGCGTCCACGAAGGCCTGAAGCTTCGACAGGGCCGCCTTCAACCGCTCCTCCTCGGAGGGCTCCCCGCTTCCCAAGGTGGCTGGAGCCGCCGGGGCGGATGACGCCTGGCTGGTTTCCCCCTGTCCGGACCCAGGCTTGGCGGGGCCCTGGTTGTTCGCGGGATCCAGTTTGGCCTTGATGAGCGCTTCGCCCTTGCTCAGCGAGATCCGAAGCCGCTCCAGCCTGGCCTGGGTCGCCTTCCGCCTTGCCAGCCGGGCCTCCTCAGCCTTGCGGGCTTCCTCGGCCTTGCGGGCCTGCTCCTCGGCGGCCTTGCGGGCCTCCTCGGCCTTGCGGGCCTCCTCAGCCTTGCGGGCTTCCTCGGCCTTGCGGGCCTCCTCGGCCTTGCGGGCCGCCTCCTCGGCGTTCCAGCGAGCGGCCGTATCGTCCTGGGCCTTGGAGTGCTTCATGTCCTCAAGGGAGGGCGGGGGGGCCTGCTGTGGAGCCTTCCGGGCCAGAAGGACCTGGCCCTGGGCATGGGTGAGGATCCAGCGGCCGTCGGCATGGACGGAGAGGCTGTGGGGCCCCTGGAAGGTGCCCTGGGCGGCCGCGTCCAGCTCCGTCGGGCCCGCCAGGCGGGTGACGATGCCGGTGGCGGGCTCCACGGCCCACACGGTGCGGTTGGCGGCGCAGCCCATGAGGACCTCTCCCTGGGGGTTCACACCCAGGGTGAGGGGGCCGAAGGCTTCAACCCCGGCGGCCTTGCGCTCGATCCAGGAGGCCCGGGTGCGCGTATAGGTGGTGGGCTGGTGGGGGAGGGGGGCGTGGAGGGTGAGGAGGCGGTCGCCGGCCGGGGTGGCCATGACCAGCAGCAGGGTTCCCCGGGGATCCAGGGCCATGGCCTGGGGGCGTGCCTCGAGGTCGATGACGGCCTCGGTGGCGCCCACGGGGGACAGGGTCCGGATGCGGACCTGGTAGCCGGTGCCCTGGGCGGGCGCCGGGTGGAGGGAGGCCTCCCACCGGTAGCCGGACCGCTCGGAAACGGCCGTGTCCAGGGTCTGCCGCTCGGCACCCGAGGCGGGGCCGGAGGCGTCCTTGGTTTCAAGGCTGGTGGGCCCCTCGGAAAGGCCGGATCGCTTGGATTCGACCTGGTCCGCACCCCCGTCGGGGCCGGCGCCCTCGTCCCGGGGATCCGGGCCCTGGAAGGGAAGCCAGACCACCGCATCGTCCAGGACGGCGTGGAGACCCAGGTCACTGCGGGCCACCAGGCCATTGGGCCCCTGGAGGGAGCCCCGGGCCTGGGGCTGGGCCTGCCGGCGGGCGGCTTCCAGCCGCTCGGGGACGGCCCAGGCGCTGAAGCTGTTCGTGGCGCCATCCAGGATCCAGAGGGTCCGGTTCGCCGCGTCCGCCAGGAGCACCTGGCCCAGGGGGGTGACGGCGAGACCGGTCACTACCGGAAGGGCGGTCAGGGGGCTCCGCATGAGGCTGCCGTTGACGGGCAGGGATGGGCCGGAGAGGCGGTACTCGGTGGGATGGGACTTCCCGGTCCGGTAGCGTTCCAGGACGGGGGTGAGGGCCTGGCCGGAGGCTCCCCGGGGGGCGCGGAGCACCACCAGGGTGCCCTCCGCGTCCACGTCCCAGGCCAGGGGCAGGGCGTCCAGCTTCAGCACGGCCCCGGAGGTCCGGTTCTCCGGCTGCCAACGGTTGACGGCGATCTGGAAGGGGTGGGGGGCATCCACCATGCGCTGGAGGACGGCGTGGCTGGCCGCAAGGGCGGTCCGTGCCTGGGCCAGGCCGAGCACGGTGCCCTCGTGCGTCGAGAGACCGGCGGGCTGGGAGGGGTTCCAGGCGAAGGTACCGCCGCTCTGGGTCAGGATCAGGAGACCGTCCTTCCGTGCAGGCGCAATGGAGGCCACCCGGAGGGCGCCGGGCCCGGTGCGGACGGGGAAGGGGGTGACCCTGCCCTGGGCATCCAGGATCCGAAGGCCGCCCTGGTCGTCCAGGACCACCAGACGGCCATCTGCCAGGGGCTGGAGGGCCGTGAGCCGGGTGGAGGCATCGGACCGGTGGAGGTCGGCGTGGTCGGTATCGAGCAGGGGCAAGGTCGCTTCCTTGGAGGGCCGCCGGGACGCATCAGGGGTCCCGGACTGGCGGAGGTATTCGCGGGATAGCTGCAGACGGGTCCGGCGGTTCTTGGGGAGGCCGCCATTCTGTTGCTGGCGGAGGTAATCCAGCCGGCCGATGTCCGGCACGTGGGCCTGGTCCACCCGCTCAGGCACCTTCAGGGCGAAGGGCTCGCCCGCACGGGCCAGAAGGACCTGGCCCTGGTCGTCCACCTGGAGGAAGTGGGGCGTCAAGGCCCCCGTTCCCTTCTTCAGGTGGGTGGTGACGGTCTGGAGGGGCCGGCCCGGGAGGGCCCGGTAGAGGACGCCCCTGCCGCCGTCCAGCAGGTACAGGCGTCCCTGGGCATCGGCCGCCATGGCCGTGATATGGACGGCGGGCGCCTGGGCCTCGGGGACGAGGGCCCGGTCACTCGCCGGGGCCTGGAGGGTCCGGGGATCCGGGCCGAAGGCCAGATCCAGGGCGGGGTCCTGTTCCAGGCCGGTGGCGGTGGCCCTCACGGCGATCACCTGGGCCCAGCCCCCGGGGGCCTGGAAGGCCAGCGCGGCTCGCCCATCGGGCAGCAGGGCCATGGCGGAGGGACGATGTTTGAGGACCCGTTCCCGGGACCCGTCCGGGCCGGAAAGGGCGAGGCGGAACCCCCCCTGGGGGCCGGGGTGGAGGGTGACCACCTGGTCCCGCCAGGGGCTGGCGGCCAGATCCAGGGCGCCGGGCGCCACGTGGGCCGCGGGCACCAGGCGGCGGAGTTCGGCATCCCACTGGGAGACCCGGCCTGCCGGCGAGAGCAGCCAAGGCCGCCCCTGGGGACCGAAGGTCGTGCGCTTTCCGGCGCGGATGAGGGTGGCCAGGGGCAGGGCGGCGTCCTCCCGCAGGATGGAGGCCGCGGCGGGGCCGGGCCTCAGGTGGCCGACGCCGCCCTCGTGGAGGATCCACAGGTCCCCGGAGGCGTTGAAGCCCAGGTCCAGGGGACGGGGCAGGGCCCGGGAGGAGCCTTCGGCGCCCAGGAGGGCCCGGCTGAGGGTGGCGGGAGAAACGGCCCGCACCAGGCGGTGGTCATCCGCCAGGCCCCATACGGTCCGGTTGGCCGAGTCCGCCAGGAGCAGCTTGCCGGAAGGAGACAGGGCCAGGGCCTGGATCCGGGGCCTGGCGAGGGCGTCCCGGCCGGTGGCGGCGGGAAGGGCCGCGAGGAGGGGGATCTCCCGGGCCAGGCGGTAGGCGCCCGCGGCGGGGCGGTAGAGGCGGATCAAGGGGCGTGCGGAGCCCGGGTCCACGAGGAGGCAGAAGCTGCCGTCCGCGCCCAGGACCATGGGGCCGGGGACGCCCAGGCCGGCCACCCTGACATCGGGTTGGCCGTCCCGGCGGATGGCCACGGTGTAGCTCAGGCCCGCCTCCAGGAGGAAGGCGGCCTGCTTGGCGCTTGCCTGGGGGGAGCCGGCCACGTCCAGCACCTTGTGGAAGGGGCGTTTCATGGAGGTCCAGGTCTCCCCGGCATCCTCGCTCACGAGGGCGCGACCGTCCACGGACAGGGCCAGGAGGGAGCCCTGGGCGTCAAGGGAGGCGACCTTCCACAGGGTCAGATCCTGGCCGTCGATCCGAACGGCCAGGTGCCGGCGTCCCTGGGGGGTATGGCGCACGAGTTGGCCCCGGGCATCCACGGAGAAGAGAAGGCCGGGCGCCCCGGAGGCCATGTTCACGAGGGCGGTGTCCGCTTGGGCCTGGGCCTGGCGGTTGCTCCGATCCGCCCTGGCCAGAGCCAGGGCGTCGACGCGGGCGGCGCGGGTATCGGGCCGGGAGGCGGCAGACCGGAGGTCCCGGATCATGGGAACGATGCGCCGGAGGGCCTCATCCTTTTCGCTGTTCTGAGCCTGGAGCCGGTCCACCTCCGCCTGGAGGGCCTGGCGGCCATCGGCGGCGATCTCCTCGGCCAGGCTGACGCGCAGGTTCAGATCCTGCACTTGGCTTCGAAGCAGGGCAATGCGGTCCACGGTCCCCTTGGCGTCGGCGCGGAGGGCCTCGGCCTCGGCCCGGGCCTGGTCCAGCTCCCGCTGGAGGGTGGCCAGGCGAGCGGCACTGCCGGCGTCGGCCTGGCGCCCCGCGTCCAGGGCCTGGTCCAGGCGGTCCTGCAGCTGTTTCGCCTGGGCTTCCAGATCCTGGACCCGGTGGGCGTGGGCATCGGTCTCGCGCCGGCGGGCCTGCTCGTCCCCTGAGAGGACGGCCTGGAGAACGGCCTCCGCCTCCTGGAGGCGGCCCTGGAGGCGGGCCTGGGCGGCCTCGCTTTCGGCCCCCAGTTGCGCCCGCAAGCGGGCCAGTTCGGCCTGGTGATCGGCGATCACCTGCTGCAAGCGCGCGCTGGCCTGCCGCTCCCGTTCCTGGTCCGCCGCATCCCGGGCGGCCCGGGCGACGGCATCCGCCTGGACCTGGCGGCCCTCCCGCGCCTGCTCTTCGGCCAGGAGCTGGGCCAGGCGGGCCTCGGAGGCCTGGATGCGCTCCTGGAGGCCGCGGATATCCGCGCGGCCCCCTTCGGCCAGCCGGCGGGCCTCGTCCAGCCCATGCTGGCGTTCCTCCACTTCCGCCTTCAGGCGGGCGACATGGTCGGCCAGGGCCCTGGCTTCCCCCTGGGCGGCTTCGGCCGCGGCCCGCTGCCGGTCCAGTTCGGTCTGGAGGGCGTTGGAACGTTGGGCCTCGCTTTCCGCCCGCTGTCGGAGGGCTTCCGCCTGGCGGCTGGCTGCGCCGGCCTGGGCCTCGGCCTCGGCCCGGTTGGCCTGGAGGGCCTGGATCTCGGCCTGGAGGCGGGCCATGCGCTCGGCATGCGCCCGGGCTTCGGCCTGGTGGGCTTCCACCGCGGTCCGCTGCTGGTCCCGCTCGGCCTGGAGGTTCCGGGCGCGGCCGGCCTCGCCTTCGGCCAGGCGGCCTGCCTCCTGGGCCCGGGCCAGGGCCGCGTCGCGGCCGGTCTGGGCGGCCTGGAGATCGGCCTGGAGTCGGGCCACGCGATCGGTCAACGCCCGGGCTTCGGCCTGGAGGGCCTCCGCCGCGGCGCGCTGCCGGTCCCGCTCGGCCTGGAGCGCTTCCGCAGCGGCGCGCTGCTGGTCCCGCCCGGCCTGGGCGGCCTGGAGGTCGGCCTGGAGGCGGGCCATGCGCTCCACCAGCGTCCGGGCCTCGGCCTGGCTGGCCTGGGCCGCCGCCTGGTGCTCGTTCCGCTCGGTCTGGAGGGCCTCCAGACGGGTCCGCAGCTGGGCCACCTGGGCGGCCTCGCCCTCGGCGTTGCGCTGGGCGGCTCCGGCTTCATTCAGCTGCCGTTCCCGGGCCTGGAGCTCCGCCCGGACCTGGGCGATGCGGGCCTCCAGGGCCCGGGCCTCCGCCCGGCTCGCCGCGGCTTCCGCCAGGGCCCGGTCCCGTTCGGACCGGAGCGTCTCCAGGGGCTGGCCGGGATCGGGATCCTTCCCGGGACGCTCCGGGATCCTGGGGCCGGGTCCCTTCCCGGGATCCGGGCCTGGGTCCCGCCCGGGACCTCGGCGATCGCCGGCCAGGGCAGCCCGGAGCAGGCCGTTGCCGGTGGCCAGGCACAGGTCCCCGCCGGGGGCCAGGACCATGCCCGCCAGGGCGCCGAGGGGTTCCCCGAGGTCCCGGGGGCCGCGCCGGGACTCCACGTGGGGGAAGGCACCGGCCCAGACGCGGAAGGTGCCGTCGGCGAAGGTCGCCTCCCAGACCACCGCGTTGGAGGCGTCCGCCAGCAGGACCCGGTCGCCGTCCAGGGCCGCCAGGGCGAGGATGGCGCCCTCGCCGGCGCGGGCGCCGAGGGGCAGGCGCACCGCGGGCCTGGTGTCCGGCCGGTAGCCGTCCGCCCCGGCCAGGCGGCGTTCGAGGACGATGCCGCCGTTCTCGCCGGGCAGGGCCAGGAGAAGGTTGTTCCGGGCGTCCAGGGCCATGGCCTGGGGGCGGCCGTCCAGGTCCACGTGGGCCTCGCCCCGGGCGTGGACGACGGTGACCCGGTAGGCTCCCTCCCGGACCCGGAGCTCGGCCACCCGGGAACCGGGGGCCTCCGGGTGCGCGGCGAGGTCCAGCACGGGGCCCCTGCCTTCCGCCGACCAGGTGGCGCCGTCCCGGGTGATCCGCACCTCCGTCCCCTGGCCGGGGAGGAGGCGGATGGCGCCGTCCGCGGTCACCGCCAGGCGGTGGATGGGTCCCTCCACGCCGCCGGGGAAGGGAATGGGCGCCTCCAGGGCGCGGCCCCGGAGGACCTGCAGCACCCGGGCGCGGGCGTCGGCCGCCAGGATCCGGCCGTCCGGCATCGCGGCCAGGGACCCCAGGGGGCCGAACGCCCCGGCCCCGGGCAGGTCCAGCGCCCCGCCCAGATCCCGCCGGCCCAGGGTCTCCACCTGGCCGGCCGTAAGGAGCCGAAGGGCGGAACCGCCAGCCGCCCGGGTCTCCACCACGAAGATCTCGCCCGCGTGGCCCAAGGCCACCTGGATGGGCGTGTTGAAGCGGGCCTCCGGGGCCAGGCCGTCCCGGTGGCCGGGCTGGCCCGCGTCGGGGGTGCCGGGCAGGGCCCCCGCCAGGGTGCGAAGCACGGGGGCCTGGCCGCCCAGGTCCAGGAGGCGCAGGGCGTGATTGCCCGCGTCGGCCACCAGGAGGTGGCCGGCGGCGTCGAAGGCCAGGCCCATGGGGGACCGGAGCAGGCCCGAGGCCCCATCCTGGAAGCCGGCCTGGCCGGGGACGCCGGCAATGCGCTCAGGCGCCCCCCAGGCGCCGGAAGCAGCCCGGGTGAGGCGGTAGATGGCATGGGTCCCCCGGTCGGCCACATAAAGCCGGCCATCGGGGCCCAGGGCCAGGCCCCTGGGGTCCTGGAAGGCCCCCGGGGCGGTGATGGCTTCGCCCGCGCCATCAGGGGTGAAGCTCCAGACGAGGCCATGCTGGGCATCCGCCGCGAAGACCCGGGTGGCGCCGTCGGAGGCCAGGGCGGCGGGGGTGCCCAGGCGGGTTTCGGCCGCGCTGCCTCCCTGCCGGCCGGTGACGCCGGGCCGCCCTGCGAAGAGGGTCCAGCCCGAGGGGCCGTTCAGGGGCACCCGCTTGAGGCAGTTCCGGAAGGGCTCGGCCACGATCAGGTCCCCGCCCAGGGCCGCCATGGCGCCCGGGGAGGTGAGGAACCCGTCCCCGGTGGCGCCGGGCTGGCCAGCCCATCGGCTGGCCATGGCCCGTCGGCCGACGAAGGCCCCCAGTTCCGCCCGGGCCCACGCGCCGCCATGACTGGCGGCCGCCCGGATGGTGTGATCCTCTGCCTCGGCCAGATAAAGCGTGCCGTCCAGGACCAGGAGGCCAGTGAGGTTCCGCCAGGCCGCCCGGTCACCCAGGGCGCCGTCCAGGTAGTCCTGGGCGGGATCCACGGGATCCCCGGCCCAGGGCACCAGGACCGGGCGGGTCAGGGACGAGGGCCTCGGGACCGGGACCGGAATCGGCTGCTCCTTCCGCACGGCCGGGGAACCATCGCCTTTGCAGCCGACCAGGGACGCAATGGGCAGGAGGGCGAGCCCAAGATGCACCCAAACGGGGGGAAGGCCTTGACGGCCTGCCGCCCGTCGCGCATCTTGCGAGGGAGACAAACGAACGGTGCTCTGACGTAAAATCACAACGTTGTCCTATTCAAATAAGGAAAAGGGAACCCTGGCGATGGGCCACGCAGGTGAACTGCGGCATCCGCCCCCCAGGTTCCTGGCGGGCGTCTCCCGCCCGGCCCGGGGAGGGGGCCAGGGTTCGCGCCGGGGCCGCGCCGGGGCCGCGCCGGGGCCGCGCC
>DATGXY010000111.1:0-46258 GCA_035298525.1 Holophaga sp.
GAGGACATCCGCTCCCTGGAGCCGGTGCCCCCCTTCCGCAACTCGGCCATGGACGGCTACGCCTTCCGGGCCGCGGACGCGGGCCTGGGCCGTCTTCCCGTGGCGGCCACCGTTTCCGCCGGCACCCGGGACGTGGCCCCCCTCGCCCCCGGCACCGCCGTGCGCATCATGACCGGGGCCCCCGTGCCCGAGGGCGCGGACACCGTGGCGCCCGTGGAGGACACCGTGGCCGAGGAGGGCTTCGTGGCCCTGGCCCGGGCCCCCCGGGAGGGGGCCCACGTGCGCCAGGCCGGGGAGGACATCCCCGAAGGCGGCCTGGTGGTGCCCGCGGGAACCCTCATCCGCCCCGCGGAGGCCGGCGTCCTCGCCGCCATCGGCCGCCCCGCCATCCCCGTGCACCCCCGGCCCCGGGTGGCCGTGCTCACCACGGGCAACGAACTGGTGGACGCCGGGGACCGTCCCGGGCCCGGCCAGATCCGCGACGCCAACATCCACTCCCTCTGCGCCCAGGTGCAGGCGGCGGGGGCGCTGCCCCTGCCCTTTCCCCGGGTGGAGGATACCCGGGAGGCCGTGGCGGCCGCCCTGGGCCGGGCCCTGGAGGCGGCGGACGTGGTCCTCACCAACGGCGGCATCTCCGTGGGGGACTTCGACTACATCAAGGGCGTCCTGGAGGAGATGGGCGCCGAGCAGGTCTTCTGGCGCGTGGCCCAGAAGCCCGGAGCCCCCCTGGGGCTCTGGATGCTCCGGGGCCGCCCCGTCTTCGGCATCCCGGGCAACCCCGTCGCCGCCATGCTCATGGTGGAGGCCTACGTGCGCCCCGCCCTGCGCCGCATGCTGGGCCACGCGCGCATCCACCGCCCGGAGCGCACCGGGGTCATGGGCGCCCTGTGGAAGCGCAGCGGGGATCCCCGGCGCACCGAGTTCCTGCGGGTGGTGGCCGAGCCCGGGGAGGGCGGCCTCCAGGTGCGCCTGGCCGGGCCCCAGGGCAGCGGCATCCTGTCCAGCCTCATGCGGGCCAACGCCATCGCCCTCGTGCCCGAGGGCCTCACGTCCCTGGCCCCCGGGGACCCCGTGCGCCTCCAGATGCTGGATGAACCGGAGGACCATTGAACGGCCCCAAGCGACCCTGGGTGCGGGCCCTGCAGGTGAGCCTGCGCACGATCCACATCGCCGCCATGGCCGTCCTCCTGGGGGGCATCGCCTTCGGCCAGGGCCGGCCGCGCCTGGATGTGGCCATCCTGGCCGCCCTGGCCAGCGGCATGCTCCTCCTCCTCCTGGATCTGTGGAGCGGCGCCAGCGCCCTCAGCCAGGGCAGCGGGGCCGCCGTCATCCTCAAGCTGGTGCTCCTGGGCCTGGGGAACCTCCTGCCGGAGCACCGCTTCGGATGGTACCTGGCGGCCACGGTGGTGGCCTCCATCGGGGCCCACATGCCCGGCAGCCTCCGGCACTTCTCCTGGATCGAAGGCCGGGTCATCGGCCGGGGGGATTAGGACACCGGCCTGCCTCCGGTGACCTCATAGATGGAACTGGAGATGTAGCTGGATTCGTCCGAGGCCAGGAGCACGTACACCGGCGCCAGCTCCACGGGCTGGGCGGGGCGGCCCCAGGGCGTGGAGGTGCCGAACCGGCTCACCTCCTCCGCCTTCATGGAGGCGGGGATGAGGGGGGTCCACACGGGGCCCGGCGCCACGGCGTTCACCCGGATGCCCCGTTCCGCCAGGAGCCCCGCCAGGCTCTTGGTGAAGGTGGCGATGGCCCCCTTGGTGGTGGCGTAGACCAGGAGGTCCGGCCGGGGGGTGAAGGCCTCCCGGCTGGAGGTGTTGATGATGGAGGCCCCGGGCTTCAGGTGGGGCGCCGCCGCCTTGCACAGGTGGAACATGGCGAGGATGTTCACCTTGAAGGTGCGGTCGATCTCCTCGTCGCTGATGTCCTCCAGCTTGTCGAAGGTGCGCTGGTGGGCGGCGTTGTTCACCAGGATGTCCAGGTGGCCGAAGGCCTCCACGGCCTTGGCCACGAGGGCGGCGCAATGGTCGGGGCAGGCGATGTCGCCCGGCATCAGGACGGCCTTGCGCCCCGCCTCCGTCACCCATTTTTCCGTGTCCTTGGCGTCGGCCTCCTCGGATTCCAGGTACGAGATGAGCACGTCCGCCCCCTCCCGGGCGAAGGCGATGGCCACGGCCTTGCCGATGCCGCTGTCGCCGCCGGTGATGAGGGCGGCCTTGCCCTGGAGGCGGCCGTGGCCCTGGTACGAGGTCTCGCCGTGGTCGGCCTGGGGCGCCATGGCCTGGTCCAGGCCGGGGAGCTGCTGCTGCTGGCCGGGAAAGGGGGGCTGGGGGGTCTGGGGGCTGGTCATGGGTTCCTCCGAAGGGTCGGGTTGGGGTCGGTCGGCAAGGGATCTTGCGGGCACTTCCCCCTTGGATGCGATCCCGCCGGAGGCGTTCCGCTCCCTTTTCAGGCCTCCCCCGGGGGCAGGCCGGGCAGTTCCCACCGGTGGACGCGCAGGGCGAGGAGGGCCCCGGGAAGGGCCAGGAGGGCGCAGGCCAGGTAGTACCCGGGCCATCCGAAGGCCTTCACCAGGTAGCCCGCCGGGGAGGGCAGGAAGACCCGGGCCAGGGCGGACAGGCTGGTGAAGAAGGCGAACTGGGTGGCGGCGCTCCCCGTGTCGCACATGGCCGCCAGGGCCGCCATGAACGCGACGCTGCCCATGGCGAAGACGGTGTTCTCCAGGAGGACGGCCCCCAGCATCAGGGGGGCGTTGCGCCCGGCCAGGGCCAGGGCCGCCGACGCGAGGATGCAGGCCGCCTGGGCCAGGCCGAAGAGGAGGAGGCTGGTGCGCAGACGGAGCCGGTGGGTGAGCCAGGCTCCCAGGATCCCCCCGGCCACCATGGCCAGGACCCCCATGTCCCGGGTGGCCCGCCCGATCTCGCTCCGGGTGAACCCCAGCTGCATGAGGAAGGGAATGAAGAGGAGCATGGCCAGGTTGTCCCCCAGCTTGTACAGGAGCATGAAGGCCAGCATCTCCCCGGCCCCCCGGCGGCGCCGAAAGGCATGGAGGGGCCGGACGACGGCCTCCCGCAGGGTGGCGGGCCGGGGCGGTTCCCGGGGCTCCCTGCGCAGGAAGGCGGCCAGGGCCCCCGGCAGCACCGTGGCCCCCAGGGCCGCGAAGGCCCAGGTCCAGCCCCAGAGATCGGAAAGGCGGAGGGCCAGGGCTTGGGCGCACAGCATCCCCAGGCGGTACCCGGTGATGTGCAGGCTGGAGCCCGCCCCCTGCCACCGGGAGGGCAGGGTTTCCGTCCTCCAGGCGTCGAGGCAGGTGTCCGTGCTGGCGCCCAGGAAGAAGGCCAGGCCCGAGAGGAGGGCGGCCCGGCCCAGCCCCGCCCGGGGCTCCGTGAAGCCCAGGAGGGCGGTGCAGGCCGCGAAGCCCAGGAGGGCCAGGGCCGCCCACCCCGTCCGCCGGGCCCCGGCGGGGGGGGCGAAGCGGTCCAGGAAGGGGGACCACAGGACTTTCACCGTGTAGGGCAGTCCCGTGAGGGAAAAAAGCCCGATGAGGCGGATATCCACCCCCAGGCTCTCCAGCCAGGCCTGCTGGGTGCCCGTCCCCAGGGAGAGGGGGATTCCCGCCGTGAAACCCAGGAAGCCCATGAGCGCCAGGGTGGGGACGGGGGCGCGGTTCGCGAGGGCCATGCCTCAAAATGGCCGGGGTCGGACCCCTGGCAAGGCCTTGAAATTCACGGGGATGGAGCTAGCGCGGCCGCCACCAGGGACGCCTGCTCTTCCAGGAACCGGCGCCGGGAACCGGGGGCGGGACTGGCCCGCTCGGGCCGGGCCACGCAGGTCCAGTCGCAGCCCCTGTGCCCGTCCAGGCGCTCCCGCACGTAGCGCCAGGGGCCCATGTTGCGCGGCTCCTCCTGGGCGAAGACCCGGACGGCCTCCCGGGGGTAGCCCTCCAGGACCTGGGTGAGCTGTCCGGCGGGGAAGGGGTGCAGCTGCTCCAGGCGGAGGATGGCCACCCGGGGGTCCCTGCGGGCCCTGAGGAGTTCGTGCCCCAGCTTCCCGGAGACGAGGACGAGGCGGGCCACCCCCTCCCGGGGCTCCCCGGCCTCGAAGGCGGGATCGTCCAGGACCCCCCGGAAGGGCGGGTCCGCCAGCTCCTCCAATGTGGAACGCACCTCCGGGGCCCGCAGGAGGCCCTTGGGCGTCATCACCACCAGGGGCTTGCGCACGGGATCCAGGGCCTGGCGGCGCAGGAGGCGGAAGTGCTGGGCGGCGGTGGAGGGCTGGGCCACCCGGAGGTTGTCCTCGGCGCACAGATCCAGGAAGCGCTCCAGGCGCGCGGAGGAATGCTCGGGTCCCTGCCCCTCCTGGCCGTGGGGGAGGAGGAGGACGAGGCCGCAGGCCTGGCCCCACTTCTGTTCCGAGGCGGCCAGGAACTGATCGATGATCACCTGGGCCCCGTTGGCGAAGTCCCCGAACTGGGCCTCCCAGAGAACGAGGGCGGAGGGATCCGCCGCGGCCAGGCCGAATTCGAAGCCCAGCGCCGCGAACTCCGAAAGGGGGCTGTCCACCGCCTCCAGGGGGCCCAGGTGCGCCAGCGGGGTCCAGGGGGCGCCGTCCCGGGCGTCGTAGAGGGTGAGGTGGCGCTGGCTGAAGGTGCCCCGCACCGCGTCCTGGCCCGAAAGCCGCACCGGCATGCCTTCCTGCAGGCAGAGGCCGAAGGCCAGGAGCTCCGCGGCGGCCCAGTCCACCGGGCTTCCGGCGGCCATGGCGCCGCGCTCGGCCAGGAGCCGCCGGAGCTTGGGATGGGGCTCGAAGCCCTCCGGCATCCGCCCCAGGATCCGGGCGACCTCCCGGAGCTCCGCCTCCGGCCCGGCCACGGCCCGGTGGGGGCGGGCCGGGGGAAGGGGCAGGTCCAGGGAGGCCGGACCCGCGTCCACCTCCCGGCGGGCCCGGGCCTCCAGGACCTCCCCCGCCCCGGGCTCCAGGTCCCCGGCCGCCTCCAGCCGGGCCCGGTACAGGTCCGTCACCGGGGGATGCGCGTCGATGAGGCGATAGAGGACGGGCTGGGTGAAGCGGGGTTCGTCCCCCTCGTTGTGCCCCAGGCGGCGGTAGCAGACCAGGCGCACCACGATATCGGCGCCGAAGCGCATGCGGTAGTCCAGGGCCAGATCCGCGGCCCGCACCGCGGCCTCGGGGTCGTCCCCGTTCACGTGGAGGACGGGGACCTGGAAGGCCCGGGCCAGGTCCGTGCAGCGCCCCGCGGACCGGGTCAGCCCGGGGCCCGCGGTGAAGCCCAGGCGGTTGTCCACCACCAGGTGGAGGGTGCCGCCGGTGGCGTAGCCCTCCAGGGCCGCCAGATTGAAGGTCTCCGCCGCCACCCCCTGGCCGGGCAGCGAGGCGTCCCCGTGCACCAGGAGGGGGAGGACCTTCGGCGTGCCCACCAGGCGCTGGCGGGCCCGGGCCATGCCCTGCACCACCGGGTCCACCGCCTCCAGGTGGCTGGGGTTGGGGGCCAGCACCAGGGCGAGGCCGCCGCCCCCCCGGGAGCGCCGCAGGGCCGAGGCGCCCAGGTGGTAGCGCAGATCCCCGCTGCCGTGGGTGGAGCCCGGGTCGGCCCGGTCCTCGAAGCTGGCGAAGATCTCGGAGGCGGGCCTGCCCAGGGTGCAGGCCATCACCGCCAGCCGGCCCCGGTGGGGCATGCCCATCACCGCCTCCTCCACGCCCGCGGCCACGGCCCGGTCGAAGACCCGGTCCAGGAAGGTCACCGCGGTCTCCCCGCCCCGCAGGGAGAAGCCCTTGTGCCCGGGGAACCGGGCCAGGAGGGCCGCCTCGAAGGCCTCCACCCTCAGGAGCTGGAGGAGGAGCTCACGCCGGGCCTCCCCGTCCAGGCCGCAGCGCCCGGGCCCCGCCTCCACGGCCGCGGCCAGCCAGGACCGGCGCCCGGGATCCTCCAGGTGGGCGATCTCCGCGCCCAGGGTGCCGCACCAGGCCTCGCGCAGGTGCGGGGACCCGGGCTCCGGCGGGGCCTCCCGGGGCTCCAGGCCCAGGGGGTCCGTGTCGGCGGCCAGGTATCCCCGGCGGAGGTGTGCACCCCGGGAGGGCGGGGGCGGGAGCGTCTCGGCGGCGTAGCCCGCGTTGACGCCGTAGCGGGCGATGAGTTCGGCGATATCGGTGTCGTGCATGGTCGGGGTCTCGTGGGCGGGAACCCGGGCCGGGCCTCCGGCATCCCAGGGGGCATGTGGAAGGCGGCTCGAAGATCCATGGGGGTCCTGGCGGTGGTGGCGGCGGCCTCGGTGGCCGGGTGGGGCATGATGCCACCGGAGGATGGGGGCCGGGAGCGCCGCTTCCACAACATCACGACCGGCCAGTGGGTCCTGCGCCTGCGCTCCGTGCGCAACCCCGGCGGGGTGGCCTTGTACGCCCCCGGGGGCATGCTCATCGGCAAACTCACCGACCCGGGGGACGAGATCCCCCTGCCCGGCCACATCAACCTGATCGCTCGCTACATGTCCGGGCCCGATCTCTCCTTCTCCCTGGTCAACCGGGGCCGCACGGGGGGCGTCCTCATCCGGGTGGGCGAGGACCTCTCCCTCTCCCT
The DNA here is from genome assembly GCA_035298525.1 of Holophaga sp. GTDB lineage: Bacteria > Acidobacteriota > Holophagae > Holophagales > Holophagaceae > Mesoterricola. Next base: position 6,596 of record DATGXY010000111.1, read on the forward strand.
GTCCGGGGGGGATCCGGCCGCCTGGGGCCAGGTCCTGGACCTGGGGGAACTGGCCAAGGGGAACCTCCGGGTGATCCGGTCCGCCTGGCCCTGACCCGCCGGCCCGCCCCCCAGGTCGTATAGACTGGGGGAAAGGGATCACGGCGCATGGACATGGGCATCCTCCTCGGGGACCGAATCGACCGGTTTTTCACCTGGCTGGGCCAGGCGGGCTGGCAGAAGCTGGGCAAGCTCCTGGCCGTCGTCCTCACCTGCGTCGTCATCCTCTGGGCCCTGCGCCTCGTGTCCCGGGCCGTGGCCCGCTCCATGGCCGCGGGCATCCACGGCGCCGAACCCGAGACCCAGCGCCGGGCCCAGACCCTGGGCGCGGTCATCGCCAACTTCGCCCGGGTCCTCGTGATCACCTTCTTCATCCTGGAGACCCTCCAGGAGTTCAACGTGAACGTGGGCCCCCTGGTGGCCGGCGTGGGCATCGTGGGCGCCGCCATCGGCTTCGGCGCCCAGAACCTGGTCAAGGACGTCATCGGGGGCTTCTTCCTCCTGGTGGAGAACCAGTACGGCGTCGGCGACATCATCAGCGTGGGCGACAAGCACACCGGCACCGTGGAGCGCATGACCTTCCGCATCACCATGCTGAGGGACCTGGAGGGCCGGGCCCACTTCCTGCCCAACGGATCCATCAACGACGTGATCGTGCTCAGCAAGAACTTCGCCAAGGCCCTCGTGGACGTGGAGGTGGCCCACGACGAGGACGTGGACCGCATCATGGACCTCCTGCGCCAGGTGGGGTCCGAGATGAAGGGTTCCGTGGAGACGGTGATGGAGCCCACGGAGGTCCTGGGGGTGGAGACCATGACCCCCGTCAGCTGCACCCTGCGCACCGTCACCAAGTGCGAGCCCGGCCAGCAGTGGGCCGTGGCCCGGGAGTACCGCCGGCGGGTCCTCCAGCGCTTCAAGCTGGAGGGGGTCAACCACCCCATCCCCCAGCGGCGGATCATCCAGGGCTGAGGCCCCTGCCCGCCCGGGAACCTTCCCGCCCGGCAAGCCATCTTGATTTGCTGAACCCCCCTCCGCCCCGGACATCCCCCGGTCTGCGGACCCGGGCCGGTGGTAGGATGGAAGGTCACCCCTCCGGGGGTTTCTGCGAGGTTTATTCCCATGATGTACGACACAGAAGGCCGCATGGCCCCCAGCCTCTCCCGGGGCGAGGAACGGGTGGCATTCGTCCGCAAGGTTTATTTGTGGCTCATGGCTGGCTTCGGCGTGGCCGCCGTGGGCGTCCTCAGCTCCCCCTTCGTCTTCGCGGGCCTGGTGCAGGTCTTCGGGCGCTTCGCCGTGTGGCCCTTGATCCTGGGCTACTTCGGCTCCTTCTTCTGGGCCCAGTCCGTCATCCGCCGCAAGCCCGCCAACCGCTACGCCTTCGCCCTCTTCACCTACGTCTCGGGCATCCTGGCCGGCATCCTCGTCTTCGCCGCCGCCGCCACCAGCGGGCCCGGCATCGTGCTCATGGCCTTCGGCCTGACGGCCCTGGACTTCCTCGTCCTCAGCGCCATCGCCTTCGTCTCCAAGAAGGACTTCAGCTTCCTGGGCAGCTTCGTGGCCGTGGGCCTCGTGGTGGCCCTGGGCGCCAGCGTGATCGGCATCTTCTACCACGCCGAACTCTTCCACCTGATGATCTCCGCCGTCATCGTCATCGCCTGCTCCGCCAAGATCCTGTGGGACACCTCCCGCATGCTCCAGACCGGGGACATGGATGACGCGGCCGGCTTCGCCCTCAGCCTCTTCATCAGCCTCCTGAACATCTTCCTCAACCTCCTCCGCCTCCTTTCCGGCGGCCGCCGCGACTGATGACCCAAAGGACCCCCATGCTCCGCAGCCTCACCCTCGTGCTCGCCTCCCTGGCCTCGCAGGCCGGGACCCCCGCCGCCCAGACCCCCGCCCCTGCCCAGCCCGCCAAGCCCGCTGCCGAGGCCCCCAAGGAGGACAAGGTCCTGGCGGTGGTGAACGGCGAGGCCATCAGGCAGTCCGACTTCGATCTCTTCCTGAACCTGAGCGTCCCCGAGCAGCAGCGGGCCCAGGTGCTCATGATGCCCGGCGCCAAGGACCAGTACGTGAAGCGCTACCTGGAGTTCCGGGTGCTCTCCGGCAAGGCCGAGAAGGAGGGCCTGGCCAAGGGCGAGGACTTCGCCCGCAAGCTGCAGCTCATGAAGATGCAGGTGCTCATCCAGGCCCTCTTCGACCAGGACGGCAAGCGCCTCCGGGAGGAGAGCCAGGTCTCCGACGACGAGGTGAAGGCCTACTTCGAGAGCCACCCCGAGAAGTTCCGCTCCCCGGAGACCTTCGCGGCCCGCCACATCCTCGTGAGCACCCGCAACAACGGCAAGGACAAGCCCCGCACCGACGAGGAGGCCCTGGCCCGCATCAAGGAGGTCCAGGCCGCCCTCAAGGCGGGCAAGACCTTCGACGCCGCCGCCAAGGAGTTTTCCGACGATCCCGGCAGCAAGGACAAGGGCGGCCTCTACGAGGACATTTCCTTCGGCCGCTTCGTGCCCGAGTTCGACAAGGCCGTGCGCGACCAGAAGCAGGGCGAGGTGGGCGAGCCCGTCAAGACCATGCACGGCTACCACCTGATCAAGGTGGAAAAGCTCACCCCCGCGGCCCCCCAGACCTTCGAGGCCGCCAAGGAGACCGCCCGCCAGCAGGCTGCCGCCGAGAAGAACGAGCGTGTGATGGCCGCCTACCTGGACGCCGCCCGCCAGGAAGTGGGTTACCTGGATGGCGCCGCCGCCGAGGGCGCCGCGACCGCCCAGCCCGCTCCCAAGGCCGCCCCCAAGCCCGCCAAGCCCGCCCCCAAGGCCACCGGGGCCAAGAAGGAAACCAAATGAGCATCCGCGCCCTTACGGCCCTCTGCGTGCCCTGCATCCTCATGGGCGCGCCCGAGGTGCGGGAGGAGATCCTCGCCGTCGTGAACGGCCACCAGATCTCTCGCCGGGTCTTCCAGCAGGCTGTTGAGCAGGAGACCGCCGCCCTCTACCGCCAGTTCAACGGCAAGGCCCTGGACGAGAAGCTGAAGGATGCCCGGGAGAAGACCCTCCAGGGCCTCATCGACAACTTCATCATCCAGGACAAGGCCGCGGATCTGGGGATCCAGGTCCGGGAGGAGGACCTCCGGGGCTACGTGGAGGAGATCAAGAAGCAGAACAACTTCGCCACGGACGATGATTTCGAGCGGGCCCTCAAGGGCTCCCTGGGCATCGGCCTGCCCGCCTACCTGGCGCGCACCCGGTCCGATATGCAGAAGCAGGAAGTGCTGAGGCGCGAGGTCTACTCCAAGATCGCCATCGAGGAACAGGAACTCATGGCCTGGTACCTGGACCACAAGGAGGACTTCCGCATCCCCCCCCGCTTCCGCATCCGGGAGCTGGTCCTGCCCAAGGGCGCCACGCCCGAGGAGACGGAGGCGAGCCGCGCCAAGCTGGCCAGGATCAAGGCCGACCTGGACAAGGGCACCCCCTTCGAGAACCTGGTGAAGGAGCACTCCGTCAGCACCAGCCGCAGCACCGGCGGCGACCTGGGCTGGATCGCCAAGGGCGTTCTCCACCAGAACATCGAGAAGGCCTCCCTGGCCCTCAAGGCCGGCGAGGTCTCCGGTCCCCTGGAGACGGACAAGAACTTCTACCTGGTGCAGCTCGTGGAGGCCCAGCTGGACGCCGCCAAGCCCTTCGCCGAGGTGCGCATGCAGATCCTCGAGAAGCTGCAGGAGCCCAAGGCCCAGAACGCCATCGAGAACTACCTCAACAACATGCGTGTCCGTGCCAACATCCGGTTCATGGTCCCCAGGGAAGACATCGTCAAGGGGTGAGCGTGCGTCTGGATCTGTTCCTGAAGAAGACCCATCTCGTGAAGCGCCGGGAACTGGCCCGGGAGCTCTGCGACGAGGGCATGGTGCGGGTGGACGGGACGCCCCGGAAGGCCAGCTTCGAAGTGAAGGCGGGCATGGAGCTGGAGTTCCCCCTGTACAACCGCATCATCCGGGCCCGGGTGCTGAACCTGCCCGAGGGCAACGTGGCGCGGGGTGACCAGTGGACCTACATCGAGGTCCTGGAAGAGAAGTGGGCCCCCATGGACGACGCCTCCATGAACGACCCCATGGCCCCCCGGCCCAAGAACCCGACTTTCCACTAGGACACCCCATGAGCGAACAGGCCCCCCTCCGGACACTCAAGGAGGGGGATCCCTTCAACGGCCATCTCCTCGCCCTGGAGGCCGCCTTCAAGACCAGCGCCAAGGGCAGCGAGTACCTGGAGCTGCGCCTGGCCGACGCTTCCGGCGATCTCAAGGCCTTCCTCTGGGACCTGCGGGCCGCCGAAGGGGACCTGGACCTCATCGCCCCCGAGGCCTTCCTCAAGGTCAAGGGCACCGTGTCCAGCTACAACGGCCGGCTCCAGCTGCGCCTGGACAAGGTGCGCCACGCCCCCGACGGGGAGGTGGGCGAACTGTCCCGCTTCTTCCCCGTGAGCGCCCGGCCCGTGGAGGACATGGCCCGGGAACTGGACGCGCGCATCGCCGGCGTCCGGGATCCCTGGATCCGCGCCCTCCTCCAGCGGCTCCTGGTGGAGGACGCCCCGCGCCGGGAGGCCTTCCTCCGGGCCCCCGCCGCCAAGAGCATGCACCACGTGTGCCTGGGCGGCCTGGCCGAGCACACCCTCTCCGTGGCCGCCATGGCGGAACGGGCCTGCGCCCACTACCAGGACCTGAACCCCGACCTGGTGCTGGCCGGCGTCCTCCTCCACGATCTGGGGAAGACGGCCGAACTCACCTTCCACCGGAGCTTCGGCTATTCGGACGCGGGCAACCTCCTGGGCCACATCGCCCTGGAGGCGGAATGGATCGGCCGCGCCGCCGACGCCATCCCGGGCTTCCCCGAGGACCTGCGGCTCCACCTGCTCCACATCGTCCTCAGCCACCACGGCAAGCTGGAATTCGGTTCTCCCGTGCTCCCCAAGACCCCCGAAGCCCTCCTCGTCCACTACCTGGACGACCTGGACGGGAAGCTGGAGGCCATGGGCCGGGCCGTGCGGGAGGACACCTCCGGGGGCAACTGGACGGCTTTCGCGCGCCCCCTGGATCGGATGATCTATAAACCCAGGTGGCCCAAGGCTTAGGAATACGATTTCCGGACGATTGAATTGCCCAACGGCCCGGCCACGGTTACCCTAGGGGCCAAGCCAGCCCGAATGCATATTCCCGATTCCCCACCGGCGGGCCGGCTTGCCCTCTTCCCACTCCCCAGGACCCCCGCCATGAAGCAGTCCAGGAAGGCCAAGCGGTACGACGATACGGTCCTGCCCGGCGACTTCCACGGCTTCGAGCCCTTCAGCCACGGGGATCCCGCCGCGGAGGGCGCCCTCACCGGGGCCCTGCGCCGCACCCGGGCCGGGGTGGAACTGGGGCACATCACCCTGGAGCGCCTGGAGGCGCCCAAGCGCACCTTCGCCAAGCTCAAGGCCCGGGCCGAGGATCTCTCCCGGCAGGTCAACTATCTGCACGAACGCCTTGAGATCGTGGACCACGACCGGCGGGGCATGTACATCCAGCTGCGGAGCCTGCCCCCCTACAAGGACGACGCCCAGATCCAGTACAACGAGATCTGCATCGGGCGGGACAAGGTGGTGGTCAAGCGCATCGCCTTCTACCGCCGGGACGAGGTCAAGCAGCAGGTGCCCCTCGCCCTGACGGAGGAGACCCTGCAAAGGCTCATGGCCGACCTGAGGATGGTTCTGGAGGCGTGACTAAAGCCGTCCCAGGAAGCCCTTGATCCGGGCGTGGAGGGCCGGGACGCTGAGGCCCTCCTCGTCCAGGAGCCGGGCCTGGTCGCCATGGTGGACGATGTGATCGGCCACGGCGCAGCGCAGGAGGGGCCTGCCGATGCCCTGGTCGGCCAGGAATTCGGCCACGGCGCCCGTGAACCCGCCGGGGGCGCAGCCCTCCTCCAGGGCGACGATGCCCCGCACCTTGGAGGCCCAGGTGGCCAGGAGCTCCTCGTCCAGGGGCTTGATGAAGCGGGCGTTGATGACGGCGCAGGAGACGCCTTCGGCCTCCAGGCGGTTCGCCAGTTCCATGGCCGGGGCCACGAGGGTCCCCACGGCGGCCAGCAGCAGGTCCGAACCTTCCCGGAGCAGCTCGCCCTTGCCGATGGGCAGGGCGGTGACGGGTTCCTCCAGGGCCACGCCCAGGCCGTTGCCCCGGGGGTAGCGCAGGGCCGCGGGGCGGTTGCTGTAGATGGCGGTGAAGAGCATCCGGCGCAGCTCGTTCTCGTCCTTGGGGGCCATGAGCACGAGGTTGGGCATGCAGCGCAGGTAAGAGAGGTCGTAGAGGCCGTGGTGGGTGGGGCCGTCGGCGCCCACGATGCCGCCCCGGTCCATGGCGAAGGTGACGGGGAGGTTCTGCAGGCACACGTCGTGGAGCACCTGGTCGAAGCCGCGCTGCAGGAAGGTGGAGTAGATGGCCGCGACCGGCCTCAGCCCCTGGCAGGCCAGGCCCGCGGCGAAGGTGACGGCGTGCTGCTCGGCGATGCCCACGTCGAAGCAGCGCTCGGGGTGGGCCTTCTGGAAGATGTTGAGGCCGGTCCCGTCCAGCATGGCGGCCGTGATGGCCACGATCTTGGGATCCTTGCGGGCCAGGTCCGAGAGGGTGTTGCCGAACACGGAGGTGTACGACGGGGGCGGGGGGGGCTTGCCCGGGTCGGCGGCGACCTTGATGATCTCCCCCGATTCCTTGTCGAAGGCGGTCACCCCGTGCCACTTGAGGGGGTCCTTCACCGCGGGGTCGTAGCCGTAGCCCTTCTTGGTCTGCACGTGCAGGAGGACGGGGCCCTCCTCCATGCGGGCCTTGGCCTCGCCCATGGCCCGCAGCAGGGCCGCCACGTCGTGGCCGTTCACGGGGCCGATGTAGCGGAAGCCCAGGTCCTCGAAGAGGAGGCCGGGCACGGCGATGCGCTTAAAGGATTCCTCGCTCCACTTGGCGACCTTGGCCAGGCGCCGGCTGACGCTGGCCACGGGGATCGTCTTGATGGCGTGCTCGATGCGGTCCCGCCAGCGGTTGTAGTACTGGCCGGAGATCATCTGGTTCAGGTAGCCCTGCAGCGACCCCACGTTGGGGTTGATGCTCATGTCGTTGTCGTTGAGGATCACCATGAACTTCCGGGTCTCCAGGAACCCGGCCTGGTTCAGGCCCTCGAAGGCCATGCCCGCGGTCATGGAGCCGTCGCCGATGACGGCCACGCAGGAGAAGTCCTGGGCCATCTGGTCCCTGGCCTTCGCCATGCCCAGGGCGGCGGAGATGGAGGTGCTGGCGTGGCCGGCCCCGAAGTGGTCGTAGGGGCTCTCCTCCCGCTTGAGGAAGCCCGAGAGCCCGTTGTGCTTGCGCAGGGTGGGGAAGCGGTCCTTGCGGCCCGTGAGGATCTTGTAGGGATAGGCCTGGTGGCCCACGTCCCAGACGATGCGGTCCACGAGGAAGTCGAAGTGGTGCATCAGGGCCACGGTCAGCTCCACCGTGCCCAGGTTCGAGCTGAAGTGGCCCCCGGTCTCGCTGACGGACTCGATGAGGAACTCGCGCACCTCCCGGGCCAGCTGCTCCATCTGGGCCAGGGAGAAGTGCCGGATCTGCTGGGGCGCCGCCACGGATTCCAGGAGGGGGTGCCGGCTCACGCGCCGCGCTCCGCCAAGTACGTGGCCAAGGCCGTCAGGGAATGGGGATTCGGTAGCGATCGTAGCTGGCATGTGGCGCGTTCCGTGGCTTCCTGCAGGGCTTTCCGGGCGCCGTGGAGCCCGAGGAGCAGGGGGTAGGTGATTTTACCCCTGCCTTCGTCCTTTCCAACCCGCTTCCCCATGGCCTCCGCGGTGGAGGTGGCGTCGAGGATATCGTCCTGGATCTGGAAGGCGAGGCCGATCGCTTCTCCGGCCGCTTTGAGGGCTTCGCGGTGCTCCGGGGCCGCGCAGCCCGCGACGGCCCCCAGCTCCAGGGAGGCCCGCAGGAGGGCCCCGGTCTTGAGGCGGTGGATCTGCTGGAGCTCGGTCAGGGTGACGGGGGCGCCGGACCGGGTGCGGGCCTCGCCCTCCAGGTCCAGGGCCTGGCCGCCCACCATGCCCCGCCAGCCGGCGGCCTCTCCCAGCACCCGCACGGCGTCCACCCGGCGGGAGGGGGGCATGTCCGGGTCCGAGGCCAGGAGGGTGAAGGCCTCGGTCAGGAGACCGTCCCCGGCGAGGATGGCCGGGCCCTCGCCGAAGGCCACGTGGCAGGTGGGCTTGCCCCGGCGCAGATCATCGTCGTCCATGGCCGGCAGATCATCGTGGATGAGGGAGTAAGTGTGGATGAATTCCAGGGCCATGGCGCAGGTGAGGGCCGACTCGGCCCGGGCGCCCACCGCTTCGGCGGAAAGCATGCAGAGGACGGGGCGGATGCGCTTGCCGCCGGCCTGGAGGCTGTACACCATGGCGTCGGCCAGGGCGGGAGCCTCCCCGTCCCGGAAGGGGGCCAGGAAACGGGATTCAAGGAGGGGAACCAGCCGGGCGAGATCTTCCTTCACCTGCTGGGATGCGGACGTGGTCAAAAGGATTCCCCTTCCATGGGCTCGGCCTTCACTTCGCCGCCCAGGCCCTGGCGGAGGACCTCCACCCGGCGCTGGGCCGCCCCCAGCTGCTGCTGGAGGGAGCGGGTGAGGGCCACGCCCTCCTCGAAGGCCTTCAGGGCCTCCTCCAGGCCGAGGCTGCCATTCTCCAGCCGGACCACCAGGGCTTCCAGCTGGTCCAGGCCTTCGTCGAAGGAGGGGGCGTCGCTCGTCATGCCCCCATTGTACCCGTTATCGTCCGCCTTCACTTGGCCTTGGCCCCAGGTCCGCCCCGGCGAGGGTGGAGAACACGAGGGTTGCGGCCATGGCCAGGACAAGGCGTAATCTCATAGGGACTCCCGGGATCCGTGCCACCCACCCTACTCCGGTCCGGCCGGGCGGAGTCCCGAAAAAACATTTTAAAATAAAACAACCAAGGTGGAAAAAACAATGGCCCGCATCCTGGTGGTGGACGATTCCCGCGAGACCTGCGACCTCCTGGAGCTGCTCCTGGGGGAGGGGCTCGGCATGCAGGTGGAGGTGCTCAAGGCCACCCGGCCGGATGAAGCCCTCCGGCACCTGCGGGAGGGGGGCATCGACCTCATGCTCTCGGATATCAACCTGGAGGCGGCCCAGGACGGCCTGGACCTGCTCCGGGCCGCCAAGCCCCTGGAGGTGGAGACGATCCTCCTCACGGGCTTCGGCACGCTCGAGAAGGCCCTGGAGGCGGTGCGGGAAGGCGCCTTCGACTTCATTTCCAAGCCTTGGAACAACGAGGAGCTCAAGTCCCTGGTGAAGCGGGCCCTCCTCATGAAGGCCAATAAGGGGGGCGGGGCGGAAACGGGCAAGGGGGGCAAGCTCAACCAGAGCGTCATGATCGGTTCCAGCCCCCGCATGATGGAGGTCTACCGCACCATCGCCTCCCTGCAGAACAGCCGCACCACCGTCCTCATCATCGGGGAGAGCGGCACGGGCAAGGAACTGGTGGCCCAGAACATCCACCTGAGCAGCGACCGCAAGGCGGCCCCCTTCGTGGCCATCAACTGCGGGGCCCTCACGGAGAGCCTGCTGGAATCCGAGCTGTTCGGGCACGTGAAGGGGGCCTTCACGGGGGCCGTCACCGACAAGAAGGGGCTCTTCGAGGAGGCCAACGGGGGCACCATCTTCCTGGACGAGATCGGCGAGACCTCCCTGGGCTTCCAGGTCCGCCTCCTGCGGGTGCTCCAGGAGCAGGAGGTGCGCAAGGTGGGCGGGAACCGCACCGTGAAGGTGGACGTGCGGGTCATCGCGGCCTCCAACAAGGACCTGGCCCAGATGGTCAAGGCGGGGAAGTTCCGGGAGGATCTGTACTACCGCCTCTGCGTGGTGGAGATCCGCGTCCCCCCCGTGCGGGAGCGCTACAGCCGCGATGCCTCGGGGAAGGTCGCGTCGGATATCCCGGCCCTCCTGGACCACTTCCTGGCGGAATGCGGAAGGAAGGACGGCACCTCGTACCGCATCCGGGAGGACGCCCGCCGCCAGCTGGAAAGCTACAGTTGGCCTGGGAATGTCCGGGAGATGGGCAATATCGTGGAGCACCTCACCCAGTTGAGCCGGGGCCGGGAAATCACCCCCGACGATTTCCCGGAGAAGATCCGGGAGGAGCTGCGCACCCGGGCGGGGGTCCTTCCCGCCGCTCCGGCCCCCCTCCTGGAGCTCATCCGGGACTGGGACCGCCTGCCCACCCTGGAGGAACTGGAGCGCCGCTACATCCAGGTCCTCCTCAAGCACGAGCAGAAGAAGAGCCGCATCGCCGACATCCTGGGCAAGGACCGCACGACCCTCTACCGCAAGCTCAAGGACCTGGGATTGGGGGACGGCTCCGAGGACCGGGAGTGATGCGGATTGCAACGTGTTGCAGAATCCTACGGGTTTCCGTGCTTTGGCCAAGTGCTAAGTATTGAAATATAAGCCTATTGAATTTGGCCTGGAAGATGCTTATTAGGCCCCAGACCTCCGGCCGTCGCCGGAATCCACACTGGAGCCATCCATGAACAAGCTCGCTGCCCTGCTTGTGGCCGCCGCCCTCATCAGCCCCGCTTTCGCTGAGGAAGCCAAGGCCCCCAAGAAAGAAGAGACCAAGAAAGTCGAAGTGAAGAAGGCCGAGAAGAAGGCCGACGCCAAGAAGGACGAGAAGAAGGCCGAGAAGAAGGCCATGACGGAAGAGAAGAAGGCCGAGAAGAAGGCTGACGCCAAGAAGGAAGAGAAGAAGGCCGAGAAGAAGGCCGCCAAGAAGGAAGAGGCTGCCCCCGCGGCCAAGAAGGCCCTGACCGAGGAGAAGAAGGCCGAGGAGCCCAAGGCCGAGAAGAAGGCCGCCAAGAAGGCCAAGAAGGCCGCCAAGAAGGAAGAGGCCAAGAAGGAAGAAGCCAAGAAGGCCATGACCGAAGAGAAGAAGGCCGAGAAGAAGGAAGCCAAGAAGGCCGAGAAGGCCGAGGCCAAGAAGGAAGAGAAGAAGGCCGAGAAGAAGTAACTTCTTCCCAGTCGACTGAAGGAAGGGGCCCCGCGAGGGGCCCCTTCCTTTTGGAACAGCGGAATCCCGCCGGGTTCCTTGCCGGGACTGCGCCGGCGGCCTCCGGCCCTACCCCTCCCGGGGGGGCTCGGCCGCCCTGCGCCCCACCACCGCCCGGTCGCAGGCCGACTGGGTGGCGGGGATGCGCCGCGCCAGGTGGACGAAGGGGGCCGCCACGGCCACGGAAAGAAGGGGGGCCACCATCTGGCCCCGGGGGATTCCCTGGGCCAGGATGACGATGATCCTCACGGGCAGGAGGAGGGCCAGGACCCCGGGGAGGCCCCAGGCGCGGGCGACCCGGACGCGCATGTTGAGGACATCGAGGGATCGGCTGGAACCCGTCGCCTGCATGGGGCCCTCCCTGGGGGGTAATCGACCCAGTCCAGGGGAAGCGCGGGAGGTTCCGCGACCCATCCTTCGCGTTTTCCCCCGGCCGTACGCGAGAAGGGCGCCGGAACCTGGGTCCCGGCGCCCTTCTCGCTTGTTCAGGCCCCTAGCAGACGGTGTGCATCCAGCCGTTGGGATCGGGATCCACGCCGTGCTGCAGGTTGAGCAGGGCCTCCCGGAGGCGGCTGGCCACGGGGCCGGTCTCGCCGCCGTTCACCTTCCACTCCCCGTGGGCGCTCTTCACGGTGCCGATGGGGGTGATGACCGCGGCGGTGCCGCAGGCGAAGGCCTCGGTCATGGTGCCGTTGCGCAGGGCCTCGGCCCAGTCGTCCACGCTGATGCGCCGTTCCTCGGCCTTGTAGCCCAGCTTCTTGGCCAGGTCCAGCAGGGTCAGGCGGGTGACGCCCGGGAGCAGGGTGCCCGTGAGGACGGGGGTGGCCACGATGGTCTCGCCGCCCTCCTTGTAGACGAAGAAGATGTTCATGCCGCCCATCTCCTCCACGTAGCGGCGGTGCACGGCGTCAAGCCAGACCACCTGGTCGCAGCCCTCGCCCTTGGCCTCCTTCTGGGCCACGAGGCTGGCGGCGTAGTTGCCCGCGCACTTGGCGGAGCCGGTGCCGCCGGGCGCGGCCCGCACGTAGTTCTCGCTGATCCACACGGTCACGGGCTTCACGCCCTGGGGGAAGTAGGCGCCCGAGGGGGAGGCGATGAGGATGAAGAGGTATTCCTTGCTGGCGCGCACGCCCAGGGCCGCCTCGGTGGCGATCATGAGGGGCCGCAGGTAGAGGCTTTCGCCGATGGCGTCGGGGACCCAGTCCTTCTCCTGGGTGATGAGCAGGTCGGCGGCCTCCACGAAGAGATCCACGGGCAGCTCGGGCATGGCCAGGCGGCGGGCGGAGGCGTTGAAGCGGTGGCCGTTGGCCTCGGGGCGGAAGGTCTTGATGGAGCCGTCGGGCTGGCGGTAGGCCTTGAAGCCCTCGAAGATGGCCTGCCCGTAGTGCAGCACGCTGGCGGCGGGATCCAGGACGATGGGGCCGTAGGGCTTGAGCACGCCCTTGCCCCAGCCGGTCTCCTCGTTGTACGGGATCACGACCATGTGCTCGGAGAAGACCTTTCCGAAGCCCGGGTTCTGCATGCGCTTGGCGCGCTCCTCGGGGGAGAGGGGCTCCTTGGCGGGCTGCAGATCGAAGCGCGCGGAGACGGAGTTGGCGGTGATGGCGTTCATGGGCACTCCTTCAAGTTTGGGCGGATGGGCGGGTCCGGATGAGGCCCCCCAGCCGCGCGATGGCTTCGCGGGTCACGCTGGGCGCGTGGGTGGAGAAGTTGAGGCGCAGGCAGTTGGTGCCCCGGCCGTCGGGGAAGAAGAGGGGGCCGGGGGCGAAGCCCAGGCCGTGGCTGATGGCGTCCCGGTGCAGGTCCAGGGTGGACACGTCCTCGGGCAGCACCACCCACAGGTGCATGCCGCCCTTGGGCTCGGTGACCTCGCAGTCCTTCGGGAAGCTGGCCTGGATGGCCTCGAGCATGGCGTCGCGCCGTTCGCGCAGGGCCTTGCGCAGCCGGGTGAGGTGGCGCCGGAAGCCGCCCCCCTCCAGGAAGTGGCCCGTCACGGCCTGGCTGAGGGTGGGCAGGGCGACGGTGTGGACCTCCTGCACGATGCCGATGCGCGCCAGCACGGCGTCGGGGGCGATGAGGTAGCCCAGGCGAAGGCCCGCGGCCAGGCTCTTGGAGAAGCTGCCCAGGTGGATGACGTTGTCGGCCAGGGGCAGGCTGCGGAAGCTGGGGGTGCGCCCGCCGATGAAGCGCAGGTCGCCGTAGGTGTCGTCCTCCACCACCGTCACCCCATGGGCCCGGGTCAGGGCCAGGATGCGCTCGCGGCGGGCCCGGGAGAGGGTCATGCCGGTGGGATTGTGGAAGGTGGGCACCGTGAAGAGCAGCTTGGCGTCGCCCTTCTGGAGGATGGAGGCGAGGCGGTCGGGGTTCAGGCCGTTGCGGTCCACGGGGACGGGCACGGCCTCCCGGCCCAGGGTCCGGATGAGGGCCAGGGCGCCCATGTAGCAGGGGCTCTCCACCAGCACCCGGTCACCGGGCACGGTGAGGGTCTCCAGCACGACGGCCAGGGCCGACTGGGCCCCGGGGGCGGCCCGGATGCCCCAGCCCGGGGGGATGGGCTCGCCCTCGGCGCCGAGCCAGGCGGCGACGGCCTCCAGGTACGCGGGGTGGCCGGCGGGGGGCGCGTACACCCAGGCGCTGGCCTCCAGCTCCTTCATGGTCTTGGTGTAGATGCGGCGCAGGGCCTCGCCCGGGAGCAGATCCGAGGGGGGGAAGCCCGCCGAGAAGCTCACCAGCTGGCGGTTCTGGGCCAGGGCCAGGGTCTCCCCCAGCCAGGGGCCCAGTTCGTCCTCCCGCACCCGCAGGGAGGAACCCTGGAAGGGGAAGGCCTCGGGATCCAGGAGGGCGGGTGCCTCGGGCAGGTGGTCGGCCACGAAGCTGCCCCGGCCCGCCACGGTCTGGACCCAGCCCGTGCGCTTGAGCCCCGCCAGGGCCTTGAGCACGGTGAGCCGGTGCACCTGGAACCGCTGGGCCAGGTCCGGAACGGCGGGCAGGCGCATCCCCGCCTTCCATTCATTGGCCTGGATGAGGCTCCGCAGGGTCCGCTGCAGCTGCAGGTACAGGGGGCTCGCGGCGCCGGGGTTCAGGGGTGGGGAGGGGATCATGGCCCCCAAAGTTTGGTTCCGAATGGGGCAAAAGTCATCCTTCGGGGGGCCGAAAGATATACCCGGACAGACTGCAGGCGCCGCTGGCTCGTTTTTTCGTTCTTTCCTAGACCGGCGCAGACGGGTCAGGCCACCAGATCACCGGGCCGGATGGCCGTATTCCGGCCCGTTCCCAGGGCGGAAACCCCCAGCCGGGCGGGATCCAGCACCTCCCGGGCCACCCGCAGAAGCTGATCGCCGTCCACGGCCTCGATCTCCCCCACCAGCTCGTCCAGGCCCAGGATCCGGCCCGTGTGCAGGGCCTGGTAGGCGAGGCTGAACATGCGGCTGCTGCTGGACTCCTGGCTGAAGACGAGGTTGGTGCGCAGCTGGAGCTTGGCCCGCTCCAGCTCCTCGGCGGAAACCCCCTGGTCCCGGAGGCGCGCGCACTCCGCCAGGGTCCGGCCCACCAGTTCCCGGACCCGGGCCGGGGCGCAGCCCGCCACCACCTGCAGGGCGCCGGTGTCGTTGTAGTGGGTGAGGTACGTGCCCACCTGGTAGCAGAGGGCGTTCTTTTCCCGCAGCTCCATGAAGAGCCGGCTGGACATGCCCCCGCCCAGGATATGGCTGAGCACGTTCACCGCGGCCCGGTCCGGGTGCACGTGGGGCTGGGCCGGGAAGCCCAGGATGAGGCTCACCTGCTGCAGGTCCTTGCGGGGGGTGTTGAGGAGGAAGGGGGTGGCCCGGTTCTCCGCCGGGGGCTCGGGGGACAGGCCCCGGGGGAGCCGGTCCAGGACGGGGCCCACCAGGTCCAGGAAGGCCTGGGGCTCGATATCGCCGGC
Organism: Holophaga sp.; assembly: GCA_035298525.1. GTDB lineage: Bacteria > Acidobacteriota > Holophagae > Holophagales > Holophagaceae > Mesoterricola. The sequence continues at coordinate 21,674 of DATGXY010000111.1, forward strand.
GGCCACCACCATGAGATTGGGGGCCCGGTACGTGCGCTCGAAGAAGGCCCGGGCCTCCCGGGCGCCGTACGCGCCCACCTGGTCCCGCCGGCCCAGGATGGAGTGGGCCAGGGGGCCGCCCGGCCAGAAGTTCTCGTAGAAGAGTTCGCTGACCCAGTCGTCTGGCTGGTCTTCGCTCTGGCTGATCTCCTCCAGGATGACGCTGCGCTCCCGGGCCAGCTCCTCCTCCTCGAAGCGGGGGCTGGTGACCAGGTCGCCCAGGAGGTCCACCAGGTCGGGGAGCTTCTCCCGGAGCACCTTGCCGTAGAAGCAGGCGGATTCCTTGCCCGTGAAGGCGTCCAGGGTCCCCCCCAGGCGGTCCGTGGCCTCGGCCATCACCTGGGGCTCGGGGTAGTTGCCCGTGCCCTTGAAGACGGTGTGCTCGATGAAGTGGGCCAGGCCCTCCTCCCCCGGGGCCTCCGCGCAGGACCCCCGGCGCACCCAGAACCCCACGGAGCAGCTGCGCACGTGGGGGATGGGGTCGATGAGGATCTCGGTGCCGTGGGGGGTGGTCGTCCTGAAGGGCATCCGCCTAGTCTAGCCTAACCCCCCCTAGCCTTCCGCCTCCCGCCCGGCGAGGCCGAGGGGGGTGCGGTGGAGCTGCCAGCCGGCTAGCGCCCAGGCGAGCACTCCGAAGAGCACCAGGGCCGTCACGGAGAGGGGGATGGGGCTGGTGATCTGGGCCTGGGCCAGGACGTCCCAGTCGGCGACCATGCCGCCCCGGCTGCCGGAGATGCTCTCGATGTGGTGCAGGAAGGTGAAGCGCTGGAGGGTGGCGGGCAGCACCCGCAAGAGGTTCTCCCACCCGAAGAGGACGAGGGCCCCCCACAGGGCGCCCCGCTTGAAGACGAGGATGAGGGCGCTGAGGAAGGCCAGTTCCGCCCACCAGGCCAGGACCAGGGCCAGCACCTGGAGGGCGGCGGAGGCGGGGTCGGCCCCCAGGATCGTGAGGCCCAGGCCGCTCACGGCCAGCCAGCAGGCGCCCCAGGCGAACCACACCAGCCCCTTGGCGGCGGGGAGGATCCACACGGGCACGGGCCGCACGAGGACGAGGGGGAGGGTGCGCTGCTCCATGTCCTCCCGGATGCCCCCGGGGGCCGCCACCAGCACCATGATGGGGAGCACCAGGGAGGCCAGGACGTTGTGGAAGATCTGGAGGGCCAGGCGGGAATCGAAGCCCCCCGCGTGGGTGGCGATGGCGCGGCCGGCGAAGCTGATGGCGACGGGCAGGACGGCGAGGGCGCAAAGCACCCAGCCCCTGGCCTGGATGGCCCGGGGCGCGTAGCCCGCCACGATGGCCCGGAGGGTGGGGAGGACCCGGGGGTTCATGCGTGATCCTTCGTCAGGTACTGGAAGACCGCGTCCAGGTTGAGGTCCAGGGGATCCAGGGTCCGCAGGGGCAGGATCCCGTCGGCCACCGCGTCCTGGAGCCGTGGGAGGAAGGTGCGCGGGTTGCGCACGGCCACGATGGCGCCGCCCTCCTCCATGCGCAGCGAGACGAGTTCGCCCTGCTCCACGGCCCAGCGGGCCACGGCCACGGCGGATTCGGCGCCCACGCGCAGCTCCACGGGGTGCCGGTCCAGCAGCTCCCGGATCTCGGGCACGCTGCCCTCGGCCAGGAGGCGCCCCCGAAAGAGGAGGAGGATGCGGTCCGTGAGCTGGGCCACCTCGCCCAGGATGTGGCTGCTCACCAGCACCCGGGTGCCCCCCTGGGCCAGGCCCCGGAGCAGGTCCATGAGCTGGAGCCGGGCCTCCGGGTCCAGCCCGTTGAAGGGCTCGTCCAGGATGAGGAGGGTGGGCTCGTGCAGCAGGGCCTGGGCGAGGCGGATGCGCTGGCGCATGCCCTTGGACATGGCGGCGAAGGGCATGCGCGCGCGCTCGGCCATGCCCGTGAGGGCCAGGCACCGCCGCAGGGCCTGATCCAGGGTGGCGCCCTCGAGGCCGGAAAGGCGGCCCATCATGCGCAGCCAGCGATCGGCGCGGAGCCCGGCGGGGAAGCGGTCCCCCTCGGGCACGAGTCCGATGCGGGCCAGGACGGCGGGGTTGCGGAAGGGGGTCTCCCCGAAGATGCGCACCTCGCCCCCGGAGGGGGGCAGCAGGCCGGAGAGGAGCTGGATCAGGCTGGACTTGCCCGCCCCGTTGGGGCCCAGGAGGCCCGTGATCCCGCCCCCGTCGGGGAGTTCGAAGGAGGTGGGCGAGAGGCCCAGGATATCGCCGTAGCGGAGGGAGGCGCGTTCGAGGCGGATCACAGGATGGCCTCCCCGGAACGGGTGCGCATGGCCGCGATGGAGGTCCACAGGCCGATGTGGAGGAGGGTCGCGCCGATGGCCGGGGCCAGCGCCACCTCCGCTTCCAGCCCGAAGAGGAGCCGGGGCCAGGCCTTGGTGAGGGTGCCCAGGCCCAGGGCGTGCCAGGAGGGATCGCCCAGGGCCCCGCCCAGGACGCCCCCCAGGGCCGCGGAGCCCACGACGATGCCCAGGGCCCAGCCGAAGCCTGCCTTGGGGGAGGCGGCGAGGCTGGAGGCGCCCAGGGTCACCGCCCCCATGAGGAGGGCGATGAGGGCCGCCGCCGGCAGCAGCCGCAGGGGGGCCGTGGGCCAAACGGGCCCGGCGGCACCCGCGATGGCCAGGGAGAGGCCCCAGGGCAGGATCACGTAGGCCGTCATGATGAGGAAGGGCAGGCCCGCCGCGAAGAGGAGCTTGGCGCCCAGGTAGTCCGCCTGGGTCACCGGGTGGGCGTAGATGAGGGGCCGGATGCGGTGCAGGGTGTCCCGGGCCACGAGGCCCCCGCCCACGAGGGCGGCCTGGAGCCAGAGGACGAGGAGCATGGCCCCGTTGAGGAGCTGGGCCTGGAAGCGCGCCCCCTGGGGCAGGAAGGCCTCCGTGGCCCGCTTCAGATCCGCCAGCTCGCGCCGGCTGCCCATCAGGTGGTTGAAGTACAGCTGGGCGCAAAGGATGAGCAGGATGCCCACGAAGAGGAAGCCGAAGAACTTGCCCAGCTTCAGCCGCATCACCCTTCGCAGGTCGAAGCGCATGAGCACCAGGGCCGGGGGCAGGCCTTCGTTCAGGCTCGGGCGCGGGGGGAGGGAGGGGGCGTAGATGGGCATCAGGCTGGCCTCAGGGCGCGGATGAGCACTTCGTCGAGCCGGTCATGGCGGGGGGTGAGCTGCACCAGGACCGCGTTCCGGGCCCGGGCCCAGCGGAAGGCGTCGGCGGGGTCGTCCCCCGCCATCTCGATATCGTAGAGGCCGTTCCTGGCCTCCAGCACCGTGCCCAGTTCCCCGAGCTCCGCCTCCCGCTCGGGACCCAGGGGGTCCAGGAAGCGCAGCTCGAAGCGCCGGGCCAGCATGTGGCGGAGGCCCGACATGCTGCCGGCGGCCTTCACCTCGCCCTTGTCCAGGATGACGAGCTGGTCCGCCACGTGCTCCACGTCCTGGAGCAGGTGGCTGGCCATGAGGATGCTCGTGCCCAACTCCATCCTCACCTTGAGGACGAGGTCCAGCATGCGCTTGCGGCCATCGGGGTCCAGGCCGTTGGTGGGCTCGTCCAGGAACACCAGGTCGGGGGAGTGCACGAGGGCCTGGGCCAGCTTCACGCGCTGGCGCATGCCCGTGGAATAGCCCGACACGTTGCGGTACCTGGACTCGTCCAGGCCCACGAAGTAGAGCACCTCGTGGGAGCGGTCGCGGGCCTGGCGGGGGCTCAGGCCGCTCAGCTCGCCCCAGAACGCCACCTGCTCGTAGGCGGAGGAATCCTCCACCAGGGCGTCGTACTCGGGCATGTAGCCGATGCGGGCCCGGAGGCGCGCCGCGTCCCCGGTGCCCAGGCCCACCCCCAGGACCGTCCCCGTTCCCGCCGAGGGGGAGAGGAGGCCCAGGAGGGTCTTGAGCAGGGTGGACTTGCCGGAGCCGTTGGGCCCCAGGAGCCCGGTGACCCCGGGCGCGAGCTCGAGGGAGATCCCCTTCAGCGCCACCGTGGCGCCGTAGCGGACCTCCAGCTGCTGGAATGCGATCACGGCGGCCCCCGGGGTCAGTGTTCCTAGAATCTCACGCCGGCGCTGAGCTGGAAAACATTGCCGTCGAAGGTGCGATCCACGGAGCTCACCAGGTACCGGGCCTCCACGGAGAAGGCGGGGCTGAAGCGCCAGCCCAGGCCGCCGGTGACGGCCAGCTTGGTGGTGTGGAAGCGCTCGGGGCCGGCGCTGGCCGGCGTGCGGTCCACGAACCACCGCACCGCGCCCAGGCCGCCCATGACGTAGGGGCCCTGGGCCTTGCCGGTGAAGGAATGGATGCGGTCGAAGCTGAGGACGTAGTTGCTGACCTTGGTCTTGAGGCCGTCCACGGGGTTGCCCTCGGGGAAGATGTTCCACTCCAGGCGGGTGCGGTGGGCGGTGCCGTTCTCCCGCACCCGGGCCCACTGCATGCCGAGGCCCAGGCCCGTGCGGTTGTCCAGGGCCCGGCCCAGGTCCTTGGCGGGGATGTCCAGCTGGGCGGTCCAGGCGAACTGGGACTCGCCCTTCCATTTCCAGTGGCAGCGCTTCTCCTCCTTGTTCTCCTCGCCGGCGACGGCGGGCAGGGCGATGAGGGCGAGGGCTGCGAGGGGGAGAAGGCGCATGGAAGCTCCGGGATGTGCTTGGCCTACGGACCAAGGGGTTTCCCGGTTTAGACCGCCCTCATGCACGGTTGGTTGCTTTTTTCCGGCATGAACGAAAAGCCCGGCGCGAGGCCGGGCTTTCCGGGGGTGCGGGTTGCGTGCTACTCGGCGGGAGCCTCGACGCGGCGGCGCTCCTTGAGGCGGCCGGCCTTGCCCAGCTTCTCGCGCAGGAAGTACAGCTTGGCGCGCCGGACCTTGCCGCTGCGCACCACTTCCATCTTGTCGATGGAGGGGCTGTGCATGGGGAAGATGCGCTCCACGCCGACGCCGGCGGAAACCTTGCGGACGGTGAAGGACGTGCGCATGCCGCCGCCCTTGATGCCGATCACGATGCCCTGGTAGACCTGGATGCGCTCCTTCTCGCCTTCCTTCACCTTCACGTGCACCTTGACGGTGTCGCCGGGGGCGATCTTGGGGAGGTCGGTCCGAAGCATGCCGGCTTCGAGGCGGTCCATGATGTTGCTCATCGATTCTCCTTTTGAGGCCAGCGGTCCTGGGCCTGGAACGGCCGGACATGGCGCACGAATCCCATACGCGGGCCTTTCAGAATACCCGAATCACTTTGAAATGCCAGGGATTTTCGCGCCCTTCCAGCCCTTGGGCCGGGGCTGGTCCCAGGCCTCGGGGTGGTCCACCTGCCACGCGCACCACTGGTCGGCCCTGGGCAGATCCGGGATCCGGGCCTGGAAGGCCGCCCACAGATCGGGCCGCAGGCGCCGGGTGCGGGCCATGGCGTCCCGGAGTCGCCAGAGTCGGACCGCCTCGTGGTCCCCCCCCAGGAGGGCCGGCGGCACCTCCCGCCCCTCGAAGAGGGCGGGCTTGGTGAAGTGGGTGTGATCCAGGAGGCCCGAGGCGAAGCTGTCCGCCTCCGCCGAGGCGGCGTTGCCCAGGACCCCGGGGAGCCAGCGGCACACCGCGTCGATGAGCACCAGGGCCGGGAGTTCGCCCCCGGAAAGGACCGCCTCCCCCACCCGCAGTTCCTCGTCCACATGGAGATCGATGGCCCGCTGGTCCAGGCCCTCGAAGCGGCTGCACACGAGGATGAGCTGGTCCAGGCCCGCCAGTTCCAGCACCTTGGCCTGGTCCAGGGGCGGGGCCGCGGGGCTGAAGTGGATGACCCGGCTCCGGCCCGACCTAGGCACGGAGGCCAGGGTGTCCCGGAGCACGTCCGGGCGCAGGACCATGCCGGGGCCGCCTCCGCAGGGGCTGGCGTCCACGTGGCCGAAGGCGTTGCCCGCGAAGGGACGGTAGCTGTGGGTCTCCAGGGCATGGCCCAGGTCCCGGAAGGCCCGGCCGGTCACTCCCAGGCGGGCGACCTGGAAGAATTCGGGAAGGAGGGTCAGGGCATCGAAGCGCATGGGATCCGAAAGGGTCGGGACCATGTTCGCCGAAAATGGCCCCGGGGTCTTGTGTGAGGGGCGCCGACTCCCCATGTTGGGGGCTCCGATCGGCTGTGGAGCCGATTAAGCTTAATCATTTATTTAATTGGACAAGGCCGGTTCCGGACCGGCCCTGTCCCCCCATTTGAAAGGTGGACCATGTCCGTCGCTGAAATCATTGTCCTGATCCTCAAGCTGGTGCTGGCCTTCCTGGCCCGCGCCTGATCCTCACACCCGGTCCGGGCCGGAGCCGTCCGGCCCGGACCAGCCCTCCCCATCCTCCAGGGAGGGATCCTCCGGTACCCGGTACGCCTCGGAGCTCCAGGCCCCCAGATCCCGGGTCCGGCAGCGCTCCGAGCAGAAGGGGCGGGTCCTGCTCGTCTCCCAGTCGACGGACTTGCGGCATACGGGGCAGGGGCGCACGGACATTTTTCAATCCTACCGGAAACCCAGCCATCCATGGCTTTCCTCCCCGGTTCAACCTTCAACCTGCTTGTTGTCGCCTAAAAAAATTTGAGTCAATTTTGGAAGATGTGATTGACAGCCCGCTCCGGGGGGCTATCCTGAAGCCTGGAATGGCCCGGGGCCGTTCAGGTCCAATGGAGGCGAACAATGGGAAAGATCATCGGCATCGACCTGGGCACGACGAACAGCTGCGTGTCCGTCATGGAGGGCGGCCAGCCCAAGGTCATCCCCAACGCGGAGGGCACCAACACCACCCCCAGCGTCGTGGGCTTCAACCCCAAGACCGGTGAGCGCCTGGTGGGCGCCACCGCCAAGCGGCAGGCCGTGGCCCAGCCCCGGAACACCGTCTATTCCATCAAGCGCTTCATGGGCCTTCCCTTCGCCGACTCCGAGAAGGAGCAGCGCCTGGTGCCCTACGCCGTCGAGCGCAGCGAGAAGGGCAGCTGCGTGGTGGACATCCAGGGCAAGAAGTACACCCCCGAGGAGATCAGCGCCATCGTCCTCACCAAGATGAAGGACAGCGCGGAGGCCTACCTGGGCGAGAAGGTGACCCAGGCCGTGATCACGGTGCCCGCCTACTTCAACGACGCCCAGCGCCAGGCCACGAAGGACGCCGGCGCCATCGCGGGCCTGGAGGTCATGCGCATCATCAACGAGCCCACCGCCGCGGCCCTGGCCTACGGCCTGGACAAGAAGAAGGACGGCACCATCGCCGTCTTCGACTTCGGCGGCGGCACCTTCGACATCTCCATCCTGGAAGTCTCCGAGGGCGTGGTCGAGGTGAAGAGCACCAACGGCGACACCCACCTGGGCGGCGACAACGTCGACCAGCTGATCATCGACTGGCTCGTGGAGGAGTTCCAGAAGACCGAGGGCATCGATCTGCGCAAGCAGGCCGAGGCCATGCAGCGCCTGAAGGAGGCCGCCGAGAAGGCCAAGTGCGAGCTCTCCACCACCACCCAGACCGATATCAGCCTGCCCTACATCACCGCCGACGCCAGCGGCCCCAAGCACGTGACCGCCACCCTCACCCGCGCCCGCTTCGAGGCCATGCTGGAGCCCATCCTCCAGAAGCTGCGGGTGCCCTGCGAGAACGCGGTGAAGGACGCCAAGCTGAGCCACCACGAGATCGACGAGGTCGTGCTGGTGGGCGGCTCCACCCGCATTCCCAAGGTGCAGGAGCTGGTGAAGACCATCTTCGGCAAGGAGCCCAACAAGAGCGTGAACCCCGACGAGGTGGTGGCCGTGGGCGCCGCCGTGCAGGGCGGCGTGCTCGCCGGCGACGTGAAGGGCGTGCTGCTCCTGGACGTGACCCCCCTCTCCCTGGGCATCAACGCCAACGGCGGCCAGATGAGCGTCATCATCCCCCGCAACACCACCATCCCCACCAAGCGCTCCGAGATCTACACCACCGCCGTGGACAACCAGCCCGGGGTGGACATCGAGGTCTTCCAGGGCGAGCGCCCCCTCGTGGAGGGCAACAAGCTCCTGGGCAACTTCCACCTGGGCGGCCTGCCCCCCGCGCCCCGGGGCATGCCCCAGATCGAGGTGACCTTCGATATCGACGCCAACGGCATCGTGCACGTCACCGCCAAGGACAAGGGCACCGGCAAGGACGCCAGCATCACCCTCACCGGCTCCACCGGCCTCTCCAAGGACGAGATCGACGCCAAGGTGAAGGAGGCCGAGGCCCACAAGGCGGAGGACGAGGACCGCAAGAAGCTCCTCGAGGACAAGAACGTGCTGGACCAGTCCATCTACCAGTTCGAGAAGCTCATCAAGGAGAACGGCGACAAGCTGCCCGAGGCCGACAAGAAGGAGGCCGAGGCCGCCATCACCGCCGGCAAGGAGGCCCTGGCGAGCCTGGACAAGGACCGCATCCAGAAGGCCCTCGAGACCTTCCGCTCCCTGAGCGAGAAGCTCGGCAAGGCGATGTATGCCGACGGGGCCCAGCCCGCGCCCCAGGGCGCCCCCGCCCCCGGCGAGAAGAAGAAGGACGACGACGTCATCGACGCCGAAGTCGTCAGTTAGAACCCGCCCGACCCAGGGGGGCCGGGAGCGATCCCGGCCCCCTTTCCATGCCCGAAAAAAACCTGAGCGTGGTCGGCGCAAATCAAGGTAGATTGCTGCCATGGCCCATCCCGACTACTACGCCGTCCTCGGCATCCCCAGGGGCGCCTCGGAAGAGGACGTGAAGAAGGCCTACCGCAAGCTGGCCCGGAAGTACCACCCCGATCTGAACCCCGGCAACCGCGAGGCGGAGGCGAAGTTCAAGGAGGTCACGGAAGCCAACGATGTGCTTTCCGACCCGGCCAAGCGGAAGAACTACGACACCTACGGGGATCCCGCCGGCCCGGGCTTCGCCGCCCCCGGCGGCCAGGGCTTCTCCTTCGGCGACGCGGGCTTTCCCGACGCCTTCCAGGATCTCTTCCAGGGCTTCGGCCGCGCCGGCAAGGCGCGGAGGCCCGGGCCCCGCCCCGGCGAGGACACCCAGCACACCGTGCGCATCCCCTTCCGGGACGCCTTCCACGGCACCCGGCTCAGCCTGAACCTGCACCGCTCCGAGACCTGCCCCGCCTGCCAGGGCTCCGGGGACAAGGTGGGGGCCCAGGTGTCCACCTGCGCCTCCTGTTCCGGCCGGGGCTTCGTGGAGACCGGGGGCGGCTTCTTCCGGTCCCGGGAGGACTGCCAGGCCTGCCACGGCACCGGCCGCAAGGCCCCCCCCTGCGACAACTGCCGCGGCCAGGGGCGCGTCCCCCGCAACGAGACCGTCACGGTGGCCATCCCCGCCGGCGTGGAGGACGGCACCCGCCTGCGGGTGGCCGGCAAGGGCGAGGCGGGACGCCGCGGCGGCGGGCCCGGCGATCTCTACCTGCAGGTGCAGGTGGAATCCGATCCCCGCTTCGAGCGCCGGGGCCCCAACCTCTACCTGGACCTGCCCGTGAGCTTCACGGAGGCGGCCCTGGGGGCCAAGGTCGAGGTCCCCAACCCCGAGGGCAAGTCCACCATCAAGGTGCCCCCGGGCACCCAGTCGGGCGCCAGCCTCCGGCTCAAGGGCCTGGGCATGCCCGTGCCCGGCTCGTCCCAGCGGGGGGATCTCTTCGCCCGCATCAAGGTGATCACGCCCCGCATCGAGGATGAACGCTCCAAGGAGCTCCTGCGGGAGCTTGCGGAACTCAACGACGGGTCCATCCGGGACCAGGCCTGGAGGTGAGCGGTGAAACGGGACCCCAAGAGCGGTTCGTACATGATCGGCGTCGTTGCCGCCCGGTATGAAATCCACCCCCAGACTTTAAGACTTTATGAACGGGAGGGGCTCCTCCTGCCCAGCCGCACCGAGGGCAAGACCCGGCTCTACAGCGAGGAGGACCTGGAGCGCCTTGAGTTCATCTTGAGTCTTACCAGGGATTTGGGTGTCAATCTCGCCGGGGTCGAAGTGGTCTTGAACCTGCGGGACCGCATGAAAAAAATGCAGGAAGAAATGGCAAACATTATTGCTCGTCATGAATCTAAAATGAAGTCAGCCGGTATTGAACCCGATCGGGGTCCGGACGGCATCTCATCCACAGGCCTCGTCAAACTCACCCCCCAGGGCCTGCGCAAGCGGTAAGCTGGCGTCCCACTGTTATCCTGTTGCTTCCCTCAAGGTGGATCGTGCCCCAACGGCATCTGGAAGAGCGTTCGCTGGACAAGTATTTCGACTCGATCAGGGACCTGCCCCTCCTGACGGCCGACGAGGAGCGCCTCTACGGCCGGATGTGGCAGAACGACCGGAACCCCGAGGGCCTGCGCATGCTGGTGGAGGGCAACCTCCGCTTCGTCGTGAAGGAGGCGAGGAAGTTCCAGGGCATGGGCCTGGACCTGCTGGACCTCATCTCCGAGGGGAACCTGGGCCTCATCGAGGCCGCCAAGCGCTTCGACCCGGAGCGGGAGAACAAGTTCCTCACCTACGCCTCCTGGTGGGTGCGCCAGGCCATCTTCCACGCCCTGGCCGAGCACGGCAGCAAGATCCGCCTGCCCCAGAAGGTGGCGGGCCACCTGGTCCAGCTCAACCGCATCACCCACCGCCTGGGCCAGGACCTGGGCCGCACCCCCACCGTGCAGGACATCGTGGCCAACAGCGCCTTCTCCGCGGAGGAGGTGGAGCGTCTCCAGCTGCTCCAGCAGACCACCTCCACGGTCAGCACGGAGCAGGGCATGGGGGAGAGCGACCTCACCCTGGGCGACAGCCTGGAACAGACCATCGAGCCCAGCGCCATGGAGACCCTGGACCAGGAGTCCTTCCAGGACCAGGTGCGCCTCAGCCTGGGCCTCCTCAACGAGAAGGAGCGCAAGATCATCAGCCTCCACTTCGGCCTGGACGGGGGCGACCCCATGACCCTGGAGCGCATCGGACAGTCCTTCGAGCCCCCCATCAGCCGGGAGCGGGTGCGCCAGATCGAGGAGCGGGCCTTCATGAAGATCCGGGAGCGCCGGCGGGTGCTCCTGGGCCAGTTCCTGCGGGGGGACCGGGCGTGAAGGCCGCAGGCGTCTGCCCCCACTGCGAGGGGCGGCGGGTCATCCTGGACCCGGATCCCATGAAACCAGCCCGGCCCTGCGCCTGCGCCGCGGGCGTCGCGGCCCAGGCGGCCGTCTCCGGCATCCCGGCCCGGTACCGGGAGGCCACCCTGGAAAGCTTCTGGGAGTGGTGGCGCATGCAGCACCCCCGGGAGAAGGTCCTGGCCGGCCTGGCCAAGGCCCAGTCCCTGGACCACCCCGCCGTGCGGCCCACCCTGCCCGAGGATCTGCGCTCCAAGCTGGACCTCATCCTGCATAAATGTGGAAGCCGGCCCGGCGACGGGGGCGAACCCGCCTGGCGGGACCTCAAGCCGGCCCAGGAGCCCCAGGGCTACCGCTCCCTCGTCACCTGGGCCCGGTCCGACCGGGAGGCGGCGGACTTCTGGTGGATCGATGGCCCTCCCGCCAGCGGCCGCAGCTCCCTGGCCGCCGCCGCCCTCCGGGCCTGCTGCGAAAGGGCCGGGACGGGCGGGCTCTTCGTGTCCGTGCGGGCCTTCACCCTGGAACTGCGGGACACCTACTACGATTCCCGCAGCTTCCTGAACACCGATTTCATGAGCGAGCGGGACCGCATGGCCCCCCTCCTGGCGGCCCCCTTCCTCGTGCTGGACGATTTCGATCGCATGGACGGGGATATCCGCGTCGTGCGGGCCCTGGCCCAGCTCCTGGACCACCGGTACGGGGAGCGGCTGCCCACCCTCATCACCGCCTCCCGCTGGGCGGAAAGCCTCCAGGGCGGGGACCGGGAGGCCTACCCCCTCCTGCGCCTGGAGGATCCCAGCCTCTTCCGCCGCCTGGCTTCCGCCCGGCGGGTGGAACTGCGGCCGACCCTGGAGCGGATCCTGGAAAGCCTGAATGCTTAAGGCGGTCCTCCGAAGCCTGCTGCTCGTCCAGCTTCGCCGTCCAGCCTGGCTCTGGGCGGTGCTGGGGGCCCTGACCCTGGCCCTGGGCCTGGGGGCGCTCCGGGTGGAGCGGCGCCTGGATCTCATGAGCCTCCTGCCCACGGATAATCCCATCGTGAAGGCCAGCATCGAGGCCGGCGTGGGCCAGCAGGAACTGCTGTGGCTGGCCGCCGAAGGGGCCCCCGAGGATCTGGAGGCCCGGGAGGCCTGGGCGGAGCGCCTGGTGGACGCCCTCCTCACGGACCAGGGCGTGCCCCTGAACGGCATGGGCGGCGAGGGCCGCATCTCCCCCCCCATCCCCGTGCCCGAGGCCCGGGGCGCCTCCCTGTGGCCCCCCCTCCTGGCCGCGGGCAGCCTCGTGGAGGGCGACGCCGCCGTCACCCGCCTCCTCACGGAGCAGGCCTACGCCCTGGCCCCCATGCTCCTGGGCGACGGCCTGGCCCCCCTCAAGGATCCCCTGGAACTGCGCCGCCGCTTCCAGGCCACGGCCCGGGCCCTGGCCTCCCCGGACCCCGCCAAGGCCCGGCTGGCCCAGCTGGACCCCCTGGGCCTGGGGGCCTCCGTCACGGACCAGGACGCCACCCGGCTCCGGCTCCTGGCGGACGCCAAGGCCTTCCCCCTGAAGATCCGCACCGGGTACCTGGAAACCCGGGACGGCCGCTACGTCCTCGTCCCCCTCGTGCTCGACTTCCCCAGCGGGGACGCCAAGGCCACCGGACGCCTCCTGTGCTGGCTGGGGCAGGGGGCCAAGGGTCCGCTGCCCGCCTCCGCCAGCCACGGTGAAATCCTCCGGGCCCTGGGGCCCGGGGAGAACCGGGCCTTCCCCCTCCAGGCCACGGGGGCCCACGCCATCGCCTGGCACGAATCGCACATCCTCACCCGGGAGGTGCTCCTGAGCCTGGCGCTCAGCTTCGTCCTCATCGGCCTCGTGTACTGGATCGGCTTCCGCACCCTGGCCGGGTACGGCTTCGTGGTGGTGCCCCTCCTCCTGGGCATGCTCTGGGCCCTGGGGCTCACGGGCTGGGTCCTGGGCCGCCTCAATCTCATGGCCGCGGCCTTCGGGGCCGTGCTCCTGGGCATCGGGGACGATGTGGGCATCCTCCTCTTCAGCCGGTACCGGGACGAACGCCAGGGGGGCCGCTCCAAGGCCCTGGCCCTGCGGGCGGCCCTCCTCTCCACCGGTCCCGGGGTCATCGCCGGGGCCGTGGCCACCGCCGCCGCCTTCCTGGCCTGCGCCGCCGCGCCCTTCCCCGGCTTTCGGGATCTGGGGCTGACGGCGGGGCTGGGCCTCCTGGCCTGCATGGCCTCCAGCTTCCTCGTGCTGCCGGCCCTCCTCCTGGCCCTGGACCGGGGGAAGGGCACCTTCGCCCCGGCCGCCTCGGCCCCCGCGCGTCCCGCCGGGCTCCGGTCCTGGAAGCCCGTCCTGGCCCTGGTCCTCCTGGCCCTGGCGGGCCTGGGCATCAAGGGTCTGCGCTGGGAGGAGGATCTGCGCAAGTTCCGCCAGCAGGGCAACCCCGCCCTCGCCCTCCAGGAGAACCTGGGCCGGGTGCTGGGCGCGGGGCTGCAGCCCCTGGCCGTGCAGATCCCCCTGGACGACCCCGCGGGCCTGCCCCGGCTCTGGAACGCCGTCACCGAACCCCTGCGCCGGGAGGGGCTGCCCATGCCGGTCTGGAAGGTGGCCGACCCGGAGGTGGTGCGGGTCCTGGGCTCGGACACCTGGTACCGCAAGGCCCTGGCCGAGGCCGCGGCCGCGGGCCTGGACCCCGTGGCCCTGGAGCGGCCCCTGGCCGCCCTCCGCCAGTCCGTGCAGGATCCCCTCAACGTCCCCCGCAGCCTCCAGTCCCTCATGCCGCCCATGCGCACGCCTCCCGAGCGGGGTCCCCACGGCATCCTCGCCTGGCGCCACCGGCCCAAGGCCGAGGCCCCCGCCCCCGCCAGGGCCTTCACCCTCCCCCTGCGCCTGCCCGAGGCGGCCCAGGAGCGGGTGCAGCCCGAGCTGGAGGCGGCCGGCGCCCGCATGGTGGGCACCCGCCCCCTTTTCAAGGCCATCAAGGCCGTGGCCCATGACGCCCTGCGGGAGGTGATCCTCCTGGCCCTGGCCGCCGTGCTGGCCGTGGTCGCCTTCTTCGGCCGGCGCCCCCGCTTCCTCCTCCTGGCCCTGGTGCCCCTGGTGGCGAGCCAGGCCGGGGCCCTGGGGATCCTGGGCTGGACGGGGGAGCCCCTCACCTTCCTCAGCCTCGTGGCCATCCCCATCGCCCTGGGGGTGAGCGTGGACACGGCCATGAACCTCCTCCACCGCTCCCGCCTGGAACCCGGGGCCGCCGCCAAGGTGGCGAGGGTGAACGCCGTCTGCGCCGGCACCACCCTGGCCGGCTTCGGCGGCCTCGTCTTCAGCGGCTACCGGGGCCTGCGGGGCCTGGGCCTGGCCTCCCTGGGGGGCGTGGCCCTGGCCCTCCTGGCCACCCAGTGGCTGCTGCCCTGGGCCCTGGAGCGCTGGCCCCTGCACCGGAGGCGCCCGTGACGGCCATCCAGGACCTCCTCGCCGCCCGCCTCGCCGAAGGCCCCGTACCCGCCGCCGAGGTCATGGCCCTGGCCCTGTACCACCCCGAATGCGGGTACTACCGCCGGTCCCAGGGACCCTGGGGCTTCGCCGGGGCCGACTACTACACCGCCCTGGACCTGGGCCCCCTCCTGGGCGAGGCCCTCTGCCTGCGCCTCCAGGGCGCCTGGGAGGCCCTGGACCGCCCGGACCCCTTCACCGTCCTGGAGCCAGGGGCCGGCCGGGGCTGGCTGGGCCGGGATATCCTCCGGGCCGCCACCGGATCCTTCGCCGAAGCCCTGCGCTACATCCACCGGGACGATAACCCCGCCGCCCGGGCCGCCGCCCAGGAGGCCCTGGCCCCCTGGCCGGACCGGGTCCGCTTCGCCGCCGAGGGCGAGACCCTGGCCCCCTTCCGGGGCGCCGTCCTCTCCAACGAGCTCTTCGACGCCCTGCCCGCCCAACCCTGGCGCTGGGACGGGGCGCGCTGGACCCGGGAGGTCCTGACCGCCGGCGGCCCCGCCTGGATCCCGGGCGAGGCCTGCGAGGCCACGGCCTGGTACGCCGCCCACGCCCAGGACGGCCTGGAATCCGGGGACGGGGGCCCCTGGTGCGAGGGCCTCCCCGCCCTCGTGGCCCAACTGGCCGCGCCCCTGGAGGCGGGCCTCTTCCTGGCCATCGATTACGGCGAGCAGGCCTCCCGCCTCGTGGACAAGGGGGCGGACCTGCGCCGCTACAAGGGCCACCAGGTGGACGGCAATTGGTGGGAGGACCTGGGCGAATCGGACCTGACCGCCGACGTGGACTTCACCCGCCTGGCCCAGCTCCTGGGGGGACAGGGCTTCCAGCCCGCCGCCACCCTCACCCTCAGCCGCTGGATCCGGGAACACGCCCCCCTGGCCGCCTGGGAGGGCGAATGGATGGCCCTGGACCCCGCCGCCCGGATGAAGCGCATGGAGAACCTGCTCCAGCTGACCCTGCCCACGATGATGGGTGAGCGCTTCCGGGTGCTGGAGGCGTGGAAGGGAGGCAACCCCCAGGCATGATCCGGGAAGTGGGTTGAATCATTCCCCAGGTCCTTCTCAGCGTCCTCAGCAACTCAGCGTTTTGGAGACGGTCACCTATCCCAGCGGGAGGCGCGTGATCTACGGCTTTGATGGGATCGGTCGACCCGTGAGCGTCTCCTCCCAATTCCGGAACACCCGCCAGGTCCTCATTCCGGCTCCCGCCCGATCTCCCTTCGATGGATCGGGGAATCGGCAATCCATCCGTTTTTCGTCCGGTGTCCTGGAGGAATGGACCCATCACCCCGGGCTGGCCCGCCTGGATGGGCATCGCTTCACGCCGAAGGGGGATCCGCCCGTCGAATGGCGGTTCTCCTATGACGGAGAGGGCCGCCTGGCGGGCACCGGGGAATGGAGCGTGGCGTTGGATTCCCTGGGCCGGCTTGAAACCGCCGACCAGGCCTGGGATATCGGTCCGGGCGGGTCCCCCCAGCGACTCCGGATGCAGACCGGGTTCGATGCCTTCGACAATCTCCTGACGAAGACCTATTTCGGCTCCCAGGTGCCCACGGGGGAACTGAACGCCTTTGAACTGGGTGGGGCCTTGCGGCGCAATCACCTTCCCGCCACCACCGGGTCGAAGGCATCCCAGGGCGGCGGGTGGATCAACGCCATCCACAACCCCTTCGGTGCGCTGGAATCCGTCGCGACGGCCGTCAGTTCCAGGCGCAGGCTGGAAATGACCTGGGACCCGCTGGGTGGATTGCGGCGAGTGGAGCAGGTGCCCGATGGGCCAGCGCTTGCCTTCCAGCAGACTGCCCAGGGACTGAAGGTGGTGGAGACCCGTCCTGTGGGGGAAGTGGCGACCGAGGGGATCCTCACCTACCAGGAGGGGAATCATCTTTTGTCCATCGAGGATCGTACGGCAGGCAGCTATGCGGACCTGATCTACCTGGACGGGCGGTTGATCGCCGAGGGAAGGGGAGACAAGCTGATCTTCTGCCACCTGGATCATCTGGGCACGCCGCGATTCATGACAGACCTGGGGGGAAGGATCGTGGGACGCCTGCACCTGGGACCTTACGGGGAATGCCTGAATCAATCGGGGCACCTCCCCGTCCTAGGGTTCGCGGGGCATCGTTCGATGGTTGGTCTTGGGCTCATGGACATGAAAGCCAGAACGTACTCAACGGCCTGGGGGCAGTTCATAGAGCCAGAAAGGGATGATGACCCTCGTACATGGAACCAGTTTGCTTATTCCCTCGGCAATCCAATGGAATTTGTCGACTCCTCTGGGCGATCCCCTGAGCCATGGTATCTTGTTCCCCACGCGTGGGGTACGGGCCCCGTTTCTATAATTAAATTGCTTGTCCAGAAAATATTAAATGAGCCAGTCGGTCGGCCAGCTTCAAAATACAATCAATCTGTTGGCCATGGTGTATTTATTCAGAATAGAGTCTTGGGAGGCCGTCTTCCTGTTCAAGGCATTCTGTCGCATACATTTGCCTTTACTACTGACGCAAATGGCAGTCTTCAACATACCTTTAGCTGGGGCAATGAAGGCCTCCGGGGATCATGGGTTATGGATGCCATTAATGATAGATGGGCTGCTGCTACAGCCATTTATGAAGGCTCGGGTTACAAGCGGGTAGGTGGGCCAGAACTTATTCCATTTTTGCATCTAGAGTTTGACGTCTTGCGATCTATTAGTTCTGAAAATCATTATAATTACTTAATTATAAACAACTGTAAGGCAGAGGCAAATCTTATGGTGAGTGGCGCAATTCGGATAATGATGAATGAAAGTTTTCGGGTTGATCACTAAGGGCGGAGTCCCATGCAGATCGACGGTGGTAAAATTCTTATTCCGGTTTGCCTGCTCTTGGCTCAAGCATTGGCAACATTCTGCTTGTATGGCTGGCATGCCAGTCGGTGGGGTGGGGTCCTCACCTTTGAATTGGCTCTGAGCCTTCCCCTCCTTGCCTCGTTTACGGCGGCGCCAAATCTTCTGAAGAAAGTCCTCTCCAGCCCATGGGCCATCCTTTTCGTTACCTTGGCTCTTGGGTTCCTGGGAACGGTGCTGGGCATTGCCTTCGGGGTTTTCGTCTTCGGCGAATAGAGGCATCTTCCTTTTGATGCCCAGCACTGGTTGCGTGATGGGACTCACACCTTTCGCCAGCCTGCCCCTGGCCTCCTTTTGCCCTTGCCTCGCGTGGCGATACAATTCCCTTCCCTCACCTGCCCATTCTTCCAGGAGCCCCCCCATGCCCTTCCTCCCCAGCCGGATCCTCCTGGGCCTCGCGGCCCTGGCCTCCCCCGTCCTCGCGGAGCAGCCCGTGAAGCCCACGCCCACCCTCGAAGCCCTCATCTCCCCCTGGAAGGGCCCCTACGGCGGCGTCCCCCCCTGGGACATGGTGAAGCCCGCCGACTTCAAGGCCGGCTTCGAGCTGGCCATGGCCGATGCCCGCAAGAACATCAAGGCCATCGCCTCCAACCCCGCCCCGGCCACCTTCCGGAACACCATCGAGGAGATGGAGCGGGCCCGGGCCATGTTCGGCCGGGTCAGCATCCTCGCCGACGTGCACTTCGGCACCCTCAAGACGGGCGACGTGCCGAAGATCGAGGCGGAGATGGCGCCCAAGATGGCCGCCTTCTTCGATGAGATCACCCAGGACGCCGGCCTCTTCAAGCGCATCGAGGCCGTGTACGAGAACCGGGACAAGGCCGGGCTCACCCCCACCCAGAAGCGCCTGGTGTGGGACTACTACACGGACTTCGTCCGCTCCGGGGCCAAGCTGAACCCCGAGCAGAAGGTCCGCATCCAGGCCATCAACCAGGAACTGGCCACCCTCTTCACGAAGTTCGCCCAGAACGTGGTGATGGAGGAGAGCCAGGTCTTCGCCGTCTTCGACAAGGAATCGGACCTGGCCGGCCTCCCCGCCGACTTCAAGGCCGGGCTGGCCCGGGCCGCCGAGGCCAAGGGCCTGAAGGGCAAGTGGCTCGTCGCCAACACCCGCAGCGCCATGGAGCCCTTCCTCTCCTACGCCGACAACCGCGCCGCCCGCGAGAAGGTGTGGCGCAACTACGTGAACCGGGGCGACAACGGCGACGCCCGGGACAACAAGGCCCTCATCCCCCAGATCCTGAAGCTCCGCTTCGAGCGGGCCCAGCTCCTGGGCTACAAGTCCCACGCCCACTGGTCCGTGGAGAAGTCCATGGCTGGCACCCCCGAGAAGGCCGTGGCCCTCATGGAGGCCGTGTGGAAGCCCGCCGTCGCCCAGGTGCGCCGGGACGTGGCCGAGATGCAGGCCATCGTGGACAAGGAGGGCGGCAAGTTCAAGCTGGCCGCCTGGGACTACCGCTACTACGCCGAGAAGCTGCGCAAGGCCAAGTACGACCTGGACCTCAAGGAGGTCATGCCCTACATGCAGATGGACAAGCTCCGCGAGGGCATGTTCTGGGCCGCCGGCAAGGCCTACGGCCTCTCCTTCCGCCCCGTGGAGGGCCTGCCCGTGCAGCACCCGGACGTGAAGGTCTGGGAGGTGAAGGACGCGCGGGGCCGCCACCTGGCCCTGTGGTACTTCGATCCCTTCGCCCGGGCCGGCAAGAACAGCGGCGCCTGGATGAACGAGTACCGCACCCAGCGGCACTTCGACGGGGACGTGACCCCCATCGTCTCCAACAACTCCAACTTCACCAAGGCCGCCCCCGGTGAGCCCGTCCTCATCAGCTTCGACGACGCCCGGACCATGTTCCACGAGTTCGGCCACGCCCTCCACGGCATGCTGAGCAACGTGTACTACCCCAGCCAGGCCGGCACCAACACCGCCCGGGACTTCGTGGAGTTCCCCTCCCAGATCAACGAGCACTTCTTCATGACCCCCGAGGTGCTCAACCGCTTCGCCCTCCACTACAAGACCGGCAAGCCCATCCCCCAGGAGCTGGTGGACCGCATCAACCGGGCCGGGCGCTTCAACGAGGGCTTCCACACCATGGAGTACCTCGCCTCGGCCGTCATCGACATGAAGTTCCACCTGGCCGGCGGGGCCCCCATCGATCCCGCGAAGTTCGAGAAGGAGGAGCTGGCCCGCCTCGGCATGCCCGAGGAGATCGTCATGCGCCACCGGCCCACCCAGTTCAACCACATCTTCAGCTCCGACGGCTACTCCGCCGGGTACTACGCCTACCTCTGGTCCGACGCCCTCACCGCCGACGCCTGGGAGGCCTTCCTGGAGGGCCGCGGGGCCTGGGACGACGCCGTCAGCGAGCGCCTGAAGGCCACCGTCCTCTCCGTGGGCAACACCTGGGACCCCGCCGACAGCTTCCGGGCCTTCCGGGGCCGGGACGTGAACACCGACGCCCTCATGCGCAAGCGGGGCTTCCTGAAGTAGCCCCTTTCCCCGCCTCTGGGGAAAATTTCCTTGCATTTCAAGGATTTTGATGACAATCTGTTGGGCCTTGCCCTGGGCTCCCCAAGCGCGACGCTCCCGTCGCCGCCCGGGCCTCCAAGAGAGGATGCCATGTACGCAGTGATCCAGACCGGCGGCAAACAGTACCGCGTTTCCGAGGGCGATATCGTCCGCATCGAGCTCCTGGACAAGGAGATCAAGGAAGCCGTGACCTTCGACCGCGTGCTCCTGGTGGACGACAACGGGAACCTGAAGGTGGGCAAGCCCACCATCGAGGGCGCCGTCGTCACCGGCGAGGTCGTCACCCACGACCGCGCCAAGAAGGTGATCATCTTCAAGAAGAAGCGCACCACGACCTACCAGCGCACCAAGGGCCACCGCCAGGGGTTCACCGAGGTCCGCATCAAGGGCATCCAGGCCTAGGCCGGTCATCGAGAAGAAGAGAGGTTAAGTCATGGCTCACAAAAAAGGTGTAGGTTCCAGCCGCAACGGTCGTGATTCCAATGCCCAGCGCCTCGGCGTGAAGGCTTTCGGCGGCCAGCTCGTCACCGCCGGCTCCATCATCGTTCGCCAGCGCGGCACCCGCTTCAAGATGGGCGTCAACGTCGGCATGGGCACCGATCACACGCTGTTCGCCAAGGTGGACGGCAAGGTGCGGTTCCAGGACAAGGGGCAGCACGGCCGCTTCATCCATGTGGACCCCATCGAGGCCTAGTTTCCATTAGGCTTCCGGCCACGCCATCCGTATGATGAGCGCGCGGCGATCCGCCGTGCGCTCATCGCTTTTCAGGCACGCCCATGTTCCTTGACCACCTGACCCTTCACCTGGAAGCCGGCCACGGCGGGGCCGGGGCCTGCTCCTTCCGGCGGGAGAAGTTCGCCGAGCGCGGGGGCCCCGACGGGGGCGACGGCGGTCTCGGGGGCTCCATCCATGTGCGGGCCACGAAGACCCTGAACACCCTCAATCCCTACCGGAACCAGCGGAACTTCGCCGCGGGCCGGGGCGGGAACGGGGAGGGCAGCCTGCGCCACGGCACCGACGGCGCCAATATCACCCTGGACGTGCCCCTGGGCACCGTCGTGCGGGACGCCTTCACGGGCGAGATCCTGGCCGAGCTGATGGAGGACGGGCAGGCCGTCACCGTCGCCAAGGGCGGCCGCGGGGGCCTGGGCAACAACAACTTCAAGAGCTCCACCAACCGGACCCCCCGCCACGCCCAGCCCGGCGAGGACGGCGAGGTGCGCGACGTGGAGCTGGAGCTCAAGCTCATCGCCGACGTGGGCCTGGCGGGCCTGCCCAACGCGGGCAAGTCCACCCTGGTGAGCCGCGTCTCCGCGGCCCGGCCCAAGATCGCCAACTACCCCTTCACGACCCTGGAGCCCCAGCTGGGGGTGGTGGACGTGGACGGGATCAACAGCTTCGTCATCGCCGACATCCCCGGCCTCATCGAGGGCGCCGCGGGCGGGGCGGGGCTGGGCATCCAGTTCCTCCGCCACGTGGAGCGCACCCGCATGCTGCTGCACCTGGTGGACCTCTCGGACCCCATGCTGGAGCCGGAGGAGGCCATCAAGGTCATCGAGGGCGAGCTGAAAGCCTTCAGCGAGATCCTCGCCTCCAAGCCCCGGTGGCTGGTGGGCACGAAGCTGGACGCCCTGCAGGATCCCGACCGCCGCGAGCGCTTCGAGGCCCTGTGCCGCCAGCGCGGCCAGGAGCCCCTCTTCATATCGGGCGTCACCGGCGAGGGGATCCGTCCCCTGGTGTTCCGCATGGCCGACGCGCTCCTGGGTCCCGGCCGGGCATGAGGCGGGTGGGGCTCCTGGGAGGCACCTTCAATCCTCCCCACGCCGGCCACCTCAAGCTCGCGGACATCGCCATGGAGGCCCTCGGCCTGGACGAGGTGCGCCTCGTCCCCACGGCCCTGCCCCCCCACAAGGCGGCCCCCGCCCTGGACGGACCCGCCCGGCTCCGCCTCCTGCGGGACCTGCCCTACCCGGTGGAGACCCTGGAGATCGACCGGGGCGGCGCCAGCTACACCGTGGACACCCTGGAGGCCCTCGCGGCCCGGGAGCCGGGGACGGCCTGGATCCTCCTCATGGGCAGCGACCAGCTGGAGGGCTTCCACACCTGGCGCCGTCCGGAGCGGATCCTGGAGCTGGCCTCCCTGGCGGTCTCGCCCCGGCCGGGGCTCGAGGCCTTCCGGATCCCCCCCATCCTGGAGGGCCGGGAACGCCCCGACTGGCCCGGCATCCCCGGCGCCTGGGTGCGCCTTCCCGGCACCGGCCTGGACCTGGCCTCCACCGGTCTCCGGGCCCGCCTGGGGCGGGGGGAGGCCCCCGAAGGCGTCCCCCCCCAAGTTCTGCATGCGATTTCCGTTGAAAACCAGTACCGTAATGACTGTTTGGGAGTACGAATGACCCTCGAGCCCCGGCTCGCGAGCGTGGTTGAAGCTGCCCGCTCCAAGAAAGCCTTCCGGATCCGCCTCTTCGATGTCACGGGGATCGCCAGCTTCACGGACACCTTCGCCTTCATGTCCGGCGGCAGCGACCGCCAGAACCGCGCCATCGCCGACGCGGTGGAGGAGAAGCTCAAGGAATCCGGCCACCGCCCCCTCTCCCGCGAGGGCGAGCAGAACGGCAACTGGATCCTCCTGGACTTCGGCGATCTCATCGTCCACGTGATGGACGAGGAAACGCGCGGATTCTACAATCTGGAAGGCCTGTGGAAGGAGGGCCGGGAACTGGAGCTGCCGCCCGACGTCCCCCCTTCCGCCGCCGCGACCCAGACCCGGGAGGGGTGACCATGCAGAACGCACACAACGCCTTCGACGCGATGTCGTCGCGGCTGCGCGTCGCCGCCGAGCTTTACGGCCTCGAGGAGGCCCTCTTCAAGGTCTTCATCACCCCCATCCGCTCCATCATCGTCAGCTGCCCCGTGCACATGGACGACGGGCGCTGGGAAGTCTTCACCGGCTACCGGGTGCAGCACAACGTGGCCCGCGGCCCCGCCAAGGGCGGCATCCGCTACGACCCCCGCATCACCCTGGACGAGATCAAGGCCGGCGCCGCCTGGAACACCTGGAAGACGGCCGTCGTGGACGTGCCCTTCGGGGGCGGCAAGGGCGGCGTGATCTGCGATCCCACGAAGATGAGCGACGGCGAGCTGGAGCGGCTCACCCGGCGCTACATCGCCGAGATCATGGACCTGCTTGGCCCCGACCGGGACGTGCCCGGCATCGACATGGGCACCAACAGCCAGGTGATGGCCTGGGTGCTGGACACCTACACCATGCACACCCGCAAGACCGAGAACGCCGTCGTCACGGGCAAGCCCGTCTCCCTCGGCGGCAGCCTCGGGCGCACGGAGGCCACGGGCCGCGGCATCCTCATCGCCGCCCGCGAGGCCATGCAGCGCCTGGGCAAGCCCCTGGCCGGGGCCACCCTGGCCGTGCAGGGCTTCGGCAACGTGGGCTCCCAGTCGGCGCGCCTCCTCCACGAGGCCGGGGCCCGCATGGTGGCCGTCTCCGATCTCAAGGGCGCCATCCGCAACGACCGCGGCATCGACACCCACGCCCTCCTGAAGCACCACGCCGAGCACAAGACCGTCGTCGGCTTCCGGGGCGCCGAGCCCATGGACGCCCGGGAGCTGCTCACCATGCCCGTGGATATCCTCGTGCCCGCGGCCACCGAGAACCAGATCACCGAGGACAACGCCGCCAAGGTGCGGGCCAAGGTGGTGGTGGAGGGCGCCAACGGCCCCACCAGCCCCGAGGCCGATCCCATCCTCCTGGACAACGGCGTCCTCGTGGTGCCCGACATCCTGGCCAACGTGGGCGGCGTCACCGTCAGCTACTTCGAGTGGGTGCAGAACCGCCTGGGCTTCTACTGGCGCGAGCGCGAGGTCAACGAGCGCCTCGTGGAGTACATGACCCACGCCTTCCAGGCCGTGTTCGCCACCACGGACAAGTTCAAGACGAACCCCCGCATCGGGGCCTACATCCTGGCCCTGGACCGCGTGAGCCAGGCCATGCACGCGCGCGGTTTCTACGCGTAGGTTCCTGGCCCTCGCCGCCGCCCTCCAGCTGGCGGCCCAGCCCCTCCCAGGGCCCCCAAGGCCGGGCTTCGGCCCGGCCTTGGGGCGTCTGGAACGTCGCCTTGGCGGCCGGATCGGCGTGGAGGCCCTGCGGGGCGAGGCCCGCCTCTCGCATCGGGCCGGGGCCCGCTTCGCCTACTGCTCCACCTTCAAGTGGCTCCTGGCCGCCGCGGTGCTGGAGGCGGCGGACGCCGGACGTCTGCGCCTGGACGAGGCCGTGGCCGTGCGGAAGGAGGATCTCCTCCTCCACAGCCCCGTGACCGAAGCCCGGGTGGGGAAGGCGCCCATGACCCTGGCGGAGCTGTGCGAGGCCACCGTCACCACCAGCGATAACGCCGCCGCCCATCTCCTGGAGGGGCGGATCGGAGGCCTGGCCGCGATGCGGGCCTTCGCCGGCAGGCTCGGCGACGCCACCACCCGCTTCGACCGCCTGGAGCCGGACCTGAACGAAAACCGGTCCGGCGATCCTCGCGATACCACCAGCCCCGCGGCCATGGCCCGGAACCTGAAGCGGGTCCTGGAAACGGACATCCTGACGCCCGCCTCCCG
>DATGXY010000112.1:0-11707 GCA_035298525.1 Holophaga sp.
TCGAGGCCACCGATGAGCCAGGCGCCGCCGAGGACGCCGCCGGCGCCCAGGCGGCCGCCGGGGCCTTCCTCCAGGGCCTGGAGGCCGAAGGGGTGCGGGGCTGCCTCAAGCACTTCCCCGGCCTGGGGGGCACCCGCCTGGACAGCCACCTGGGCCTCCCCGAGGTGACGGACCCGGCGCGGGTGGAGGCCCACGTGGCCCCCTTCCGGGCCCTGGCCCACCCGGATCGCCTCGTCATGGTGGCCCATCTGCGCCTGCCCATGAGCGATGGCCTTCCCGCCAGCCTTTCCCCCGCCTGCGTGGCCTCCAATCCCTGGGGCGTGCGGGCCCGCTGGATCACGGACGATCTGGAAATGGGGGGTGCCGCCGGCGGAGGTGCCGCCGGCTTCACCTGGGAGGACCGGCTCCGCCGCTGCCTGGACGCGGGCCATGAAGCCCTCCTGGTATGCCAGACGGAGGCGGCCGTGGCCGCCGCCGCGGAGGCCGTCGCCCGCCTGCCCTTGGAAACCTGGGCCCCCGCCGCCGCGCGGTTCCGTTCCCTGCGCCAGCGCCTGCCCCGCCACGCGGGCCCCTTCGAGGCCCCGCGCTGGAAGGCGTGGGTGGAGGAACTCCAGGAGGAGGCGGCGGCCACCACAGGATGAAACCCCCATCCACCATTCCCCCGCCCCCCCAAGCCAAGTAATCTGGATCCGGAAGGAGCACCCATGGAACGCGCCTACTATCCGCCCATCGTCATCGAGGAGACCCCCCGGGGCGAGCGGAGCTACGACATCTATTCCCGCCTGCTCAAGGACAACATCATCTTCCTGGGCACCCCCATCGACGATAGCGTCGCCAACGCCATCGTGGCCCAGATGCTCTTCCTGGAGAGCGAGGACCCGGACAAGGACATCCAGATCTACATCAACAGCCCCGGCGGCAGCGTGACGGCGGGCCTGGCCATCTACGACACCATGCAGTTCGTGAAGAACGATATCGTCACCTACTGCATCGGGCAGGCCGCCTCCATGGGCGCCCACCTCCTGGCCGCCGGCACCAAGGGCAAGCGCTTCGCCCTGCCCAGCGCCCGCATCATGATCCACCAGCCCTCCGGCGGCGCCCAGGGCCAGGCCTCGGACATCGAGATCACCTTCAAGGAGATCCAGCGCCTGAAGGACAGCCTCGCCGGCGCCCTGTCCAAGCACACGGGCCAGCCCCTCAAGAAGGTCACCAAGGACATGGACCGGGACTACTTCATGAGCGCCGAGGAGGCCATGGAGTACGGGATCATCGACAAGGTCCTCTCCGAGCGCCCCGCCTAGGGTTGGTAAATTCACAAGGTGGATCCAGGAAATCCCAATGACGGGAATTTCTGGATCCACTTGTGATTCAGGTCGCAGGGTTGGGGCGTACTTGTGACGCAATCCCCGGCCCGTCCGGTTCATGGTAGGGGGGTATCCACAGGACGCCGCCATGACCCTGCT
The DNA here is from genome assembly GCA_035298525.1 of Holophaga sp. GTDB lineage: Bacteria > Acidobacteriota > Holophagae > Holophagales > Holophagaceae > Mesoterricola. The sequence continues at coordinate 1,464 of DATGXY010000112.1, forward strand.
GTCCAACCAGGCCTTCGAGATCCTCCGCCAGATCCCCCTCTACGTGCCCGGCAAGCCCATCCAGGAGGTGCAGCGCGAGCTGGGCCTGGATTCCATCGTGAAGCTGGCCAGCAACGAGAACCCCTGGGGCCCCACCGAGGCCGTGAAAGCGAGGCTGCGCAAGGCCGTGGAAGGCACCCGGGACGAGGGCATCGGCCTCTACCCGGTCTCCGACGGCTACTACCTGCGCTCGGCCATCGCCCGCCGCCGCGGCATCGCCGTGGACAAGATCATCCTGGGCAACGGTTCCAGCGAGATCATCGAGATGGCGGCCAAGGCCGCCCTCGTGGGCGGCGGCAGCGCCGTGGCACCCAAGCACTCCTTCGCCATCTACGGCATCGCCACCCAGACCGCGGGCGGCCGCTTCATCGAGTGCCCCTGCAGCCCCACGGAACTGGACGTGGACGCCATCCTGGCCGCGGTGCAGGCCGACACCCGCGTCGTCTTCCTGGGCAACCCCAACAACCCCACCGGCGTCATGCTGGACCGGGAGGGCCTGGAGCGCCTGGTGCGGGACCTGCGCGACGATATCCTCCTGGTGGTGGACCAGGCCTACGCCGAGTACGAGGACCCCGAGACCTACCCCGACGCCCGCGCCTACATGGAGGAGCGGAGCAACCTGCTCGTGCTCCACACCTTCAGCAAGATCCACGCCCTGGCCGCCCTGCGCATCGGCTACGGCCTGGGCCACCCCAAGCTCCTGGCCCTGCTGGAGCGGGTCCGCAGCCCCTTCAACACCAACATGCTGGCCCAGGTGGCCGCCGAGACGGCGGTGGAGGACTACGCCTTCGAGACCTTCTCCCGCCTGCGCAACCAGGAGGCCCGCGAGGCCTTCTTCCGGGAGGCCGCCAACCACCGCTGCCAGGCCACGGGCATGGCCGGCAACTTCGCCCTGCTGGAATCCGAGATCCCCGCCCCCGAGCTCTTCAAGGATCTGCTGCGCGCCGGCGTCATCGTGCGCCCCATGCAGGGCTACGGCCTGCCCAACCACGTGCGCGTGACCATGGGCAAGCCCGAGGAGATGGAAGCGTTCTGGAAGGCGGTCGCCCCCATCCTGGACAACGCCGGCTGCGGTTGCCGGTAGGCCCCGGCCCACGTATCCTGGGACCGCACCCGGACCGGAGGCCGACTTGGCCGTCTATACCATCGCCAGCGACGAACTCGCCGTCGCCGTGAGGACGGCCGGTGCGGAGCTCTGCCGCATCCGGACCCGCCAGGGCCTCAACCTCCTCTGGGGCGGGGACGCCGCCGTGTGGGCCCGCCAGGCCCCCACCCTCTTTCCCGTGGTGGGCGCCCTCAAGGGGGACACCCTGCGCCACCGGGGACGGGCCCACTCCATGCCCCGCCACGGCTTCGCCCGGGACCGGGAATGGACCCTGAAGCGCCTGTGCGCTCATCTGGTCACCCTCCGCCTCCGGGATGACGAGGGCACCCGGGCCATGTATCCCTTCCCCTTCGATCTCCAGGCCACCTTCCGGGTGGACGGAGCCGCCCTGCGGGTCCAGTACGACCTGCACAACCCGGGCGACGCCCCCCTCCTGGCCGGCCTGGGCGCGCACCCCGCCTTCCGCTGGCCCCTGATGCCGGACGCCCCCCGGGACCTGCACCGCATCCGCTTCGAGAAGCCGGAATCGGCCCTGCTGCCCGTGCTGGATCCCCGGGGCCTCCTGGGGGCCGGCAACATGCCCAGCCCCCTCACCCACCGGGAGCTGCGCCTCTCGGACGCGGTCTTCACCGAGGACGCCCTCATCTTCAACCCGGTGGAAAGCCGCTGGGTGCGCTATTCCGGCCCCGGCACCCCCGTGGTGGAGGTGGGCTGGGAGGGCTTCCCCCAGCTGGGCATCTGGTCCAAGCCCGGCGCCGGCTTCGTGTGCATCGAGCCCTGGCGGGGCTACGCCAGCCCCGCGAGCTTCGACGGGGAGTTCGCCGAGAAGCCGGGGATCTTCCAGGTGGCGCCCGGCGCCACCACCTCCTGTGCCTACACCGTGAAGGTCCTCCCTTCCTAGCCGGGCCGACCTCTGAGACACTGGTAGGTCTGGCTTAGGAGCATCCATGGCGGTACAGTGCGGCATCGTGGGCCTTCCCAACGTGGGCAAGTCCACGCTTTTCAATGCCTTGACGAGCGCGGGGGCGGCTTCGGCCAACTACCCCTTCTGCACCATCGAGCCCAATACGGGCGTGGTGGACGTGCCGGACCAGCGGCTGGACAAACTGGCGGCCATCGTCAATCCCCAGCGCATCCTGCCCGCCAGCCAGGAGTTCGTGGACATCGCCGGCCTGGTGCGGGGCGCCTCCAAGGGCGAGGGCCTGGGCAACGCCTTCCTGGCCAATATCCGCGAAACGGACGCCATCGTCCAGGTGGTGCGCTGCTTCGAGGACGGCGACGTGACCCACGTGGAGGGGGGCGTCAACCCCGAGCGGGACCTGGCCATCATCGACACCGAGCTCATCGTCAAGGACCTGGACGGCGCCGAGAAGGCCCTGGAGCGCCACCGCAAGATCGCCCGTTCCGGCAACAAGGAATCCCAGGCCCTCGTGGCCGTGCTGGAGAAGGTGCACGCGGTGCTGGACGCCGGCGCCTGGGCCAAGACCGCGGACCTCACCCGGGAGGACCTGGCCCTGGTGAAGTCCTTCGGCTTCATCACCCTCAAGCCCATGCTCCTGGTGGGCAACATCTCCGAGGGCGATATCCCCGCCCCCGAGGCCAACCCCCACTACGCCGCCCTCGTGAAGGCCGCCGCGGAGCGGGACTGCCCCGTGCTGCCCATCTGCAGCAAGCTGGAGGCCGAGATCCAGGAACTGAGCGCCGACGAGCGGCCCCTCTTCCTGGAGGAGGCCGGCCTTTCCGAGCCGGGCCTCAACCGCCTCATCCAGGCCTCCTTCCGCCTGCTCAACCTCCAGACCTACTTCACCGCCGGGGTGAAGGAGGTGCGGGCCTGGACGATCCCCATCGGGGCCACCGCCCCCCAGGCCGCCGGGGTCATCCACACGGACTTCGAGAAGGGCTTCATCCGCGCCCAGGTGATCAGCTACGACGACTTCATCGCCCTGAAGGGCGAACAGGGCGCCAAGGAAGCCGGCCGCATGCGATCCGAAGGCAAGGAATATGTCGTCAAGGATGGCGATGTGATGCACTTCCTCTTCAACGTCTGAAAATGGCCCTTCCCAGGCCTGGGCTTTTGAAGCAAGGTGAAGGGGCGTAAGCCCATCAGACGGGAAGCATGGCGAAACCGAAGTCGGGAAAGCCCGAGGACAACGAAGGCCGCATCGAGGATCCCGCGATCCTCCGGGGGGTATTCCAGGAGCTCCTCGACACGGCGGTGGAGTTCCCCATCAAGGTGGAGGGGACCCACACCCTGCCGTACTTCTCCACGGTGAAGGACCTGGCCTGGGAGCAGGGCCACATGGTCCTCAAGCTGGTGCGGCCCCTGCCCCACGAGCTCATGGTGGGGGCCGTGTTCCACTTCCTGTGCGCGTCCGGGGAGCAGCGCTTCGAGGGCTTCATCACGTACGGGGGCCGGGAGGGCTACCTCCAGTACACGTTCCTGGTGCCCAGGTCCATGACCCTGGCCGACCGGCGCGCCCACAAGCGCTACCCCTTCCGCCCCCGGGAAAGCGCCTACGTGATCCTGCAGGATTCGAGCATCCCGGGCCTGGGCGTGGCGGGGCCCCTGGTGAACATCTGCATGGGCGGCCTGGCCCTGCGGGTGGACCGCATCCTGCGCCTGGACACGGGCATCCGCATCCCCCCCTCCACCGCCATCTTCGACCGGGGCAAGGGCTTCCCCCGGGTGCGGATCCAGGAACTGCCCAAGCTCCACCTCCTGGAGGTGAGGGGCATCACGGCCCATGCCTTCGAGCGGGGGACGGAGGTGATCCTGGGCCTCAGCTTCACGGGCCTCCAGGAAGAGGAGGAAGCCGCCCTGCGGGCCTCCCTGGATATCCGGGACCGCATGCAGCGGGGGGCCTTCTCCAGTTCGAGGCCCGATAGCGGCCCCATCGTTCTCCGCAGCGAATCCCGGGGGGGAGCCGCCCCCGAACCCTCCGCCCCCGCCGAAGCCGACGCTCCGGTCCATGCGGAGGCCCTGCTCCGGCGCCTGCGCAGGCGTTCGGCCCTCGTGGGCGTGGTCAAGGCCCCTGGGCCGGAAAGGGACGCCCTGGAGGCGCGCCTGCGGGAGGCCGGCTTCCACCGCCTGCTCCTGGCGGACACGGTGGAGGACCTGGCGGCCGCCGCCCAGGCCGAACCCCGCCGCCGGGCGCCCCGCCTCGTGCTGGCGGATCTGTCGGTGGCCCACGCCGGCGACGCGGAACCCCTGGAGGCGGTGCGGGCCATCGAATCCGCCGTGGCCGGCGGCGTGCCCACCGTCATCCTCTGCGACGAGGTGGACCCCACCCTGCTCCTCTCCCAGGCCGCCCAGACCCGCTACCTCTACACGGACTTCCCCCCGGAATCCCTGGAGACGCTGGATGGGCTGCTGGAGGGGCCGGAGAACTGAGGGGCCCCTGCTCCCCGTTCAGCCCCGCTTCACCGGCGCCACCTTGATCGTGTCCCCCGTGGCCGTGCGCCGCAGGAGATCGTCCTGGAGGCGGTTGCCGCCCCGCAGCACGGGATCCGAGGCGTCCTTGGCCAGGAGGATGCCGCCCCGGGCGTTGCGGTGCACGACGCACTCCTCCAGGGTCACCTCCGCGTCCTCCAGGAGGAGGATGCCGGTGTCCTTGCCGTCCCGCAGATCGCAGCGCACGAGGAGGAGGCTGCCCCCGGGCTCCACCTTGGCGCCGGTGAGGGCGTTGCCGAAGACCTCGCAGGCCTCCAGCACCCCCCGGCCCCGCCAGGCGCAAACGACGCCGAAGGAGCGGTTGTCGTAGACCTTGCAGCCCTTCATCTGGAGGGTGGCCCCGTGGTGGGCGAGGGCGGCGGCCTCCTGGTTGGCGCTCAGTTCGCAGCCCTCCAGGGTGAGGAGGCCCTGGTCCATGACGGAGACGCCCAGGCCCAGGTTCCCCTGCACCCGGCAGCGGCGCATCTGCACGGAGGCGCCGTCCGCGGCGTGCACGCCCCCCAGGGCGTGGCCGCCCACCTCGCAGTCGTCCAGCACGGCCGTGCCCCGCTCCAGGGCCAGCACGCCCACGGAGCCGGAATCCAGCACCCGGGTCCGGACCAGCTCGGCCCGGGCCTCGGCCTCCACCTCCACGCCCCCGGCCCTTTGGCCCTGGATCACGCAGTCCTCCAGGGAGGCCTGGGCGCCGGGGAGCAGGTGCAGGCCCGTGCCCTCGCCCTCCTTCAGGCGGCAGTTCTTGAGGAGCACCCGGGCCCCCGCGGCGGCCTTCACGCCGCAGCGGAAGGCCCCGGTCACCCGGCAGTCCTCCATGCGCACCACGGTGTTGGCCGCCGCCGTGACGGCCGCGAGGCCCTGGCCCCGCACATCGCACTTGCGGAAGATGGGATCGGCGGCGCTGCCGGCCAGGTGGATGCCCACGCCCCCCGCCACCTCCAGTTCGCAGTCCTCCATCTGCACCCGGCCCCGCGCCACCGTGACCAGGGGGCTGGGGTCGCCGGGGGCGCCCACGAGGGTGAGCCCGCCCAGGAAGGCCTCGCCGGCGTCCAGCACGAGGACGGACCCCTTGGGGCTTTCGATCACCACCTGGGAGGCGTCCCCCTGGCCCTGGAGGGTGACGTCCTTGTCCACCAGCAGGTTCTCCCGGTACGTGCCGGGGAGCACCAGGATGCGGGTGCCGGGCTCCGCCTGGCGCAGGGCCACCCGCAGGCTCATGCACTGGCCCTTGCCCCCCTTGCCCACCACGAGGGTGCGGGATTCGGGGACGGCGGCCTTGGCGGGCGCGGCCTGGCGGCGGGCGCCGGCGGCCAGGGCCTCCCGCAGGGCCACGGCCATCTCCTCCGCCCCCGCGAAGCGCAGGGCGGGGTCCTTGGCCAGGGCCTTGTGGGCGGCGGCCACCAGGGCGGGGTTCAGGGCGGCCTTTTCCTCCGCGGTGAAGGGCGCGGGCTCCATGCGCAGGATGGCGCTGAGGATCGTCATGGGGCTGTCGCCGGCGAAGGGCTTGCGGCCCCCCGTCAGGATCTCGTAGAGGACGACGCCCAGGGCGAACAGGTCCGAGGCGGCCTGGGCCCGGCCCGATTCCAGGTACTCGGGGGCCATGTAGCTGGCCGTGCCCATCCAGTTGCCGGCCTGGGTCAGCTCGCTCTGCTCCACGTGGGCCACGCCGAAGTCCATGAGCTTGGCCAGGGGGCGCCGGCCCAGGCGGGTGACGAGGATGTTGCCGGGCTTGATGTCCCGGTGCACCACGCCCCGGTCGTGGGCGAAGGCCAGGCCCTCGCAGGCCTGGGCCAGCAGCTCCAGCAGCTCTTCCAGGGCGTGGGAGCCGTCGCGGATGGCGGAGGCCATGTCCTCCCCCTCCACGTATTCCATGGCCAGGTAGTGGAGCCCGTCGTCCTCCCCGAACTCGAAGATGGTGACGATGTTGGGGTGGTTCATGGCCCCGGCGGCCCTGGCCTCCCGCTCGAAGCGGGCCTGGGCCTCCGCGGTGAAGTGGACGTTGGGGCGGATGGTCTTGACGGCCACGGGCCGGTCCAGCACGGGATCCCGGGCCAGGTACACCTCGCCCATGGCCCCGCTGCCGATGAGCCTCTGGACCTCGAACCTGCCGATGCGCTCGCGCATGGCTCAGCGCATCTGGACGGGCATGGCGTTGAGCCGCTCGATGCGCCGGCTCAGCGGGGGGTGGGTGCTGAAGAGGCTCATGAGGCCCCCGCCGCGCAGGGGGTTCACGATCATCATGTGGGCCGTGGCGGGCTGGGCGTCCCGCATGGGCATCTGCTGGTTGTAGGCCTGCAGGCGGCCCAGGGCGGAGGCCAGCTGGTCGGGCCGGCCCGTGATATGGGCGGAGTAGTCGTCGGCCAGGTACTCCCGCGAGCGGCTCACGGCCATCTGGAGGAGCATGGCCGCGATGGGGCCCAGGATCATGACGAGGATGGCCACCAGGGCGTTGCCGCCCCCCTCTTCGTCGTCCCGGCGGGGACCGAACCACAGGGCAAGGCGGGAGAGGAACATGATGGCCTGGGCCAGCACCGCGGCGAGGCTGCCGATGAGGATATCCCGGTTCTTCACGTGGCCCAGTTCGTGGGCGATGACGGCCTCCAGCTCGGGGCGGGTGAGGGCCCGGAGGATGCCCTCCGTCACCGCCACCACCGCGTGCTCGGGGTTGCGGCCCGTGGCGAAGGCGTTGGGGGTCTCGTCGGGGATGATGGCCACCCGCGGCATGGGCAGGCCCGCGCGCTGGGCCAGGGTGGCGACGATGGCGTGGAGCTCGGGGGCGTCCTGGGGCCCCACCACCTGGGCCCGATAGGCCGCGAGGACGATGCTGTCGGAGAAGAAGTAGCTGACCCCGTTCATGAGGATGGCGAAGGCGAGGGCCAGGATGATGCCCATCTCCCCGTAAAGGAGGCTGCCCGCCCACACCAGGAGGCCCGTCATCACCATGATCAGGAGGAATGTCTTGATGCCGTTCATGGAACTCCCTCAGGGGGAGGATACCCGCTCAGCGCCGCTTGATCACCACCAGGGTCACATCGTCCTTGAACCCGCCCCCGGCCATGTGCTGGAAGGTCCGGGTGAGCAGGGCCTCGAAGAGCTCGTCCGCCGACGCTCCCGGCAGGGCCCGCACGGTCTCCACCAGGGGATCCTCGCCCATGTCCACGCCCTGGGTGTCCTCGGCCTCCACGACGCCGTCCGTGAAGATGACGAGGGTGTCCCCCGGCTGCATGGTGGCCCTGCCCTCGGAAAAGACGGCTCCGGGCAGGAGGCCCACCATGGGTCCCGTGGGAAGCAACCGCTCGAGCGGTCTGCCGTCTCCCGGCACCAGGAGGGGGGGGTTGTGGCCCCCGTTCACGTAGCGCAGATCCCCGGTGGCGGGGTTGAGGCTGCCCATGAAGAGGGTGGCGTAGCGGTTGCGGTCCCGCACCTCGTTCATGCGGTCGTTGAGGCGGTGGGCGAGGCGGCCCCAGTCCTCCACCCGGGCGTCGGCCATGGCCCGCAGGAAGGCGGAGAGCTGGGTCATCATCAGGGAGGCGGGGAGGCCCTTGCCGGAGATATCGGCCACGGCCATGTGGAGCCGGGGGCTCCGGTCCCTGTCCGAGGCCATCCACAGGTCGTACAGATCCCCGCCCACGGCCTGGTAGGGCAGGTTGGCGGCGGCGCACTCCCAGCCTTCGGGCTCGGGCAGGCGCTTGGGCAGGATGCGGCGCTGGATGTTGCGGGCCAGTTCCAGGTCCTTCTCCAGGCGCATGGCCTGGATGCGGCTCTCCCGCAGTTCGAGGGCGCTCAGCTGGCTGCTGGTGATGTTCAGGAGGGTCTGGAGGAAGAGCTCGTCCTCGTCCGTGAGCTTGCCGTGGGCGGGGTCGGCGGCGTAGGCGAAGCCGTGGCTGTGGTCCTGGTCCCGCAGTTCCACGGCGTGGACCAGGTCCTTGTCCAGGAAGATGCGGTGCAGGTCCTCCCCGGAAAGGACATCGGGCAGCTTGCCCAGGCCCCGGCTGTGCAGCACGGCCCCGTCGGCCCCCACCACCATGAGGCGCTGGATCTGGAACTCCCCCGCCAGGGTGTTGGCCATGAGGCGGATGAGCTCGATGCGGGTCTCCACCTCGCCCAGGTTCCGGGTGAGATCGAAGAGGGTGTTGAGCCGGCTCAGCTGGAGGGCCAGGGCCCGGTTCTGCTCGCTGCGGGTGGCCTCCAGGCGCCGCCAGGCCAGGAGGGGGGCGGAGATGGACAGGAGGAGGGTGAGGGCCACGGGGGGGTTGGGGGAGCGCACCACCAGCCACCCGTACTGTTCCTCCCCGTACGTCCAGGGCAGGCTCGTCCAGCCCTGGCCGGGGTTGCTGGGGTAGGGCGTGGCCGCCCCCCGCAGGAAGAGCCACTTGGTGCCGTTGTAGATGCCCCCCTGCGAGGACTTGGCGATGCCCAGGGCGGTGACGCCCACCAGATGGATGAGCGCCTCCTCGGTCACCTGCTCGGGGAAGGTCTCCAGGAAGTCCACGATGGGCAGCAGTTCCTGCGTGCCCTCCGGGATCCGGGTGCAGAGCTCCCGGAGGCGTTCGAAGGGGGAGAAGGCGTCCTGGGCCATGGGGGCCTAGGAGACCCGCTTGACCATGCAGCACTCGGAACGGCCGCCCAGATCCTGGAAGTGGATCTCGTCCATGAACCTGCTCATGAGGAGCAGGCCCAGGCCGCCCTTGCGGGGGTGCTTCACGTACTCCCGGGGATCGGGCAGCACCACGTCCTCGTCATGGAGGCCGCCGCCCGTGTTCCAGATGCGGATCTCCAGCCGGTCGGGGGAGAAGCGGAGCTCGATCTCCACCTGGTGGGTGCTTTCGCCCTTGTAGGCATGGATGATGACGTTGGTGACGGCCTCATCCACGGCGATGCTCACCTTGGCGGCGGTGGCGTCGTCCATGCCCGCCACGAGGGAGGCCCGCTTGGCCATGGCGGTGACCAGGTTCAGGTACCGCGTCTGGCTGGGAATGACCAGCCGGAAGCTCTCGGGGTCGGCCGCGGGCTTCACTCGGGCGTCCCGGAAAGGGCCTGGAGGGCGTCCACGTCCGTGGGGAAGACCCGGTAGAGCTGGGTGAAGCCCAGGGTGTCGAAGATGGCGAAGACGTTCTCGGCCAGGTTGCAGAGGAGGATGTCCCCCCCGTTCTCGCGCACGGTCTCGATGAGGCCCATGATGGCCCCCAGCCCGGCGCTGCTGATGTAGTTGAGGGAGCGGCAGTCCAGGAGGATGGTGAAGCGCCCCGAGGCCACCAGCTTCTCCAGGGCGTCCTCGAACATGCGCACGGTATGGGCGTTGATGAACCCCTCCGGACGCAGCACCGCCACCCCGCCCACGTCCTTCACCTGGATTGCCAGATCCGCCATCGCGCCCGCTCCCGAACCACGTGCATCCTAACGCCGGGCGGGAATAATTGCCAGCGGGGGCGCCCCTTGGGATACCATGCTGGAAAAGCCGGGATTCCCAGATGGACGCCAATGTGCAGGCCTCGCTCAAGACCCTTCTCCAGGACTGGATGACCCAGCGTCAGCAGGCCCTCCTCGAGCAGGTGATGCTGGCGTGGAGCGAAGCCTCCTCCCACCTGAGCCCGGACGAGGCCCTGCTGGATTCCATCCGCGGCGCCATCCCCGCCCCGCCCCCGCCCCCCGAAC
>DATGXY010000113.1:0-34446 GCA_035298525.1 Holophaga sp.
GGCACCCACGTTGCCAGGGGCGTGATGCAGCGAAGCGGAGGCGCGCTCCTGGCGTGGGTGAGCCGGTCAAGATGCCGGGAGCCGGCGCTCGGAATGCCGGGGTTTTAAACTCGGGTTACCCACACGATTCAGCGCAGAGCCCTTTTTCAGGGGCTTGAAGGAGGGGTGGTCGAGCAGAAGGAGGTCGGAGAGTTCCGGGACTTCCACCAGGGATCCGATCTTTGATGGATCGAGGCCCAGGAGACTGATCTGCATGCGCTGGTAGGTGCGGGACTGGATGGCGCTGGCATTCCCGGTTGCGTCCCTGAATGCATGGAAGCTCGCTGGATGCATGGTCTTCATCGCATCGAGGATGGGCGTCAGAAGTTTGGCGAATCGAAGGCCCTCCTCCAGCATCCCTGTGCCCTGTGCGAATCGGTTTGATTTCGCGGCTTCGCCTGCGCCGATGACCGATGCCAGGACTCCCCAGAAACAGCACTCCGAGCAATGGATGGTGCGAATGAATAGATATTCGTCATGGTTCCGGGTCTGGGGAAGGCAGGTAAACCTCGCCAAGGCCAGGGATTTTGCTGGATCGCAGGCGATGTCCATCCAAGAAAGGGGTCCATCAGTTGCTGGTGCAGGACCGGTGACTTGTCCGTCGTGAGGCAGCGAAGATTCGATACGGCAGATCTTTTCCAGCCGGAGGGATGCATTATCAATCTTCGAGCCCGGACTTGGGCTCATTCCCTCCATCCCAGTGCTGTCCAATTCGTGTTGCCTGAGGTCACGGACCATGACGGTAAGTGCGCGCCAAGCGTTTTCCGTCACCTGACTCAAGGGCATGAGGCGGTGGGTCTCCAATGCCCAATTTAGGACCCGGATGTTCGTATAGGCTTGGTAGCGGGGGCATGGATGCCTAGCAAGGAACCACTCGCTGAAGAGGACACGGCTGGCCAGTTCAAGCGTCAGGTTGGTTTCAACAGAAAGAAATGGTTCTGAATGCAAATAGTGTGTAACTCGCTCATACAATTCGCTCGCATGCGCACGAACGGCCATGGGGAGTTCCTGCCTTCCCTTTGCCATTGCCTCCCGGAGGTAGTCCATGGGGGGAAATGATTCCAGCACCCGCAGGAAAGTGTCTTCCTTCATCGCCAGACTCCACAAGGCCGCCTGTCTCCGGGGAGATGACAGGCAATGGTCAGCGTGAATGGTGGACGGATGGGCCGGAAGGTTTCATTTCGTTTTATAACCTCCCATTGCAGGCGAAAAACCCATACATAGAAGCACGGGCGAATTTACATGCTCGTGGGGTTAACCAAATGCAATGAAAGGTTGAGTCCAATGCACAAGGCCACGACCTCCTTGGGGAGCTGCATCCTCCCCATTTCAGAACCAGCCGCTCCAACATTCGGTTGAGCCGACCCCCATTCTGGAGTCATAGGTATCGTGAACGTTCCGGCCTAGGGCCCCGGGACGACCCGCTCCGGATGGGTGTAGACGGTCACTTCGCGGCCCCGCAGGAACCCGCAGAGAGTGATGTTGAGGCGTTCCGCGAGCCGGACGGCGACCTCCGTGGGGGCGCTGACGGCGGCGACGAGGGGGATGCGGGCCCGGGCGGCCTTCAGGAGCATCTCCAGGCTGGCCCGCCCGGATAGCCACGCGCCCAGGCCGTCCATGGGCCGCCGCTCCCGCAGGCAGTGGCCGATGGCCTTGTCGAAGGCGTTGTGCCGGCCCACGTCCTCCCGCACCACGTGCAGGTGGCCGTCGGGGCCGAAGAGGGCGGCCGCGTGGCTGGCGCCCGTGGCCTGGAAGAGGGCCTGGCGGGTCCGCAGCCGCTCGGGCAGGTCGTACAGAACCTGGGCGGGGAAGCGAGCGTCGGTCTCCAGGGGGGGGAGGCTTCCCACCAGGCGCTCCAGGTCCATGCGTCCGCAGAGGCCGCAGGAGGAACTGACGGTGAGGGTGCGCTTCACGTCGGGCACGTCGACGCGGGTGGTGGCCACGTCCAGCACGCCCCGGTCCCCCTTGCATTTCCGCATGGAGAGGATGTCCCCCGCCTCCTGGATGAGGCCCTCGGTGAAGAGGAAGCCCGTGGCCAGGTCGGGGTCGTGGCCGGGGGTGCGCATGAGGGCGTACTCGGTGGCCCAGTTGAGGGTGATGACCAGGGGGCCTTCCACGATGAGGCGGCGCGTCTGGTCCTCGGGGGGAGCCCCTTCCCTCAGGACCCGGACCGGAGCCGGGGGGGTGGACCGGTCAGGCATGGGGCAGCAGGCGCGCCGCGCAGACCTTGTACTCGCCCGTGCGGGTCTCCTTGTCGAAGGCGTCCATGGTCAGGATGTTGGTGGGGGACTCCTCGTAGTGCCAGGGCATCCACAGGGCGCCCCGCCGCACCTTGCGGCCCACGTGGGCCCGCACCACCAGCGACCCCCGCCGGGTCTCCACCCGCACCAGGCCGCCGTCGCGCAGGCCCAGGGGGGCGGCGTCGTCGGCGTGGACCTCCACGAAGTTCTCGGGCTGCTTGGCCTCGATGGCGGCGGTCTTCCGGGTCATGTTGCCCAGGTTGTAGTTGTAGAGGGTGCGCCCGGTGGAAAGGATCAGGGGGTAGTCGTCGTCGGGGACCTCGGCGGGCAGTTCGTGACCGATGACGTGGAAGAGCCCCTTGCCCCGGGTGAAGCGGCCCGCGTGGAGGAAGGGGGTGCCGGGGTGGCGCTCGTCGGGGCAGGGCCACTGGAGGCCCTCCTCCTCGATGCGGGCGTACGTGATGCCCCCAAGCAGGGGCGCCAGGCTCCGCATCTCGTCCCAGATCTCCGAGGGGTGGGCATAGGCCATGGGGTAGCCCATGGCGGTGGAGACCGCGCATAGGATGCGCCAGTCGGCCATCGCGTCGCCGGGGGGCTCCACGGCCTTGCGCACCCGCTGCACCCGGCGCTCGGTGTTGGTGAAGGTGCCGTCCTTCTCCGCGAAGCAGGTGGCGGGCAGGACCACGTCCGCGAGCCGGGCGATCTCGGTCATGAAGATGTCCTGGCAGACGATGAAGTCCATCTTCCGGATGTTCTCGATGACCTGGTTGGCGTTGGGCTCGCTGCGGATGGGATCCTCGCCGAAGCAGTAGAAGCCCTTCACGACGCCTTCACCGGCCTGCTCGAAGAAGTCCGTGCACTTGCCGCCCACGTTCTCCGGCATGGGCACGCCCCAGGCTTCCTGGAAGCGGGCCCTCGCCGCGGGGTCGGCCATCTTCTGGTAGCCGGGGAGGGAGTGGTGCTGGGCGCCCATGTCGCAGGCGCCCTGCACGTTGTTCTGGCCCCGCAGGGGGTTGATGCCGGAGGAGGGCTTGCCGATCTGGCCGCAGAGCATGGCCAGGTTGGCCAGGTTCTTCACGTTGTCGGTGCCGTAGGTGTGCTCGGTGATGCCCAGGGTGTAGAAGATGGCGGAGGGCTCGCCCTCGCGGTACATCTCGGCGGCGCGGCCGATGAGGTCCGCGTCCACGCCGCAGACCTCCGCGGCCCGCTCCAGGGTGAACTCGTCCAGGGAGGCGCGGAAGGCCTCGAAGTTCTCGCAGCGCTCCCGCACGAAGTCCAGGTCGGCCAGGCCCCGGTCCAGGAGGTGGCGCATCATGGCGTTGACGAGCATGTTGTCGGTGCCGGGGCGGTGCTTGATGTGGATATCGGCCCGGGCCGCCATCCAGGTGACGCGGGGATCGGCCACGATGAGCCGGGCCCCCTTGCGCAGGGCCCGCTTCATGGCCATGCCCACGATGGGGTGGGCCTCGGTGGGGTTGGCGCCGATGAGGAAGAGGGTGTGGACGTCCTCGATCTCCCCGATGGAGTTGGTCATGGCCCCGCTGCCCAGGGCCTGGCCCAGGCCGGCCACGGTGGGGGCGTGGCAGGTGGTGGCGCACTGGTCGATGTTGTTGGTGCGCCCGGCCGCGCGGGCCAGCTTCTGCATCAGGTAGTTCTCCTCGTTGGTGCAGCGCGAGGAGCTGAGGAAGGCAACGGCGTCGGGGCCGTGGGCGTCGCGGATCTCCGACATGCGCCGGCCCACGACCTCGATGGCCTCCTCCCAGGAGGCCTCCCGGAAGGCGCCTTCTTCCTTGATGAGGGGCGTGGTCAGGCGTTCGGGTGAGTGGATGAAGTCGATGGCGTACTTGCCCTTGACGCAGAGGTTGCCGTCGTTGGGGACGCAGCCGGGCTCGCTGGTGACCCGCACCACCCGGTTGAGGCGGCGGTTCACGTTGAGGTCCAGCTGGCAGCCCACCCCGCAGTAGCTGCAGGTGGTGCGCACCTTCTCCAGGTCCTTCTCCCGTCCCAGGCCCTTGGCCTGGCGGTCGTGCAGGGCGGCGGTTGGACATGTGCCCACGCAGCCCCCGCACAGGACGCATGTGCTGTCGTTGAGGGCGATGTCGAAGCCGGTGGTGACCTCCACGTCGGCGCCGCGGCCGGTCATGGTGAGGGCCTCGGCCATCTGGACCTCGGCGCAGTAGCGGACGCAGCGCTGGCAGCGCACGCACTTGGAGGGGTCGTACTCGATGGCGGCGTTGCCCGTGGCGTAGTTGGGCTGCCCCGGCTGGAGCATGACGTTGGGGAAGCGGTTCCGGTCGGCCTGGACCTCGTAGGCGTAGTCCTGGAGCAGGCAGGTGCCGTCCCGGTCGCAGGTCAGGCAGTCCACGCAGTGTTCGCTCAGCAGGAGCTCCAGGGTGGTGCGGCGGGAGGCGACGATGGCCTCGGTGCGGGTGCGTACCACCATGCCGGGCTCCAGGCGCCGGGTGCAGGAGGTGTGCAGGCCCCGCTGCCCCTCGATCTCCACCAGGCACAGGCGGCAGGCCCCCGTCGGGGCCAGCCTGGGATCGTGGCAGAGGTGGGGGATGTGGATCCCGGCCTCGAGGGCGGCCTCGAGGATCGTGGCGTCGCCGGCGGCGCCGATCCGGCGTCCGTCGATGGTCGCCGTCGCCGTGGTTGCCGAAGTTGCCGCTGCGTGGGGTGCGTTCATCGGGGGTTCCTTCAGACCTTGGCGATGGCCTTGTAGGGGCACTTCTCGAAGCAGAGCCCGCACTTGATGCATTCGTCGGGATCGATGAGGTGCGGTTTCTTCTTGTCGCCGGTAATGCAGCGGGCGGGGCAGTTGCGGGCGCAGATGCCGCAGCCGATGCAGGTATGGGGCTCGATCTCGTAGCGGAAGAGACCCTGGCAGGTCTTGGCCGGGCAGCGGTGCTCCCGGATGTGGGCCTCGAATTCGGCGCGGAAGTGCTGCAGGGTGGAGAGCACCGGGTTGGGGGCCGTCTGTCCCAGGCCGCAGAGGGAGGAGACCTTCACCTCGGCGCTGAGCCGGTCCAGCTCCTCCAGGTCCGACTCCCGGCCCTTGCCCGCGCAGATGCGGGTGAGGATGTCCTTGAGGTGGCGGGTGCCGGTGCGGCAGGGGGGGCACTTGCCGCAGGACTCCTCCTGGACGAAGGTCATGAAGAACCTGGCCATGTCCACCATGCAGGTGTCCTCGTCCATGACGATGAGGCCGCCGGAGCCGACGATGGCCCCCACCTCCTTCACGGACTCGTAGTCGATGGGCAGGTCCAGGAACTGGGCGGGGACGCAGCCGCCGGAGGGGCCTCCCATCTGGGCCGCCTTGAAGGGCCGGTCCTCCACGATGCCCCCGCCGATGTCGAAGACGATCTGGCGCAGGGTCATGCCCATGGGCACTTCCACCAGGCCGGTGTTCCGCACCTTGCCGGCCAGGGCGAATACCTTGGTGCCCTTGCTGGTGGCGGTGCCGATGCCGGCGTAGTGGGCCTGGCCCTTGAGGATGATGCCGGGGACGTTGCCCAGGGTCTCCACGTTGTTGATGGTGGTGGGGCTGGCGTCGTAGCCCTGGATGGCGGGGAAGGGGGGGCGGGGCCGGGGCGTGCCGCGGTGGCCCTCGAGGCTGGCGATGAGGGCGCTCTCCTCGCCGCACACGAAGGCGCCGGCGCCCATGCGCACCTCCACGTCGAAGTCGAAGCCCGAGCCCAGGATGTCCCTGCCCAGGAGGCCCAGGTTCCGCGCGGCTTCGATGGCCAGGCCGATGTGCTCCACCGCGATGGGGTATTCGGCCCGCACGTAGATGAAGCCCCGGGAGGCGCCGATGGCGTAGGCGGCGACGAGCATGCCCTCCAGGATCTGGTGGGGCACGCCCTCCAGGAGGGCCCGGTCCATGAAGGCCCCCGGGTCGCCCTCGTCCGCGTTGCATATCAGGTACTTGGGCCCGCCCGCGGCCTTGCGGCAGATGCCCCACTTCACCCCGGCGGGGAAGCCGGCCCCGCCCCGGCCCCGCAGGCCGGCGCCGGTGACCTCGGCGATGACCTCCTCGGGGGTCATGCCGGTGAGGGCCCTGGCGGCGGCCTCGTAGGCGCCGTGGGCGATGGCGTCGTCGATGCTGCGGGGGTCCACCCGGCCGCAGTCCCGGAAGACCTCGCGCACCTGGCTGCGGTAGAAGGGGATCTCCTCCACCGTGGTCCAGACGTGGTCCCCTGCGGGCTCGCAGAGGCGCTCCACGGGGCGGCCCTCCACGAGGGTGGCCTGGACGATCTCGTCCAGGTCCTCCACCTTCACGGGGCCGTACAGGTAGCCCTGGGGCTCCACCAGGACGAGGGGGGCGCGGGCGCACTGGCCGTGGCAGCCCGTCTCAACCACCTCGAAGTCCGCGTCCAGGCCCGCGGCCCGGATGCGCTCCCTCAGGCCCCGGCTCAGGGCCAGGGCGCCCAGGGCGCGGCAGCCCGTGGCGCAGACCAGGACCCGCCCCTTGAAGCGGGCCTGGGCCTGGACGGCGCGGGTCCGGTAGGCGGCCAGTTCCTGGGGATTCGCGATGCCGGGCATGGGGGCCTCCTCAGGCATAGTTCTTCAGGATGGCCCGGGCCTGGGCGGGGGACAGGGAGCCGAAGTACTCGTCGTTGACCATCATCACGGGGGCCAGGAAGCAGGTGCCAAGGCAGGCGACCGTCTCCAGGGTGAAGCGGCCGTCCGTCGTGGAACCGTTGTCCTCCACGCCGATCTCGTGGTGGATGGCCTCCAGCAGCTCCCGGCTGCCCTTCACGTGGCAGGCGGTGCCGCTGCAGACCCGCACCGTGTGGCGGCCGCGGGGGGAGGTGGAGAACTGGGAATAGAAGGTGATGACGCCGTACATGCGGCTGAGGGGGATGGCCGTGGCCGCGCTCACTTCGTGGAGCACGTCGGCGGGGAGGTAGCCGTAGGCCCCCTGGAGCTTCTGGAGGAGGGGGATCAGGTCCCCCGGGCGCACCGGGTGCATGCGGTCCAGGATCTCCCGGGCGGCGGCCAGGTCCACCGCGGGGGCTTCCCTCAAGGTGGCGGCGCGTTCCTCTGTCATGGTGCCTCCATGGGGATGGACCCTCTTCTGCGCCCTTGGCGGGCGTTACGCTGCGGCGGATGGCAAACAGTCAAACAGAAAATTTTTTATTTTCTAGTGAAAATATTTTCACTTGGATCATTCTGGTGCCATCCCTCGATCGGGGCCCCCATGCTAGGGGGATACCCTTCCACGTCCCCCCTCCCAGGAGACACCCATGGCCCAGACCGTGCCTTCGGACATCGATATCGCCCGTGCCGCCCGCATGCTGCCCATCGCGCAGATCGCGGAGAAGCTGGGCATCCCCGACGAACACCTGGAGCAGTACGGCAAGCACAAGGCCAAGGTTTCCCTGGATTTCGCCAGGGAAGCCAAGGACCGCAAGCCCGGCAAGCTGATTCTCGTCACCGCCATCACGCCCACCCCGGCGGGGGAGGGCAAGACCACCACCACCATCGGCGTGACGGACGCCCTCAACGCCCTGGGCCGGCGCGCCGCGGTGTGCATCCGCGAACCCTCCCTGGGCCCCTGCTTCGGCATCAAGGGGGGCGCCGCCGGCGGCGGCTACGCCCAGGTGGTGCCCATGGAGGAGATCAACCTCCACTTCACGGGCGACTTCCACGCCATCGGCGTGGCCCACAACCTGCTTTCCGCCTGCATCGACAACCACCTGAACAGCGGCAACGCCCTGGGCATCGACCCCGGCCGCATCACCTGGAAGCGGGTGGTGGACATGAACGACCGGGCCCTGCGCAACGTGGTCATCGGCCTGGGCGGACCCGCCAACGGCGTCACCCGGGAAAGCGGCTTCGACATCACCGTGGCCTCCGAGGTCATGGCCGTCTTCTGCCTCTCCGAGTCCCTGACGGAGCTGAAGGAGCGCCTGGGCCGGATGGTGGTGGCCCAGACCTATGACAAGAAGCCCGTGACCGCGGCCCAGCTGAAGGTGCACGGCGCCATGGCGGTGCTCCTCAAGGACGCCCTCAAGCCCAACCTGGTGCAGACCCTGGAGCACAGCCCCGCCTTCGTGCACGGGGGTCCCTTCGCGAACATCGCCCACGGCTGCAACAGCGTCATCGCCACCAAGCTGGCCTCCCGGCTCAGCGAGTTCGTCGTCACCGAGGCGGGCTTCGGCGCGGACCTGGGCGCCGAGAAGTTCATCGACATCAAGTGCCGCCAGTCCGGGATCGCCCCCGACGCGGTGGTGCTGGTGGCCACGGTGCGGGCCCTCAAGATGCACGGGGGCGTGGCCAAGGCCGACCTGGGCGCGCCGGACGCGGAGGCCGTGCGCCGGGGCATGCCCAACCTCATGAAGCACCTGGAGAACATCCAGGCCTGGGGCCTGCCGGTGGTGGTGGCCATCAACCACTTCACCCGCGACACCCCCGAGGAGGTGGAGGCCATCCGGACGGCCTGCGCCGCCGTGGGCGTCAAGGCCATCGAGGCCAGGCACTGGGCGGAGGGCGGCAGGGGCGCCCTGGCCCTGGCCGAGGAAGTGGTCGCCCTCACCCAGGGCGGCGCCACCTTCCTCAAGTACACCTACTCCGATGAACTGCCCCTGTGGGAGAAGGCGAGGCGGGTGGCCCAGAAGGTCTACGGCGCCGCCGACATCACGGCCGACGCCAAGGTGAAGAAGAAGTTCAAGGACCTGGAGGCCGCCGGCCACGGCGCCCTGCCCATCTGCGTGGCCAAGACCCAGTATTCCTTCTCCACCGACCCCACCCAGACCTGCCGCCCCGAGGGCTTCGACCTGCCGATCCGGGACGTGAACGTCTCCGCCGGCGCCGGTTTCGTGGTGGTGCTCACGGGCGACATCATGACCATGCCCGGCCTGCCCAAGGTGCCCGCCGCCGAAGGCATCGACATCGACGAGAACGGGAACGTCACCGGGCTCTCCTGATCCGCCGGCACATCAGCAAAGGAAAGGGCGCCCCCGTGGGGGCGCCCTTTCCCTTGCGCGGGACCGGTCAGGCCTCGAAGTCGGATTCGGTGATGTGGTGGGGGGGCAGGGGCACGTGGGCCTTCTGGCCGCCCTTCTCCGAGACCTCGTCCACCACGGGGATGCGCATGGCGTAGAAGGAGCGCCACACGAAGACCAGGGCCACCAGGAGGAAGACGCCCGCCGCGGCCAGGCTGATGCCGGGGCGCAGGGTGATGGCCAGCTCCACGGCCAGGAGGCCGAAGAGGGTGGTGAACTTGATCACGGGGTTCAGGGCCACCGAGGAGGTGTCCTTGAAGGGGTCGCCCACGGTGTCGCCCACGACGGTGGCGGCGTGCAGCTCGGTGCCCTTCATGCGCAGGTCGGTCTCCACGAGCTTCTTGGCGTTGTCCCAGGCGCCGCCGGCGTTGGCCATGAAGATGGCCTGGTAGAGGCCCACGATGGCCATGGACACCAGGTAGCCGATGAAGAAGTAGTGGTTCACGCAGGCGAAGGCCAGGGTGGCGAAGAAGACCACCAGGAAGATGTTGAGCATGCCGCGCTGGGCGTACTGGGTGCAGATGGCCACGACCTTGCGGCTGTCCTCCTCGGAGGCCCGGTCCGCGCCCTCCTCCAGGCGGATGTTGCGCTTGATGAAGTCCACGGCCTGGTAGGCGCCGGTGGTGACGGCCTGGATGGAGGCGCCGCTGAACCAGAAGATGACGGCGCCGCCGGTGATGAGGCCCAGGAGGAAGAGGGGGTTGAGGGCCGAGAGGCCCTCGGTGACGGCGGCGGGCCCGAAGGCGTGGTTGAGCACCTGGATGATGGAGAAGATCAGGGTGGTGGTGCCCACCACGGCGGTGCCGATGAGCACGGGCTTGGCGGTGGCCTTGAAGGTGTTGCCGGCGCCGTCGTTCTCCTCCAGGTAGAGCTTGGCGTTCTCGAAGTCGGGGCGGAAGCCGAAGTCGCGCTCGATCTCCTTGGCGATGCCGGGCCGGCTCTCGATGGTGCTCAGCTCGTAGACGGACTGGGCGTTGTCGGTGACGGGGCCGTAGGAGTCCACCGCCAGGGTGACGGGGCCCATGCCCAGGAAGCCGAAGGCCACCAGGCCGAAGGCGAAGATGCTGGGGGCGGCCATGATGGCGCCCAGGCCGAAGGTGGAGACGATCCAGGCCGCGGCCATGAGCACGACGATGATCCCGCCCATCCAGAAGGCGCTGAAGTTGCCGGCCACGAGGCCGCTGAGGACGTTCAGGGAGGCGCCGCCCTCGCGGGAGGCGGTGACCACCTCCCGGACGTGGGCCGAGCGGGTGGAGGTGAAGACCTTCACCACCTCGGGGATGACGGCGCCGGCCAGGGTGCCGCAGGAGATGATGGTGCTCAGCTTGAACCAGAGGCCGGGCCCGCCCACGTTGCGGATGAGGAGCCAGCTCAGAAGGTAGGTCATGGCGATGGAGGCCACGGAGGTGATCCACACCAGGCTGGTGAGGGGGGCCTCGAAGTTGAAGCTCTTGGCCTGGGCGTACTTGGCCTTGGAGATGAAGTCGTTGAGGATGTAGGAGCCGCTGGAGGTGACCAGCATGCCCAGGCGCATCACGAAGATCCACACCAGGAGCTGGACCTGGACGACGGGGTCGCCCACGGCCAGCAGGATGAACGTGATCAGGGCCACGCCGGTGACGCCGTAGGTCTCGAAGCCGTCGGCGGTGGGGCCCACGGAGTCCCCGGCGTTGTCGCCGGTGCAGTCGGCGATCACGCCGGGGTTGCGGGCGTCGTCCTCCTTGATGTTGAAGACGATCTTCATCAGGTCGGAGCCGATGTCCGCGATCTTGGTGAAGATGCCGCCGGCGATGCGAAGGGCGGCGGCGCCCAGGGATTCGCCGATGGCGAAGCCCACGAAGCAGGCCCCGGCCAGCTCACCGGGCACGAAGAGCAGGATGGCGAGCATCAGCAGGAGCTCCACGCAGATGAGGAGCATGCCGATGCTCATGCCCGCCTCGAGGGGGATGGCCATGGTGGGGAAGGGCCGGCCCCCCAGGGAGGCGAAGGCCGTGCGGGAATTGGCCAGCGTATTGATGCGGATGCCGTACCAGGCCACGCTGAAGCTGCCCAGGATGCCCACGATGCTGAAGGCCACCACGGTGAGCAGGCGGCCGGCGGAGTAGTGCTGGAGCACCCCGAAGTAGACCACCATGATGGCGGCGATGAAGGCCCAGAGCACGGCCAGGAACTTGGCCTGGGTGAGCAGGTAGGTCTTGCAGGTGGCGTAGATCAGCTCGGAGACCTCGGCCATGGCCCGGTGAACGGGCATGCGCTTGACCTGCATGTACTTCCAGGTGCCGAAAAGGACGCCGCCAAAGCAGACGAGTACGCCCAGCAGGAGCAGCTGGTGCCCGTCGAGGCCGCCGATGAAGGTCACCTTGCGCAGATCGGGGATGCTCAGATCGGCCTCCCCGCCGGCGAAGGCGGGAACCCCGGCGAGGGCCGCCAGGGCCAGGACCCCGGCACGGGCCTTGAAGCTTGCGAGGGACCGGCGCAGGATGCCGGTCCAGTGGGAAGTGCGCATTGGTTGTCCCCCAGGATGTGGTTTGGCGCCTTGGATATAAGGCTTAGTGGAATGGTCAAGAATGCCAAAATCCTTTCGCACTGACAACCGGACGAATGAAAGGTCTTCCGGATGGTCAGATATAACGATATCTATGTCATCAATTGTCAGGCTTCTAGAATAATACCGAATGGTCGGTATGTTTGCAAGAAGGGGATCGGCGAGGCGAGGGGGGAGCGGTCCGGAGGACGGTTTTCAGGGCCTCAGGAACGGGGGTGCTTGTATAATTTCAACATGCCATCCCCAACCGGATCCCGCTTCCTCCCAGCCTGGGCTCCGGCCCTTCTGCTGCTCCTCTGGGCCTGCGGCGGGGGTGGTGGCGGCGCGAGGCTCCAGCCGCCGGGGCAGTTCACGGTGACCTCGAACCCCGCCACGGACTTCGACACCCTGTTCTTCAGCTGGCAGCCGGTCAGCGGGCAGGTGGATGGGTACAACCTGCAGGCATCCCTCGATGGGGAGATCTTCCAGTCCCTGAACTCGACCCTGATCCCCCGGGACAGCGTGGGGGCCACCCTCAACCTGTATGCCTCGGTGCCGGAGCTGACCACCCTCGTGTTCCGGGTGGATTCGGTCCTGGGCAGCACGACCTCCGATTGGGCCAAGGCCACGTACCAGCGGGGGATCCGCCCCCCCGAGTCCCTCTTCGCCCTCCAGGTGGCCGCCTATTCCCGCATCCACCTGGCCTGGAGCTCCAGGTCCCTGGTGGCCGACCGTCTCACCCTGAAGCGCACCGCCCGCTCCGCTTCGGGAGGGCCCCCCGTCTCCACGACCCTCGCGATGCTGGCTCCCTCCGCCACCTCGTAAGACGACACGGACCTGCAGGAAGGCCGCAGCTACGAGTACCAGCTGACCAACGACAAGGGCAGCGCGTCCAGCGCCGCCGCGGTCACCGGCAGCATCTACTACGCCCTGAACGGTCCCGCGGGGGTCGCCGTCCGGACCGGGACCGCCTCCGCGACCCTGGACTGGACGCTCTCCAGCGCCCAGGCCACGGCGATCCGGGTATACCGGAAAACCGAACTCGGAGCCACCCCGTCGCCCGGCTTCAACGAGCCCCTCGCCGTCCTCGACCCGTCCGCGCGCACCTACACCGATCCGGAGCTGGCCCCCGGGGTGTACTCGTACCGGGTCGCCAGCTACACGGAAACCGGGAACAACGAGGCCTCCTCGGGATGGGTGACCGGCTGTACCCAGCCGGCCCCCCTGGGGGGCCAGGCCTTCCAGGCGGAATGGGTGTCCCTGCCGGCGGCGCCCTGGGCCCAGCCGGAAGGGCAGGGCCACTGGCTGCTCTGGCCGGTTTCCGTGGGTGCCCAGTCGTACGGCGTCGTCGACTGGTCCCCGGCGGGGGCCACGGAGAAGGCGCTCCTTTGGGGTTATCCCTCTCCGTCCACCCCGCCGGTGGTCCTGGACGCCTCCTCCCAGCCCCACGTGGCCTACGTGGACAGCTCCTTCCAGCTGGTGCACGGGTGGCGGTCGGCATCCGGCTGGCAGACCGAGGTCGTGGCCCAGGACGCCGACCGGATCACCTCCCTGGGCTATGAAGGCCTGCCCTTCCTGGTGGGCCCCGATGGTTCCCTGAGCCTCTGCTTCGCCCGGCGGGGCACGGGCAAGGCCTGCGAGGCGGTGAGGGGCGCGGCGGGCTGGACCGTGGCCGAGGACCCGCATCTGGCACGGCTGTCAGGCTTCGCCCTGGACCCCTCCGGCGCCCTTTGGGGCGTGGAATGCGGGTGGGCGGGGCCTGAAGTCCCTCGACCGCTCATCCTGTGGAGCCGGGGTGGGGACGGCGCCTGGAGCAGCCGCCCGGTGCCCGGGGATGGCACCTTGTCCCAGGTCGCCTTTGCCATGGGCCCCGATGGCGCGGCCCACCTGGTGTTCGTGAAAGCGGCCGACGCCGCGGGGGGCCAGGGCCTCGTCCACATCGCCCAGCAGGGACCGGGGTGGTCCCAGCCCGAATACCTGACCTCCGAGAGTCCCGACCCGAACCGGCCCCAGTACCTCACCCTCCCCTCCCAGGATGGGCGGCCGTTCTTTTCGGCCGAATTCCAGGAGGGGACGGTGCTCTTCACCCGGGACGAGGCCGGGGCCTGGTCCCGCTCGACGCTGCTGCCCTCCAACGCGTTTCCCGCCTTTTTCATCCAAGGACGCGCGGCCGACGGGCGGCTGTTCCTGGTGGTGTGGCCCTCCACGGGCCTCCTGACCGGGGCAGCCGTCTTCACCCAGCCCCGGCCATGAGCCTGGCCGCCGCCTCCTGGAAGGATTCCAGGGTGTAGGGCTTGATGAGGGGCCAGGCGGCGGGGTCCCTCGCCAGGGCCTCCTCCACCTCCCGCTCCAGGAAGCCGGTGGCGATGAGGACGGGCAGGGCCGGGTGGTCCCGCCGCAGGTGGCCCAGGGTCTCCAGACCGCTCATCTCGGGCATGTTCATATCCAGCAGCACCAGGTCCGGGCGCATGCCCCCGGCCAGGCGGACCAGGGCTTGGCGGCCGCCGGCCACGGCCGTCACCCGGTGGCCCAGGGAGCCCAGCAGGACGGGAAGGGTGGCGCGGATGAGTTCCTCGTCGTCCACCAGCAGGATCTCCAGGGGGCCCAGGTCCGGCCCCCCGCCCCGGGGGGCGGCGTCCGGGCCCAGGGCGACGAGGGCGGGCAGGTCCAGCACCACCCGGGTGCCCCGGCCCGGTTCGCTTTCCAGGTGGAGGTGGCCCCCGTGGGCCCGCACGGTGTTGTGCACCTGGCTCAGGCCGAGGCCGGTGCCCTTCCCCTTGGGCTTGGTGGTGTAGAAGGGTTCCAGGGCCCGCTTCAGGACCTCCGGGGGCATGCCCTCCCCCGTGTCCTCCACCGCCAGTTCCACGCGGGCGGGATCCCGGCGCCGGGTGACGAGGCGCAGGGTGCCGCCCTCGGGCATGGCGTCCACGGCGTTGAAGCAGAGGTTCATGATCGCGCTGCCCAGGGGGCCCGGCTCGCCGTGGACCGGGGGGAGGCCCGGCTCCAGGTCCACGGTGATCTCATGCTTCTTCAGGAGGGTGCGGTCCAGGAGCGCGATCTCCTGGCGCACGAGGCCGTTCAGATCGATGGCTTCGGGCCGTGAGATCTCCTTGCGGCTGAAGTCCACCAGGGACTTGACCAGGTCCCGGCCCCGGCCCGCGGCCTGTTCCACCAGGTCCACGGATTCCTGGAGGGGGTCCCCCCCGGGGATCCGCACGCGCATGACCTGGGTCACGGCCAGGATGGCGGCGAGGATGTTGTTCATGTCGTGGGCCACCCCACCCGCGAGCCGACCCAGGCTCTCCAGTTTCTCCAGGTGGGACACCTCCAGCTCCAGCTTGCGCCGCATCTCCTCGGCCCGGTTCCGGGCCAGGCTGGCCGAGATCTGCACCCCGATGAAGCGGAAGAGCTCCAGTTCGTCCTGGGCCAGGCGCACCTCCTCGGTGTAGGTCTGGACGGCCATGACGCCGTAGCACACGTCCCCGTCCTTCAGGGGCACCCCCAGCCACTGGGCGGGGACGGTGCCTTCCACCGTGAGGCGGCCCTCGGCCTGCAGCTCCAGGATGCGGGGCCTGTCCAGGAGGAGGCCCTCGCCTCCGTCCAGCACCAGGTCGGTGAGGGAATTCGCCCTGGGCCGGGGCGGGGGGGCGGGGTCGGCCTCGTCCAGGAAGAAGGGGAAACCCACCAGGCCCGACGCGGGGTCTACGGCGGCGATGTAGAAGTTGCGCGCGGGCACGTAGTCCTTGATGTGGCCGTGGACGATGCGGCAGAGATCGCCCAGGGTATGGCCCTCCAGGGCGGCGATGGCGATCTGGTAGGCGGCGACCTGGATGCGGTCCTGGCGCCGCTCCCGGGCCTGGGATTCCCGCAGGGCGGTGATATCCCGCACGACGGTGAGGTTGACCCGTTCCCGGGAGAGCTGGATGAGGCGGGAGTAGAGAAGGCCGACGACGGGCCTGCCCTGGGCGGACCGGAAGTGGTACTCGCGGCCGTCCACCCTGCCCGTCTCCATCACCTCCCGCATCCAGCGGTCCCGCTCCGCCAGGTCCGTCCAGAACCCCAGCTCCCTGGAGTTCCGGCCCTGGACCTCCTGCCGGGTCAGGCCCGTGAGCCGGCAGAACCCCTCGTTCACCAGGATGTAGCGGCCGTCCTCCATGTTCGTGAGGAGGATGGCGTCGGGGCTGGCCTCGAAGGCCGCCTCGAAGCGCTCCTTGAACCGGTCCCGGTCCGCCTCGAAGGCCTTGCGCTCGGAGATGTCCTCGAAGGTGCCCAGGATGCTCTCGGGGCGCCCGTTCATGTCCCGCACGAGGCTGAGGCAGGCCCGCACGAGGAAGGTGCTCCCGTCCTGGCGCAGGGCCTCCAGTTCGCCCTGGATGGGGGCCTCCGCGGTGATGAGCTGGGCCAGGCGCGCCCCCACCCGCTCCGGGTCCGACCAGAAGGAATTGACGGAGCGGCCAAGGCAGCTGAATCGATCGGGGAGGTGCCACAGGTCCACGCCGGCGGGGTTGATGTAGCGGAGGCGGCCGTCCAGGTCCGCCAGGGCGATGGCGCTGAGGCTCTGCTCCACCGCAGACTGCTGGGCGTTCAGGGCCTCCAGGGTGCGCCGGTGCTCCGCCCTTTCCCAGGCCAGGTCCGCCAGGCGTTGGACGGCGTCCACATCCGCCTTCCCGTAGGGGTAGGGCTTGTTCCCCACGCCCACGATGGCGACGATCAGGCCCCCCCGCAGCACGGGGACCACCAGTTCCCGCCTCACCTCCGCGTGGCCCGGGGGCAGGCCCTTGCGTTCCAGGAGGTGGGCGTAGTCGTTGTGGATGATGGGGACGCCGAGCCGGGCAGCATCGGCCCAGACGCCGGCCAACTGCAGCTCGTAGTGGGAGCCCTTGCCCTCGGCCCGGCAGAAGTCGCGGATGGTGCGGGTGCTCCAGGCCTGGAGGCTCAGGGACTTCTGGTCGGGCAGCAGGAAGTGGAAGAAGCCGATGAGGCTCCCCGTGAGGCGCTCCGCCTCGTCCAGGGTGGCCCGCAGGACCTCCTCCAGGCTGGTCCCGGGCTGGTCCAGGACCCGGGCCCTCGCCTCCAGGATGGCCTCGGTGCGGTGGTGCTCGGTGACATCGTCCAGGACGATGGCCACCCCGCCCCCGGGCAGGGGGCTGGCGGAGATCTCCAGCCACAGGGCGTCCCCCTCGGGGCCAACCAGGCCCAGCTTCCGGTGCCGGACCGGCCGCCCCGTGCGCAGCACCTCCATGCCCGGGAAGGCTTCGGGGGGCACGGTGGCCCCATCCGTGTCCAGGGCCGTCCACTTCCCGTCCTGGATCCTGGCGCCCAGGAGCTCGGCGCGGTCCATGCGCAGGATGTGGGACGCGACATCGTTGGCGGCCACGACGCGGCCCTGGTCATCGGCCAGGAGCACGCCGTTGGGGAGGGCCTCCAGGAAGGGGGCCCAGGCCTGCAAGGGAGCCTCGGGGGGCGGGACTTGCGGTGGATCGCTCATGGGAGCCGGGCGCGGGGAGCGCCGAAGGTTGGGATGGGCGGCTCTGATTCGTACGCAGTTCGGCCCCGATTACAAGTTTTTCGTTTCCCTAGGGCCTCCTACGTGCGGAAGAACACCATCGCCATCACGAATGCCCCCAGGAAGCCGCACAGGTCCGCCACGAGGGCGCAGGGCAGGGCGTACCGGGTGCGCTTGAGGCCGATGGCCCCCGAATAGAGGGCCAGCACGTAGAGGGTGGTGTCCGTGCTGCCCTGGAGGAGGCAGGAGAGCCGGCCCGTGAAGGAGTCGGCGCCGAAGGTGCGCATGGCGTCCAGGGTGAGGCCCCTGGCCCCGCTGCCGGAAAGGGGCTTCATGAGCATGGTGGGGAAGGCGCCCACCGCGTCCGCGGGCAGGCCCGTCCAGGCCACGCAGGCCCAGATCCCCTTCACCAGGATCCCCATGGCCCCCGAGGCCCGGAAGACGCCCACGGCCACGAGGATCCCCACCAGGAAGGGGATCAGGGACAGGGCGGTCTGGAAGCCCTCCTTGGCCCCCTCCACGAACACCTCCCAGGCGTTGAGGCGGCGCCAGGTGGCCAGGGCCAGGAACCAGAGGATGGCCGAGAGCATGAGGGCCGTGCCCAGGGTGGTGGAGACGGCCTCCAGCCGGTCGTGGGGGATCCGCAGGAGGAGGCCGGTCCCGCCGCCCAGGACGAGGACGGCGCCGGCGATCCAGGCCAGGAGCACCGGGTCCCAGAGCTTCAGGCGCTGGACGAGGGCCACGGAAAGGAAGCCCCCCGCCACGGAGCAGGCGCTGGCCACGAGGATGGGCAGGAAGATGTCGGCCGGGTTCCGGGCGCCGGAGGCGGCGCGGATGGCCATGATGCTCACGGGGAAGAGGGTGAGGCTGGCCGCGTGGAGCACCATGAACATCACCTGGTGGTCCGTGGCGGTGCCGGGGGTGGGGTTCAGGGTCTCCAGCTCCTTCATGGCCTTGAGGCCCGCGGGGGTGGCGGCGTTGTCCAGGCCCAGGAGGTTGGCGGAGAAA
The DNA here is from genome assembly GCA_035298525.1 of Holophaga sp. GTDB lineage: Bacteria > Acidobacteriota > Holophagae > Holophagales > Holophagaceae > Mesoterricola. Next base: position 18,325 of record DATGXY010000113.1, read on the forward strand.
TTGAGCACCATGGCGTCCGAGGCCGGGTGGCCCGCGGGCAGGCCCGGGAAGACCCGGCGCAGGAGGGGGCCGAGGGCCCGGGACAGGAGGCGGATGGCCCCGGCCGCCTCGGCCACCTTCATGAGGCCCATCCACAGGGTGAGGGCCCCCGTGAGCCCCAGGGCCACCTCGAAGCCCGCCTTGGCGGAATCGAAGGAGGCCTGGGCCATGGAGGCGAAGACCCGGGGGTCGGCGCCCGTGGCCCACCGCCAGACGCCCGTGAGGCCGGCGATGAAGAAGAGGCCCAGCCACACCACGTTCAACGCCATGCCATCCCCCGGATCCCTTCAGGCATGGTAGCCCAGGGCCCGCTCGATGCGCCGGTCCGGGATGAACCAGGCCACGGCCACCCCCACGTAGAGGGCCAGGGAGGCGCCGGGGTAGCGCAGGCTGAGGCCCAGGGCGGCGAGGTAGGCCACCACGCTGGCGACCCCCTTGGCGTCCCGGCCCACCGCCCGGGCCAGGGCCGAGCCCTCGCCGTGGAGGCGCACCAGGGCCCGGCTCAGGAGGAAGTAGGCGACGGCGGCCATGAGCATGACGACCCCGTAGAGGGCCACGGGCCGGGCCTGGAAGCCGGTCCCCCCCATCCAGCCGCTGGCGAAGGGCATGAGGGAAAGCCAGAAGAGGAGGTGGAGGTTGGCCCAGAGGACGGAGCCGTTCACGTGCTTCGCCGCCTGGAGCAGATGGTGGTGGTTGTTCCAGTAGATGCCCAGGTACACGAAGGAGAGCACGTAGCTGAGGAGGACGGGGGCCGCGGGGCGGAGGGCGGCCCAGCTGGCGTTCCCGTGGGGCACCTTCATTTCCAGCACCATGATGGTGAGGATGATGGCGAGGACGCCGTCGCTGAAGGCTTCCAACCGGGTCTTGGGCATGCGCGGCCTCCGGGGCTGCCCGAAACCCTGAAACGGGCGGGCGCGCCTGTCAAGGGAACGGTTCCGGGCCAGCCTGTGGATCCAAAGGCGAAGGGCCCCCTGGGAAGGGGGCCCTTGACCGGGGGTGGATCGGCCGTCACTTGTCCCGGATGAGATCCAGGGTGAGGGGGGCGGAGGGCACCGCCGACAGGGTCCCGATGGCGGCGGCGGTGTAGATGCCGCCGGCGGCCAGGTCAGGGCTGGACTGGAGCACGATGTTCGTCGTGCCGGCCACGGCGATCTGGACGCTGGTGGCGCCCGCGGGCACCTGGAGGTAGGCGGAGGCGCCCTTGAAGGCCACGTTGGACAGGACCTTGGCGCCGTTCACCCACACGTCCACCGCCGGGGCGTCCGGGCTCAGGTGCAGGGCCCGCAGCTTGGCCTTGCCGGCCGGGGGCGGAGTCAGGTCGTCGGCCACGGCCAGGAGCTGGAGGCCGGCCACCTGGTTCACGGCGAAGATGCTGAAGGCGTTGGGGGCCACGAGGGTGGCGGGGGCGTTGATCACGGCCGTGGAAGTGCCGGCCAGGTTCAGCTGCACGGTGGCGGCGCCCTGGGGAACAGGCAGGTAGGCGCTGGCCTGGGGATAGGTGACGCCGGTGAGGGCCGTCTGGCCATTGACCACCACATCCACGGCGGGGGCGTCAGGGGAGGCGTGGACCGCCCGGACCAGGGCCCGGTTGTCCGGGATTTCCGTGACGGGGTGGGCGGGGTCCCGGGAAAGGGCCAGGAGGGTCACGGGGGAGGGCCCCAGGTCCTGCTGGACGGCGGCCAGGACCAGGTCCGAGCCCGCGGCCAGGGGCAGGGGGCCCGAATCGTAGACGACGGTCTGGGTTCCGGCGGCGGCGATGCGGATCTGGTAGGTGGCGGCGGGCACCTGGAGGGCTCCGGAGAAGGCCTTGAAGGCCGCCCCGGCCACCGCGGGCGTGGCCCCGGCCAGGTCGGCGCCCGGGGCGGTGACGTACACGTCCACCTCGGGGGCCGCGGGGGCGGCGTGCACCACCCGCACCTTCACCTTGCCCGCGTCGGGGGCGGTGGCCTCCTCGGGCACCACCAGGGCCTGGATGGAGGCCAGGTTCCCCACGGCCAGGACCGTGTAGTACCCCTTGGGCTGGAGCATGGCGGTGGCGGTCAGCACGGGGGTGGTGGTGCCCGCGGGGTCCACCTTGAAGGTGAGGTTGCCCGAAGGCACCTGGGAGAAGGAGGTGGCGGCCTTGTAGGCGGCGCCCTTCACGAGGCTGGCGTCGCCGGCGTACACGTCCACCGCGGGGGCGTCGGGACTGGCGTGGACGATGCGCACGCTGGCGGGGGGATCGTGCTTGGTGCTGGTGCAGGCCAGGCCGAGGGCGAGGGAGGCCAGGGCGAGGCCCCCGAGGAGGGGCTTGGGCATGGTGTTCTCCGGATGGGGTTGTGGAACGGGTATCGGTCGGAACGCCCCGGAGGGGGTCCGGCAAGGAGAACGCTCCGGATCCGCCCCCCGGATGGGAGGGAACCGGGGATTTTTTTCCGGGGCCACCGATTTTTCCCGAATCCGGGGCCCGGTTTCCGGCGTTGGGTTCCACATGGAGGTGACCGTGGACCAGGAAGCCCGAGGCCGGAAGGGGGAGGCTCGCGCCTACCCCCTGACCGCCGCCTCCCTCACCTTCGGCCTCATCCACCTCGCGGCCCTGGGCGTTTTCGCCTTCCCCTTCCGGCCGGGCCTGGCCTGGATGGCCCTGGCCCTGTACCTGGCGCGGATGTTCGGGGTCACCGCGGGCTACCACCGCTACTTCAGCCACCGGGCCTACCGCCTGGGCAGGCCCGCCCAGTTCCTCCTGGCCTGCCTGGCCCAGTCCTCGGGGCAGAAGGGGGTGCTCTGGTGGGCGGCCCACCACCGGGACCACCACCGCCACTCCGACGGCCCCGGCGACGTGCACAGCCCCGTGCGGGACAGCTTCTGGTGGAGCCACGTGGGCTGGATCCTCTCCAGCCGCTACGACGCCGTGGACCCCGTCCGGGTGCGGGACCTGGCCCGGTACCCGGAACTGCGGTGGCTGGACCGCCACCACTGGGTCCCGGCCCTGGCCCTGGCCCTGGGCGCCGCCGCCTGGGCGGGCCCGGCGGGGCTGGCCTGGTGGGCCCTGTCCACCGTGGTCCTCTACCACGCCACCTTCTCCATCAACAGCCTGGCCCACGTGTGGGGCACGAGGGCCTTCGCGACGCCGGACCGGAGCCGCAACAACGCCCTGCTGGCCCTGCTCACCCTGGGGGAGGGCTGGCACAACAACCACCACGCCTGCCCCGGGGCCAGCTCCCACCGGGTCCGCTGGTGGGAGGCGGATCCCACCCAGGCCGGGCTGCGGATCCTTTCCGCCCTGGGCGTGGTCCGGGACCTGAGGGGGCGCGCATGAGGGTGGCGGTGGTGGGCGCCGGCATCTCGGGCCTGGGCGCGGCCCGGGCCCTGACCCTGGGCGGGGCCGAGGTCCACGTCTTCGAGGGGGGGCCCCGCGTGGGCGGGCACACCCGCACCGTGGCCCTCCCCGACGGCCGGAACGTGGACACGGGCTTCATCGTCCACAATCGTGAGAACTATCCCCTCTTCGTGCGCCTCATGGAGGAGCTGGGGGTGGAGACCGGCCCCTCCGACATGAGCTTCGCCTGCGCGGGCATGGACCTGGCCTGGTGCAGCCGGGGCCTGGACGGGATCCTGGCGGACCGTTCCAACCTGTTCCGGCCCCGGTTCTGGCGCCTGTGGGCGGAGGTGGCCCGGTTCAACGCCTGGGGCCGGGAGCTGATCCGGCGCCCCGGCGCGGCCGAGGCCCCCCTGGGGGTCCTGCTGGACAGGGAAGGCTTCGGCGCCGATTTCCGGGAGGCCTACCTGTACCCCATGGCGGGCTCCGTGTGGTCCACCCCGCCGGCGGGCATGGAGGCCTTCCCGGCCCTGGCCCTCCTGCACTTCCTCCACAACCACGGGATGCTGGGCTTCACCACCCAGCGCCGGTGGCGCACCATCCCCGGGGGCACCTCCCGGTACCTGGCGCCCCTGTGCCGGCCTTTCGCGGATCGGATCCGCACCGGCGCCCGGGTGCGCGAGGTGAGGCGGGGGGTGAAGGGCCCGGCCCTGCTGTTGGAGGGGGAGGGGAGCCTGCCCTTCGACGCCGTGCTCCTGGCCTGCCACGGCGGCCAGGTCCTGCCCCTCCTGCCCGACGCCGACGCCCTGGAGCGGGAGGTGCTGGGGGCCTTCCGGGACAACCCCAGCCCCGTGTCCCTGCACACGGACGTGTCCCTCCTGCCCCGGCACCGGCGCGGCTGGGCCAGCTGGAACTTCCGCCGGGCCCCGGGCCGGCCCTGCCTGGTGACGTACCACATGAACCGCCTCCAGCCCCTGGGCCCGGGCGGGGATGTGCTCGTCACCCTCCACGGGGAGGACCAGGTGGACCCCTCCCGCCTCCTGGCGCGCTTCGAGGACGGGCACCCCCGCTTCGATCTGGGCGCCATCCGGGCCCAGGCCCGGTACGAGGAGGTGGATGGCCGCGGGGGCGTGCACTACGCGGGCGCCTACTGGGCCAACGGCTTCCATGAGGACGGGCTGGCGAGCGGATACAGGGCGGCCCGGCGCATCCTGGAAGGGGCGAGGCCGTGATCGCCCTTGCGCCTTCTCGCGGCCGGGTGGGCCGGGCTACCCTGGAGGGGCGCCCATCGCCCATGACCCTCGAAGCCCCCCGATCCTCCTCCAGGCTGTCCAATCTCCCGGACCGGTCCCTCCTCGCCCGCATCGCCGGCCAGGAACCCGAGGCCCTGGCGGAGCTGTTCACCCGGTACGGCGGGCGGGTGCTGGCCTACGTGCGGGCCATGGCCGGGCCCAGCTTCCCCCACGAGGACGCGGTGCAGGAGATCTTCCTCACCCTGTGGCAGAAGGCGGGCCTCTACACCCCCCAGGGGGAGGACGCGGCGGGCTGGATCTTCACCATCACCCGCCACAAGGTCTTCGACATCCAGCGGAGCATCGGCCGCGTTAGGGAAGGTGGGCTGCCGGATCCGGAGATCCTGGAAGAGGCCCCCGGGCCGGATCCCACCCTGGCCCCCTCCCTCGAGAAGGCCCTCGCCATGCTGCCGGAAGAACAACGCGCCCCCATCCGCCTGGCCTATTACGGCGACCGGACCTATGAAGAGACGGCAAGCCTCCTGGGCCTGCCCCTGGGCACCGTGAAGACCCGCATCCGCTCGGGCCTGGCCACCCTCCGGACCCTCGTGCTGGGAAGGGGGAACCCATGAATCCGCGCTTCCACCCCCAGGACCACCACTGGCTGGATTACGCCGCCGGGCAGATGGACCCCGCCTCCCGCAGCCTCCTGGAGGCCCACCTGGCCTTCTGCGACACCTGCCGGGAGCAGGCCGGGCGCACCGTGGACGCCGGCGCCCGGCTCCTGGCCCCCGCGGAACCGGCACCCGACCGGCTGCTGGAGGGGATCCTGGCCCGGCTCAAGCCCGCCGCGGCCCCGCAGGTGGGCACCGAGACCCTGCCGCTTCCCCGGAGCGTGTGGAGCCTGCTGCCCGATCTGGGCGGCGCGGCCTGGAAGGGGGCCCTCACCCGGGGCTTCCGCTTCCTGGAGGCCTCGCCCGGCCTCTTCCTCATCCATATGGAGAAGGGCCGCCCCTTCCCCGAGCACGGCCACCGGGGCCTGGAGCGGAGCCTGATCCTGGCCGGGGGCCTGCGAGACGGACGCGAGGTGCTGGAGGCGGGCGACTTCGACGAATCCGACGCCACCCGCGTGCACACCCCCGTGGCCCTGGCGGACGAGGACTGCTGGCTCCTGGCGAGCCTGGACGGGGGCATCCGCTTCTCCGGTTGGAGGGGCGCCCTGCAGCGTCTGGCGGGAAAGTGACATCCGGGAGGCCCCGGCCGGCGTTGGGGTAGTCGGAGGTCATCCCCATGAAGGTCGCAGCGCTCCTCGGTTTCCTGGCCCTGGCGGCCCTCGCCGCCTGCAGGCCGCCGGAACGGCCCCCGCTGCGCACGGTGCCCGCCGTGGACCTGAAGCGCTTCATGGGCGACTGGTTCGTCATCGCCTGCATCCCCAGCCCCCTGGAGAAGGACATCGCCAACGCGGTGGAGTCCTACCGCCTGGAGCCCGACGGCACCGTGGCCACCACCTTCACGTACCGCAAGGGAGGTCCCGGGGGCCCCGAGCGGCGCATGACCCCCCGGGGCTTCGTGCTGGACGGGACCAACGCCGTGTGGGGCATGCGCTTCCTCTGGCCCGTGAAGGCCGACTACCGCATCGTGCACCTGGACCCCGCCTACCGCACCACCGTGGTGGCCCGGGAGAAGCGGGACTACGCCTGGATCATGGCCCGCACCCCCGCCATCCCCGAGGCCGAGTTCCAGGACCTGCTCCAGGTGCTGGCCCGCTCCGGCTACGACCTGGGCAAGGTGCGGCGCGTGCCCCAGGCCTGGGGCCGGCCGTGAACGCTCCCGCCCTCTACGTGGGCACGGTGCGCCACCGCCGCTTCACGCCCCGGCGCCATGCCTTCGCCTATCCGGTGTTCATGGCCCTCCTGGACGTGGACCGGCTGGAGGAGGCCATGGGGGCCTCGCGGCTGCTGGGCTTCAACCGCTTCGCCTGGGCCTCGTGGCACGACCGGGACCACGAGGGGGACCCCGCCCTGACCCTCCGGGAGCGTCTGGTCCGCAGCGCGCGGGAGCAGGGGCTGGACTTCCCCGAGGGGCCCGCGGCCATCCTCACGAACCTGCGGTTCCTGGGCTACTGCTTCAACCCCGTCAGCTACGTGTACGCCTGGGACCGGGAGGGGCGCCTGGCCCTCGTGGGGGCCGAGGTCACCAGCACCCCCTGGAAGGAGCGCACCCTCTACTGGATGCGCCCGGAGGGGGAGGCCCGGTTCCACCGCTTCGAGGTGGCCAAGCGCATGCACGTCTCCCCCTTCATGCCCATGGACCTGCGCTACCGGTGGACCTTCGGGCCTCCCGGCGGCGCTCTGAAGGTCCGCATGGCCCTGCACCGGGGCGCCGAATACCTCTTCGACGCGGACCTGGACCTGACCCGGCGCCCGTGGACCCCGGGCGCCATCCGCCGCACCCTCCTCGAATTCCCCCTCCACACCTTCAAGGTCATCACGGCCATCCACTGGGAGGCACTCAAACTATGGCTGAAGCGCGTACCTGTTTACACGAGGACGGGGCCCGCCCCGGCCTCCTCGACGCCGCGGCCCGCGGCCTGATGCTCCAGGGGCTGGCGGGGATCCGGGACGGCTTCCTGGAACTCCAGATGCCCGAGGGACACCTGGCCTGGGGCGACCCGGCATCGACCCTGCGGGCCGTGGTGCGCGTCCACCACCCCGGGTTCTTCCGCAAGGGCCTCCTCGGCGGCGAGGTGGGGCTGGGCGAGGCCTACGTGGAGGGCTGGTGGACGAGCCCCGATCCCGTGGCCGCGGTGCGGGTGGCCATCCGCAACATGGCCGCCCTGGACGGCGGAGCCCTCGCCCTCGGGGCGAAGGTGCTGGGGCGCCTGCGGCACCGGCGCCGCGCCAACACCCGCACGGGCTCCCGGTCCAACATCTCCGCCCACTACGACCTGGGCAACGCCTTCTACGCCCTCTGGCTGGACCCCACCATGGCCTACAGCGCGGGCTTCTTCCCCTCTGCGGACACGGGCCTGGAGCAGGCCCAGTTCGAGAAGTACCGCATGATCTGCCGCAAGCTGGACCTGGGCCCCGGCGACCACCTGCTGGAGATCGGCACGGGCTGGGGCGGCTTCGCCATCCACGCAGCGCGGGAGCACGGGTGCCGGGTGACCACCACCACCATCAGCCGGGAGCAGCACGCCCTGGCCCTGGAGCGGGTGGCCAGGGCCGGCCTGCGGGACCGGGTGCGCGTGCTGCTGGAGGACTACCGGGACCTGCGGGGAGTCCACACCAAGGCCGTCTCCATCGAGATGTTCGAGGCCGTGGGGCTGGAGCACTACGACGCCTACTTCGGGGCCGTGGACCGGCTCCTGGAGCCCGGGGCCCCCTTCCTGCTGCAGACCATCACCATGAACGAGCCCCACTTCGAGACCTACCGCCGCGGGGTGGACTTCATCCAGCAGCACGTGTTCCCCGGCTCCGAGCTGGCAAGCCTGCTGGAGATCCAGCGCAGCCTGGCCCGGCGCACCTCCCTGGCCCTGCGGGGCCTGGAGGACATGGGCCCCCACTACGCCCGCACCCTCCGGGCCTGGCGGGAGCGCTTCCACGCGCGCCAGGACGAGGTGGCGGCCATGGGCTACGACGCCAGGTTCCGCCGGTTCTGGGACTACTACCTGGCCAGCTGCGAGGGGGCCTTCCTGGAGCGCCACGTGAGCGTGGCCCAGCTCCTCCTCGAGAAGGGGCTCCGGTGACCGCCGCCCTCCTCGTCCTGGCCCTGGGCCTGCCCCTCCTGGCCTACGCCCTCTACCTGCGCCGGGACCGGGCCGACTGGATCGACGTGGCCTGGGCCTTCAGCCTGGGGGGCATGGCCGTGGTCCACGCCGCCTGGGGCGCGGGCGATCCCGGCCGGCGCCTGCTCCTGGGGGCCGCCGGGGCCGCCTGGGGGCTGCGCCTGGGCCTCCACCTGGCCTGGCGCGTGGGCCGCTCCCCGGAGGAGGACGGCCGCTACCGGGTGCTGCGGGAGACCTGGGGGGCCCGGCCCCACGGGAAGTTCCTGGCCTTCTTCCTGCTGCAGGGGGTGCTCAACCTCGTCCTCTCCCTGCCGTTCCTGCTGGGATCCGCCGATCCGGCCCCCGGCATCCCCTGGTGGACCTGGGCCGGGGTGGGCCTGGCCCTGGCCGGGGTCCTGGGCGAAGGCGTGGCCGACGCCCAGCTCAGGGCCTTCCGGGCCCAGGCCGGTCCGGGCCGGGTGTGCCGGCGGGGCCTGTGGGCCTGGAGCCGCCACCCCAACTACTTCTTCGAATGGCTCGTGTGGGTGGGCTTCGCCGCCGCCGCCCAGGGCACGGTCCCGGCCCTGGCGGCCTGGATCTCCCCCGCCCTCATGTTCCTCCTCCTCACCCGGTTCACGGGCATCCCCCCCACCGAGGCCCTGGCCCTGCGAAGCCGCGGGGAGGCCTACCGGGACTACCAGCGCGACGTGAGCCCCTTCCTGCCCCTCCCCCCCCGACGAAAGGCCTGACCATGAGCACCCAAGCCCTCGCCCTGGAACCGCCCCGGCCCTCCTGGATCGACCGCCTCGTGGACGGCGGCCTCCTGCCGGACGCCGTGATCCGCGCCGGCATCCGCCGCCTCCTGGAGCAGCGGCTCCGGGAGGAGCGAGGAGGGGGCGTGGACGCCGCCTGGGACCGCCAGCGGCGCCTCTGGGCCCGCCTGGACCGGGGCCCCCTGGCCGAGCAGGTGGAGGCCGCCAACGCCCAGCACTACGAGGTGCCCGCGGCCTTCTTCCAGCGGATGCTGGGCCCCCGCCTGAAGTACAGCGCCTGCCTCTGGGAACGGGGCACGGGCACCCTGGCGGCGGCGGAGGAGGCCATGCTGGAGCTCACCTGCCGCCGGGCCGACCTCGCCGACGGCCAGCGCATCCTGGAGCTGGGCTGCGGCTGGGGCAGCCTCAGCCTCTGGATGGCCCGGGCCTACCCCGGCGCCCGCATCCTCTCCGTCTCCAATTCCGCCTCCCAGGGCGCCTTCATCCGGGAGCGGGCCCGGGCCCTGGGCCTGGCCAACCTGGAGGTGCGCACGGCGGACATGAACGGCTTCGAGGCCGGGGCCGGGACCTTCGACCGGGTGGTGAGCGTGGAGATGTTCGAGCACATGCGCAACCACCGTCTCCTCATGGAGCGCATCGCGGGATGGCTGGCCCCCGGGGGGAAGCTCTTCGTGCACATCTTCACCCACCGGGAGCTCACCTACCTCTTCGAGCCCCGGGACGCGGGGGACTGGATGAGCCGGGAGTTCTTCTCCGGCGGGGTGATGCCTTCCGACGCCCTCCTCCTGCGCCACCAGGAGCACCTGCGCCTGGAGGACCACTGGCGGGTGGACGGCGCCCACTACCAGATGACCGCCGAGGCCTGGCTGGAGAACCTGGACCGGAACCGGGCCGAGGCGGAGGGGATCCTCGCCGAGGCCTACGGTCCCGCCCAGGCCCCGGCGCGCCTGCGGCGCTGGCGGGTCTTCCTCATGGCCTGCGCCGAGCTCTGGGGCCATCCCGGGGGCGAATGGCTGGTGAGCCACTACCGGTTCGCGAGGCGCTGAATGCTGCCCCTCCTGGTGCCCGCCGCCCTCGTGGCGGCCCCTCCCCCCACCGTGGACAAGGTGGACCTGGCCCGGTACATGGGCGACTGGTTCGAGATCGCGCGCCTCCCCAACCCCTTCCAGCGCAAGTGCGCCATCACCACCGCCCGCTACACCCTCAAGGAGGATCTTGCCTTCGAGGTGGTCAACGGCTGCGTGACCCCGGAGGGGAAGCGCCTGGAGGCCAAGGGCCGGGCCAAGGTCGTGGACCGGGCCACCGGGTCCAGGATCAAGGTGACCTTCTTCTGGCCGTTCTACGGCGACTACTGGATCCTCGACCTGGACCCTGACTACCGGTGGGCCCTGGTGGGCACGCCGGACCGGAAGTACCTGTGGGTCATCTGCCGCACCGAGCGCATGGAGCCGGAGCTCCTGGAGCGGGTGCTGGACAAGGCGAAGCGCCTGGGCTTCGACCTGGGGCCCCTGCTGTGGAGCCCGGGGGCGGACCGGGCGCGTGCTGCGGCGGGGTAGGATCCCGGCCATGGCCTCTGGGGCCGGACCCCTGTTATGGTTTCCGGGCACCCTCCCATGCCATTTCGCCGGGAAGACCGGCCCTCGCCCCGGAGGCCTCCGGGCCGCGCGGATCCAACCAGGAGCTCCCATGCGTCTCCTCCATGATCTTTCCCTCGCTCTGCGCCTAGGCAGCCTAGGGGCCATCCTACCGGGCATAGCCCTCCTGAGCTCCCCACCGCCCCCCGCACCCACGGTGCCGCTGGAAGTGAAGAATCCCCTTGCCACGTACCGGTGGGAGGGCGTCAAACCGGGGCCCTTGAAGGCCGTGGTGGAGAAACTCCGCCTGCTGAGCCCCACCCAGGAGGCCCTGCTCCAGGGCGCCCTGGCCAATCACCCCATCGACCCCCTCATGGAGATCCAGAAGGAGAAGGACAGCCTGCAGGAGGAGGGGGATGGCCCGGGTTACGCCAGCTACTACAACGAGGCGTCCCGGACCTTCCGGCTCATGAAGGCGGCCCGGAGCGATCGGGACCGGTTGCGGCTCGTCAGGGAGGTGGAGGCGGAGATCCGGGCCGCGCGGGACAAGGTCCTGCGGGAAGCGACCCAGGGGCCCGTCCTCGTCCGGCGCTACATGATGATGGATGGCTATGCGGGCGCCGCGAATGCCTACGATGCCCAACTCCGGGGATTCCCCCTCCGGATCCGCGCCTACGCCCTGGACCTGGCGGGCCCCGCCAAGCTCGTCCTGCCCTGCGAACCGAGCCGGGCCGAGGCCTTCTTCGCTCGCCTGGATCCCGATGATTACGTGGATCTCGACCGGGACTGCGAGGCCTACGTGGTGGTCACCCAACCCCGCATCGATCTGGAATTTCCCCGTTCGCCCAAGGGGCTCCTCTGGCGTCCGGGCCAGGTGGTCTACGCTTCGGACCGCCAAAAGAAGGTTTTCGGCACCCAGGATCTCCAGGCCCAGTTCCCCGCCTTCCAGCGCAAGGCCCTGGCGGATTTCCGGGAGGCTTCCGACCGCCTTTCCGCGCTCCAGGCCCAGATGGACGCGACCCCCGCGGAGGCCTTCACCCAGAAGGCCAACGACGAACTGCGGAACGCCTTCGGCGATTTCACGGATGCGGTGAGGCTGGCCTGCAGCGTCCGGGACGACGGGGATTACGCCGATGTGGAGGCCCGCATCACCAAGGTGGTGGAGCGCCGGGAGCGGAACGGATCCGGCATGCGCAGGTTCCTGGAGCGGGCCAAGGTCAGGGGGGGGAGCCAGACGGGCTTATCGGAAAAGGGGAAGGGTCTCGCCGGGACCTGCGCCTCGGGGCCGGTGCTGCTGCGCATCCGGGAGGCGAACGGCGAGATCGATTTCGTCCTGGAACTTCCCGGTGGCAGGCTCCTGCGAGGCAAGCGGGGATGGTTGGAGCCCACGGAGTTCCTTCCCACCCTGGCCCTGCAGACGGGCAACGGAGGCGGCTCGCTTCGTCTGGTGAACGGGGTGCTGGTCTCCCAGGAGGACTGCCTGGGACTGGGGCAGGTGATCTTCAGGTAGCGGGTCCCCTCCCGAAGGGGATCACGTTGGAGGGGGGGGCATCCTCCGGGTCCACCGCGGCCTGGAGGTCCCCCTCCCGGTAGCTGTTCCCGGCGCCGTTGTCCCATTCCACGAAGTAGGGGCGGGGCTCGGCGCCCGGTTTGTGGGGGCGGTCCCCGGCGAAGGCCACGGTGCCGGGTTCCCCGCCGCCCTGGTTGAAGGGGACCCAGGGGGGGGCCCCGCCGTAGTAGCGCACGGCGGCCGGGGTGAGGGTCACCCGGTCTCCGGCCTTGAACTGATAGGGGTCGCTCATGATCCGTCCTTCCCCGGGATGATGCCACAGGGGCCCCCCCTTTCCGGCCCCCGCGACGGGGCATTGCCCGGATTTTCCAAAGGGGGGATGATGTTTTCCATCCCCTTTCGCCCAACTTCATCCGACCTCCCCGGGGCGAACCCATGAGAAAGTCCGGGCACTTCAGCTCCATCGCGGCGGCCACGGCCCTGGCGATCCTTGCCCTGACGGGCTTCCTGGTGTGGAAGGAGTGGCGGGCCAACTACCTCATGGCCGAGGTTTCGGTGCTGAACACCGCCCGGGTCCTGGCCCACCAGGTGGAAACCTCCCTGGACCAGGCGGATGCCCTCCTCCTATCCCTGGGACGGAGATACCAGACGGCCGCCCTCCAACCCGGGCCTCCGGGGCCCCGCCTGGCCGAGCAGCTGCGCAGGGAACTTCCCTACACCCCCCTCCTGGCCCGGGTCGGCATCGCGGACGCGGGGGGCTTCGTGGTCTTCAATTCCAGCTTCGGGCCCGCGGAGATCGGCCACCTGGACCTGTCCGACCGGGAGTACTTCCAGCGGGCGAGGGCCGGGGAACCGGGCCCCATCTTCGCCGGCCCCCTGCGCATGCGGTTGACGGGGGAGTGGGCCCTGATCCTCGCCCGGCGCCTGGAGGGGGAAGGGGGCGCCTTCCAGGGGGTGGTCTACGGCATCCTGCCCGTGGAATCCATTGGCCGGCCCTTCAGCCGCATCGATCTGGGCCAATCGGGGATCATCAATCTGCGCATGCTGGACTTCGCCCAGGTGGTCCGCCATCCGGCCCTGGAGGGGGAGGACCGGGGCATCGGCAACCGCAATGTCTCCAAGGCCATCCGGGACCGCATCCTGCGCGATCCCGGGCGGGATCACCACGTGTACCGCGCGACCGCCCCCCTGGACGGCGTCGAGCGGGTGTACGCCTACCAGCGCTTCGACCACACCCCCTTCTGGATGACGGTGGGCCGGGCAACGGCGGATTTCACCTCCGCCTGGCGCCTGCGCACGGCCCTCCTGGCGGGGATATCCCTGGCGGTGGCCTGCCTCATGCTCTGGGGCGCCCGCCGCCTGGGGCGCCAGAACCGGGATCTGGTGCGGCGCATCGAGGAGGAGGAGCGGGCCAAGGAGGGCCAGCGGGAAAGCGAGGCCCGCTACCGCCAGCTCTTCGACAAGGCCCCCGTCTCCTTTTGGGAGGAGGACTTCTCCGCCGTCCACGCCCGGTTCCAGGAACTGAGGGCCGAAGGGGTGGAGGATCTGCGGAGCCGGCTCTGGGCCGATCCCGCGGAGGTGCGCCGCTTCATGGGCCTGGTGAAGATCATCGCCACCAACCGGGCCTCCCTGGAACTCCTGGGCCTGGAGCGCATGGACCAGCTCCCGCCCACCCTGGACGCCGTCCTGCCGCCGGAGTCCTCCGAGGGCTTCGTGGAGGAGCTGGCCCTGCTCTACGAGGGCCGCCGGGAATTCGAGCTGGAGAACACCCTGCAGGACGCCCGGGGGCGGCGCATGGACGTGCTGGTGCGGATCTCGGTGCTCTCCGGCCCGGACCTGTCCCGGGTGCTCGTGACCACGGTGGATCTCACGGCGCGGAAGGCCGACGAGGCCGAGCGCCGGCGCCTGGAACGGGAACTGGACCACTTCCAGCGCCTGGAGAGCCTGGGCCGCCTGGCGGCGGGCCTTTCCCACGACATGAACAACGTGCTGGGCAGCATCATGGGCATCGCCACCGTGCTGAAGATCCGCCACGAGGGGGAGGCCGCCACGGCCCGGGACGCGGATACCCTCCTGCGGGCGGCGGTGCGCGGCAGGGACCTGGTGCGGGGCCTGCGGGACTTCAGCCGCAAGGAGCTGGTGGGGGCCGTGGACCTGGATCTCAATGTGCTGGCCCGCCAGGAGGCCGAGCTTCTGGAGCGCACCACCCTCCAGAAGGTGGAGATCCGCCTGGACCTGGCCCCGGATCTGCCCCCCGTCCACGCGGACGCCTCCGCGGTATCCAGCGCCCTCATGAACCTTTGTATGAACGGCCTGGACGCCATGCCGGGCGGCGGGTGCCTCACCCTGGCCACCCGGAACCTGGGCCAGGGCTTCGTGGAGCTCACGGTGACGGACACGGGGGCGGGCATGTCCCCGGCGGTGCTGGCCCGGGCCCTGGAACCCTTCTTCACGACCAAGCCCATGGGCAAGGGCACGGGCCTGGGGCTCGCCCAGGTGTACGGCGCCATGAAGGCCCATGGCGGCACCGTGGACCTGAAGAGCGAACCGGGGCGGGGCACCCGGGTCTCCCTCAGCTTCCCCGCCTCGGCCACACCCCAGCCGGACAGCCCCGGGGATCCGGAGGCCGGCGCGGACAAGCCCTCCCGCCCCCTCCGGGTGCTCCTGGTGGATGACGACGAGCTGTTCCGGAGCGCCGCCCGCAGCCTCCTGGAAACCCTGGGCCACCACGTGGAGGAGGCCAGGAGCGGCCCCGAGGCCCTGGCCCGGCTGCGGGAGGAGGGGGCCGTGGACCTGGTCCTCCTGGATCTGAACATGCCCGGCATGGACGGGGCGGAGGCCCTGGGACCCCTCCAGGAGATCCGGCCCGGGCAGTCCGTGCTCCTGTGCACCGGGTACGCCGATGATCGGGTGCCGGCCCTCCTGAAGCGCTTCCCCGCCGTGCGGGTCCTGCGCAAACCCTTCGGCCTGGAGGAGATCCGTCAGGCCATCGGACAAAGACCGGCCGTCTGATCCCTTGAGCCTCCGGAGGCGGGGGCCCCCGCCCGCTGATACCCTGTCTCCATGGGGCTCGAACTGCTGGCGCCGGCCAAGAACGCGGAACAGGGCATCCTCGCGCTGCGGTGCGGGGCGGACGCCCTCTACATGGGCGGACCCCTCTACGGGGCCCGGGCCGCGGCGGGCCGGGGGCTGGAGGAGTTCGAGATCCTCGCCCGGGAGGCCCGCCTCTGGGGGGCCAAGGTCTACGCCACCCTCAACACCATCCTCTACGACGGGGAGCTGGAGGGGGCCAGGGCCCAGGCCTGGGATCTGTACGAGGCGGGCGTGGACGCCCTCATCATCCAGGACATGGCCTACCTGGAGATGGACCTGCCGCCCCTGCCCATCCACGCCAGCACCCAGGCCGCCTGCGACAGCCCGGGGAAGGTGGCCTTCCTCGCCGGCGCCGGCTTCAGCCGCGCCATCCTGGCCAGGGAGACGGACCTGGACACCATGCGGGCCATCCGCGCCGCCGCGGACATCGAGCTGGAGGCCTTCGTCTTCGGGGCCCTGTGCGTGGGGGAGAGCGGCCACTGCTACCTGAGCGGGTCCATCTGCGACCGCAGCGGGAACCGGGGCGAGTGCGCCCAGCCCTGCCGGGCCCCCTGGAACCTGGTGGACGCCTCGGGCAAGGTGCTGGTGCGCGAGAAGCACCTGCTGAGCATCAAGGACCTGGACCTCTCCGGCCACGTGGAGGCCATGGCCCTGGCCGGCATCACCAGCTTCAAGATCGAGGGCCGCCTCAAGGACGCCGACTACGTGAAGAACGTGGTCAGCCACATCCGGCGCCGCCTGGACGAGGTGCTGGAGCGGCGGCCGGAGCTGGGCCGGGCCTCCCTGGGGACGGTGGCAGCGGCCTTCCGGCCCGATCCCTCCAAGACCTTCCAGCGG
>DATGXY010000114.1:0-8338 GCA_035298525.1 Holophaga sp.
GGGGTGGGGGGGCCAGCCTGGGCCGCAAGGCCTCCAGGATGCGCCGCATGACGTCCGGTCGGATCGCGTGGTGGCGGGCCGCCTCCGATGTCCGCCAGGCCTCCCATGCGGCGCCGCCGCTCACTCCCGCCCGCAGGGACAGGAAGGGATTGCGCAGCTTGGACCGGGTGAGGATCCGGCAGGCCGGCAGGTCCGGGCCCAGGTCCTCGTCATCGGCCAGGGGCAGGGCGGGGAGGGCCAGCATGCGGGTGATCTGGGGAACGAAGCCGGCACCGGCTTCCTGCAGGTGCTTGAGCAACAGATGCTGCTGGGCGAGGATCTGCTCCCCGGGCGTCTCGTCCAGGACCTCCTCCCCGCCCTGCAGATTGCGGCGGACCCAGTGGTCCCCGCGGCATTCCACCCCCTTGCCCTTCACCTCCACGATGACGAGCCCGAGTTCCGGATGGGCCACGAGGAAATCGATCTCCCGGTCCCGGTTCGTCTCCGGGTCCAGGATCCGCAGGCGAATGAACACGTGGGCATCGGGAGGCAGCGTCCGCAGGGCCCCCAGCACCTCCTGCTCCGCGTGCATGGCGGGCGGAATGCGGGCTGGATCGGGGTGGAGAACGGGCACGGCGACCTCGGGGGGAAGACCTCGAGGATCGCATCAACCGTAGGGACGGGGGAACAGGGGGAGAGGCGCCGTTCCGTTGAATGTGGGGACGGCCATATCGGCCGCCCCCACACCAATCAGTGCGGCGCTGGATGGACGGTTTTAAAACCTCCAACGCCCCTTAATACCGAAACTTGTCTCATTGCCATAACGGTTGACTTCCGCGCTCCACGATCCCTTTGAGCCTGCCTGGCCACCGAAATGGATGCCGCCGAAGGTCTTACCCCCTTGCCGAGTCAGATCGCCGCCAGCACTGTAACCATTGCCAAAGTTCCGCTCGTAACCGACCGTGCCCGTCATGGCCCCGTTCGGGGCCCTATTGATGGAGTAGTCGAAACGGTTTGCATCAGATCCCGGAAGGGTTCCGCCCTGGACGCATTCCAGCTCGAAATTGGACATGGGATCAAGTGATGTATTGATACGCATTATATACCTCTGGTGAATGTTTGTTATGAAGAGTTGTTTGGCCTAGGCTGATAACAGATTCGCTTTTGTTTTTGTCGTGTCAACGATCTAGATTGAAAAAATTTGTTGCAGCCGAGCAGTCAATGTTAAGAATTTTGAAAAATTGGCTTGTCTAATTCATGAAAGATGGCCTTGATTCATTTTCTTTTTGATCAATTCTTGGCGTGTCATTTGGGGTGATTGAATTGAGCCTATTCATGGCAACAACTGCGCTATGCCTGCTGCTTGCTGGTGTGTCGGATGACGGCGTCCCTTCCAGAGAGGCGCCATTTGGGATTTCAGAAATTTTCCCTAATGAGGATAATTTTTGTGTTCTGGAAGTCGAATTATCGGACCCAAGAGGACGGGCACCTGTCCGGGTATGCCGATTTCTCCTGGACACGGGATCGGAGATCGTTGCGGTCGATTCGTCGGTTCCTTCTGACTATTTCTGGAAGGATGAGGGGTTTCTGAATTTGAAGGATGCCAGTGGCCAATCGATGGCCGGCCGAGCCATCCTTCTCAAGCGCCTTGGTGTCGGTCCGGTTTCCGCCGAGGCGCTTCCTGCCATCCGGCTTGAATTGCGCCACGGGCCAGGCTCGCTTCAGGATGAGCCTGTGGATGGCATTCTCGGCATGCCCTTCCTGGCAGGGAAGCGTTTCATCCTGGATGTTCCTAACAGGCGGATCGTTTGGTGGGGGACATTCCCGGAGAAGGCCATGCGGCTGCCTTTTTCGGATGTCCCGTCCCCAAGTCCCCATGTCCGCCTGAAGGCAGGGATCGTCGATATGCCAGCCCTGGTCGACACGGGCTGCATGGGCGGTTTCCACCTCCCTCCGGAGGCTTGCCCAGGCAAGGAAATGGGCCTGACGGGTTCGATAGACATGGCGGGTGGTATGAGTTTCAGCCGGACAGGGACGCTTGACCAAGCCTACCTGGGGAGCCTCTGCTGGCGCGATTTGGCCATCGACTGTGATGCCGAGCCCGGGCGGCCGATGCTGGGAATGGATCTTTGGTCTACCGGCCCGGTTGGTTTTGATTTCATCCGAAAGTGTCTTTGGTTCCCTGGGGACTCACCTGGGGACATGCCCATTTCCAGATCCAATCAACGTTCCATTCCCATCGCCTGGAACCGCCGCGGGGCCGTCCCCTTCCTGAAGGTGATCGCGGTGAAGCCCGGCAGCGACATGGAGCGGGCCGGATGCAGGGTGGGGGATGTGCTGGAGGCGGTGGGGGATCTCCGGGGCTCCCGCCTGAACCGGAGGAACATCATGGCCCTGGTGGGTGCGGGCAAGGCCCACGCCTGGGTCGTGAAGCGGGAGGGCAGGCTGGTTCGCCTGGTCTATCCGGGAAAAGCGGAGGCCGATTCCCGGGCGGGCGTGGGAGGGGCGCCATGAGGATGGGGGCGGTTGGGCTGGTGTTCCTGGCTGCGGTGGCGCTCCGGGCCGAAGGTTGGGCCTTCGACTGCCATGCGGGCCTTCTCGCGCCCGGATGCGGGCTGAAGTCGGAGTTCCACGGGGAGGACTGGGGCGTCGAAGCGGGGTTGGCGGCGATCCGGTCCTTGGGCCCCCGCGCGGAGGGCCGATTGGAGGCGGATTTCGGCGGATTGGCGGGGCATTCGCCGGGTCCCCGGTCCCAGGTGAACGTGGAGCGCCTGGCCCTCATGGCCTCCTTCCGGTACCACCCCCGGGGAGGACGCCCCTTCGTTGCCGTGGCGCTGGGCACCTCCCGTTTCCGAAGCCGCCTGTCGGAGCGGGAGCCGGATACCCCGCCCGTCGCCGACCGCTGGCCCATTCCCTTCCAGGAGGATGGGGCTCCGTGGATTCCCAGGCCCGGCGGCTCCCCCAGGCCCACGCCCGCTTCCGTTCCTGGCGCGGACACGGGGTTCCGCCCCACCTGGGGCATCGGCCTGGGCCAGTGTTTCGGGCGGCACCTGGAGGGGGAGATCCGTTGGGTGGGCCTGGTCCACGGGGGGCGGACCCTTGGGGCCTGGCAGGTCCGGGTGGGCATCCGCTTTTGATCCCGGCGATCCCGTGACGTGCCCCGGAACCCCCCCCGCGTACCCCGCATACCTTTCCCCGTGCGGGGGCGGCAGGCCCGTTCCTGCGCCGGAGGGACCATGGGGTTCAGGCAACTGGGGCTTGCGGGGGGGCTCTGCCTCCTGGGGGGGGAATTGGGAGCGGGGGAGGAGGCCTACGGCATCCAGGCGGGCATCTTCCTGCCCCAGAGGACCGTGCGGGAGGAGATGTTCGTGGGCAGGCCAGGCCTGGATGTGGGGCTCTTCATGGCCCAGGCCCTGGACGCCCGCCACGAACTGCGCCTGGAACTGGCCTACGGGGCCTGTTCCGACCGGGATGCCAACCGCGCCCAGGCGCCCTGGGAGCAGCATGTGGCGGGGCGCCGTCCCCCCCGGGCGTACCTGGACCGGTTATCCCTGGGCGTGGGGTTCCGGCGCTACCTGGGGGAGGGCCAGGTGCGTCCCTTCGTTTCCCTGGGACTCGGCGCCTCCCGCCTCAACAGCCGGGTGGAGCGCTTCGTGCCCCGGGACCTGGCCTCCTGCCATCGCCACAACCACCACCACCCGGAGGTGCAGCCCTGGGCCGAGGCCATCAAGGGGCGGGAGCCCCGGAAACTGGGACCCCAGGCCCTGTGTGGTGGCATGGAATCCATGCCCTTGCGGTCCACCGGATGGCGGGCCACCCTCACCCTGGGCGCCGGCTGCCTGGTGGGGGAAAGGGTGGAGGTCGCCCTCCGGCACGAATCCACGCCGGCCTTTGGCCGGGTGCTGGGGGCCTGGTGCCTCAGTGCCGGGCTCCGCTTCTGATGTCCACGACCTCCGGCGCGCCCGCCGGGGCGGGCCGGGCTCCCGCCACGGCGGCCTCCACCGCCACCACCTTGCCGGCCTTGCGGGAAGCCCGCCAGGTGGAGAGGCGGTAGTCCCCCTTCCGGTAGGCGAAGCCATCGCCTGCGTCCTGGTAGAGGCGGCCCTCCGCGCGGCCCCGGGCGTCCAGGGCCACGGCGAGGGCGGTGGCCCCTTCCGGGGCCTGGGCGGTGCTTTCCACCAGGGGGCCCAGGGGCAGCACGGCGCCGGCGCGCAGGTAGAGGCGGGCCTGGAGCGGATCGGACGCCTCCCCCTCCACGAGGGCCAGGGGCACCCAGCCTCCCCGGGGCCGGGGGGCGTCCTGGGCCCAGGCCGGCACCACCAGCAGGTCGGGCCCCAGGAGGAAGGCCCGCTCCTCCCGCCTCAGGGCGGGATCGGCGGGATCGGCCATGAAGAGGGGGCGCATCACGGGCAGTCCCGTCTCGGCGGCCTCCCGGAAGCAGGTGTAGAGGTAGGGCAGCAGGCGGTAGCGGCGCTGGAGGGCGATGCGGCAGGTCCTTTCCGCGTCCGGGCCGAAGGCCCAGGGTTCCTTGGCGTTGGCGTTCTTGGCGGAATGGCCGCGGGCGAAGGGGAAGAAGGCGCCGAAGGCGCACCACCGGGCCCAGAGGTCGGCCGTGGCGTTGCCGGCGTAGCCGCCCAGATCGGGGCCGTTGAAGGGCTGGCCGCTGAGCCCCAGGTTCAGGCTCATGGGCACGGACTGGCGCAGGTCCCGCTCCGTGGAGGTGTTGTCGCCGGTCCAGGTGGCGGCGAAGCGCTGGGAGCCCAGGAAGCCGGCCCGGGTGAGGAGGAAGGGTCTCTGGCCGGGCCGGGCCGCGAGCATGCCCTCCCGGGTGGCCATGGCCATGAGGGTGCCGTAGAGGTTGTGGTACTGGCGGTGGGGGCCCGGGGGCAGGCCGCCGCCGCCCTCGTGGCGGTTGTCCTCGGGCATGGTCCCGTCGGGGGTTCCGAACACGGCGGGCTCGTTCATGTCGTTCCAGATCCCGTCGGCCCCCAGGGCCAGGAAGGGGGCGTAGAGGCCCGCCCACCAGGCCCGGGTGGCGGGGCGGGTGAAGTCGGGGAAGACGCAGTCGCCGGGCCACACCTCGCCCACGTAGTCCCTGCCCGCGGCGTCCTTCACCCACGCCCCCGCCGCGTCCCCGGAGCGGCGCACGGCGAAGGCCGGGTCGTCCTTCACCCCCGGATCGATCATCCAGACCGTGCGGAAGCCCTGGGCGTGCAGGTCGGCGTTGAGCCTGGCCGGGTCCGGGAAGCCCTTGGGGTCGAAGGTGAAGATGCGGAACCCGTCCATGTAGTCGATGTCCAGCCAGACCACGTCGCAGGGGATGCCGCGGGTCCGGAACCCGGCCGCGATCTCCCGGACCCGGGCCTCGGGGGCGTACGAGTAGCGGCTCTGCTGGTAGCCCAGGGCCCAGCGGGGGGGCAGTTCCATGCGGCCGGTGAGCTCCCCCAGGGCGCGGAGCACATCGCCGGGGTTCCGCCGCTCCACGACGATCACGGGGAAGGCGGGTCCCTGGCAGGTGAAGGCGACGCCGGAGCGGCAGTCCAGTTCCGCCTTCCAGCTGCTGTCGAAGAGGAGGCCGAAGGCGCTGCCGTCCCTGCGCAGGCCCAGCACCCAGGGATGGCTCTGGTAGAGCCTGCGGCCCCCGGCCTTGCCGTAGCCGTAGTTGTCCGTGTTCCACAGCTCGATGCGGGTGCCGTTGCGGCGCAGGGGGCCCGTGACCTCTCCCGTGCCGTAGAGGTCCGTGCCCGGCTCCAGGTCGAAGCGGGCCGTGGTCCTGTCCCCGTCCTGGGAGAAGGCGGGGCGGAGCTTCCAGGCCCGGGGCAGGGGGGCCTGGGCCCGGGGCGGGGAGAGGAGGGACGGGGAGGGGGGCAGGGCCGCCGGATCCAGGCCCTGGGGCACGAAGACCGCCACGCCGGGGCCCAGGAGGCCCGCCGCGCCCAGGGGCAGGGGCTTGGGAGCGGCTCCGAGCGGGAGGAGGGCGAGGGCGAGGAGGCACAGGCTGCGGAAAAGCTTCATGGCGGGATCCCGGGATTCACCCATTACAACACCGGCCCGTCTGGGCTCCCAGGGCCCGTGTCCGGGCACCCTGGACCGGGCCCGGAATTGTCCCCATCCTTGTATCCAAAGGTGCTCCAGTGCTGTTCGTGATCCGGATCGCGACCCTCCTCGTCCTCGCCTGCGGCCTCCTGCGGGGCCAGGGGGGGCCCCAGCGCACGGTCTTCGCGAGCTTCCGCTCCATGCACCTGGAGGAAGCCATGCCCGGCGCCGCGGTGCACGCCATGGTCCCGGACCGCCAGGGCCGGCTCTGGGCGGGCACGGACGCGGGTCTGGCCTGCTTCAGCGGGAAGACGTGGCGGGAGGTGGGGCTTGGGCCCGATCGGGCCACGCCGGCCATCCGCGCCCTCCTGTGCGCCTCCGACGGCAGCCTGTGGGTGGGCACCGAGCACCTGGGCATCTGGCGCCTCAAGGACGGGGCCTGGACCTCCTTCCGCAGCGCGGGGGGCGGCCCCCTGCCCGCGGACCGGATCCAGACCCTCATCGAGGCCCCGGGGCCCCAGGGGGCGAGCCGCATCTGGGTGGGCACGGAGCGGGGCGTCGCCTACTACCAGGACGGCGCCTGGTCCGCCCCCGCCGATCCCCAGCAGCTGGCGGGCGTCATGATCTGGAAGCTGCGGGCGTTGAAGGAGCCCGACGGGGCCACCCGCGTGTGGGCGGCCACGGTGCGGGGCCTGGCCCGTTTCGTGGACGGGCGCTGGGAATGGCCCGGGCTGCCCGGAACCATCGGCGCCATGCCCGGATCGGCCATGATGGACATGCACGCCAACGATGTCATCTCCATCGAGGGCGAGGGGGGAAGGCTGGAGGTGTGGGCCAGCATCTGGAACGTGGGCATGCTCCGCTGGGACGGAGCCCGCTGGACGCGCTTCGGCCCCCGGGAGGGCTTTCCCGGCACCAACCCCACCGTGCTCGCCGCGGGCCAGCGCGCCGGCGGCAGGACCCTGCTCTGGGCGGGCACCTACGACCAGGGCATGGCCTGGTACGACGGCACCTGGCACCCCGTGGGCAAGCGCGAGGGGGGATCCAGCAACACGATCCTGAGCCTCTGCCCCCTGCCCGGGAGCCGCCCCTCCCTCCTGGTGGGGACCCGGAACGCCGGGGTGCAGGCGGTGGACCTGGGGGGGTGGGCCTCCCTGGGCCTGCGCCAGGGCCTCCCCCTGGACCAGGTCACCTGCTTCGCCGAAACCCAGGCCAACCGGGATTTCTGGGTGGGCACGGCCAGCGGCCTCGTGCGCTGGGACGGGCGCACGGGGGAGGCCACGGCCGTGAAGGGCCCCGCCTCCGCCTACGTCACCTCCCTGCAGGCGGGGGCCGACGGACGGGAACTGTGGGTGGGCACCCTGAAGGGCCTCGTGCATTACGACGGTGCCTCCTGGCGCCTCCTGGGGGAGGCCGAGGGCTTTCCGCCGGGGACGGTGTACATGCTCCGGGGGGCCACGGACGCCCGGGGGGTGCCCGTCCTCCTCGCCGGCCACGCCAAGGGCCTGGCCTGGCTGCGCCAGGGCCGGTGGAACTTCGACCTGGGCTCCACCGAATTCGAAGGCGCCACCGCCCTGGGCCTCGGGGTGGGCCCCGGCCGGGAGGGGGCCCTCTGGGCCATGACCCGGCGGGACGGCATCCGCCGCCTCCAGGACGGCGTCTGGTCCTGGGTGGAGACCCCCGACGAGATCCGGGTCCTCAAGCCCACGGGCCTCCTGCCCCTGAGGGACGCCCAGGGCCGCCTCTGGCTCTGGATGGGGACCTCCTCGGGAAGCCTGGCCTGCGTGCCCGTGGACCAGCCCGGGCGCGCCCCCCGCATCCTCGGGCGGGAATCCCTGCCCGTGCTCTCCGGTCATCCCGTGCGCAGCGTGTGCGCGGACGCCCAGGGCCGCATCTACGCCACCTCCCTGGGCGGCGTGCTGCGCATCACCCTGGACGGGGGCGATCCGGACAAGCCCTTCCGGGCCGTGGAGGGCTACACCCTGGGCGACGGCATCCCCGGCCAGTCCTGCACCGGATCCTTCCTGGACGTGCGCGGCCGCATCTGGGTGGCCACCACCTCCGGGGCCGCCGTCTTCGACCCGGGGCGGGAGGCGGAGCGCACCCCGCCCGCGGCGCCCTTCGTGGCCAGCGTCGAGGACGTGGACCGGCAGGCCCCCGTTGCCCCGGGGGCCCGGCTGGACCATCGGCGCACCCACCTCATGTTCGAGTTCGGCCTCCCGGTGCACCACCGCTTCGAGGACACGGAATTCCGCACGGAGCTGGTGGGCAAGGAACCGCCTGGCCCCTGGCGGTCCAGCCCCCACCGGGAGCTGAGCGGGCT
>DATGXY010000115.1:0-5720 GCA_035298525.1 Holophaga sp.
GCTCAAGGACTGGGAAAGTCGGGCCGAACTCCAGGCCGCACTCGACATCTGGCGCCAGACCTACAACACGCGTCGTCCCCATCAGGCCCTCGGATGGCGCACTCCCCAGCAGCAGCGCGACATGAACCTCGCCAATAACCACCCGGCTACGGCATGATCAACCCCAGGGATTTCCAGCCTCACGATCCGTCAACCCCGACCGGGTACAGGACACTCCCAAATCATTCCGGGCGAAATTGGCGGCCTTTAGGTATTGGCTTTCACCAATGCCTTCAAGTAATTGGATTATCGAGGTCGACACTCCCCAATAGCTACTGGAATGATTTTGTGGCAATGGTGTGGCAAGGAAGATGCACGCTCAAAGCTCATCCTCAATCCAACGTCCAATGATGCTGTTCGCTTCGTCGAGGTCGATCCTCGGACCCCAGAACATCGATGCGATGGACGCCATGGCCTCCCGGACCGCTCCCCAGGCGGCATCTTCGCGGGGAAGAAAACAGGGATCGGCCGGCTCGGGAATTTGCCGGATTTGCCGTTGGGCGGCCATTTCGTGGGCCAATCCTTTGGCCGTCTCCTCCAATGGGGGCAAGGTGGGAAGGGCCCGGATGATCCAGGCCGCGTCTTCGTAATGTCGGACAAACTGGGCCGGGTTCACCCCCCCATGGAAACGGCGGCTGACCGCATCCAGTTTTTCCAGCAGCGTGACCAGCGGATGGATGCAGCGGACCGCGGTGGGCTGGTTGGATTTGAAATCGCCCAGCAAACCACTCCCCGCCAGATGCTCGTGGACCCAGGAACGGATGGGGCGTTCCACCCAAGGGCGGATCCGGGCATCGCCAACTTCCAGCAGGACGAAGGGCCGCATGGATGCCGGAAGCGCACCCAGATGATGCCCTGGATAGCGGGCCTCGATGGCGGCGTTGAGGCACCGGTCTCCAAGGGAAGCCTCATCCAACCGCAATTCCAGGCCGTCCAGGGGCAGGGCGGCGACGGCCTGGAAGAAGGCCCGGCGTTCCGAAAGGGGGCCCCTTTCCTTGGATTTCCAGTTCCGGACTGCAGGAAGGGCCCGCCGCCCCCCTCCAAGTTTGAGGTCCAGGTCTTCCGAAAACCGTTGGATCAGCCCGAAGCCCTTGGAGAGGCTCGTGCCCCCCTTGAACCAGCACTCGATGCCCAGGTCGTGCAAGGCCCAAAGCGTGTGGGTGACCCAATAGTCCTTCTCGACCAGGGCTACGGGAATCCTGCGGGCCTCGGCGACAATCCTGAGGAGGTCCGGAAACTCGGGATCCTGGTGAACGAAATTCACTGTGCCGCCTGAATGGCGGCATCCAGAAGGAGACGGTTCCCTGCCGTCGCATACTCGGCCCCCATCGCGCGCAGGACGGTCGCGTCCAGGCGGCCCGCGCGCAGGGCGTCCACCAGACGGGAGTGCAGATCATCCCCTGCCTGGCCCACGAAGGGCTGGGATTCCAGGAGGTCGATGACGAACCACTCGGCCGGAGGGTGTTCCGGAAACCTGACCCGGCGAAGCTTTACGTGTTGGCCGTCAAGCAGGAAACTGCCGGTGCGCTTGGTGTTGTAGACAAGGTGATGGGTCCAGAGCGCGGTGGTCCCCAGGCCGAGGCTGTTCCAGGCCGGAGGGCCGGTCATGACGAAGGATGCACCCTCCAGGAATGCCGTGAGCAGAGTATCCAAGTCCGGTGGCACCGGTCCGAATCGACCGGTTTTGGGCACCGTGAACAGGCCGTGGGCAAGTTTCCGGAGCTGCCCATCACGCACCAATCTCCCCGCCAAACGGACGGGATTCGCCGACCACTGGGCCAGTTCCTTCGTTCGCAGGACCTGTCCGGGGCGCAAGGTAGGGGTGGCGGGGTGGGACACCGTATTAAATCTCCGGGAAAAAACATACGGTGGATGTTCTCGTAGCGCAAGGGGGAGGCTGGCCCAGCCAGGCATAGGATGGGTTGGGGCAGCCTGCCGGTGCTACCTTCAATCCAGACCCAAAACGTTCACACCGCGAGACTCCGATCCCCATGTGTGATTACCTCTACCTCTGGCATAACCGATCCGGGCGGTATCTCGTTGCTTCGGGCATCAAATTCAGGGATTTCCTGCCCCTCCTGGAGACCTCCGGTGGCGTTGTCCTGCTGCGGCACGAGGCCGAGGAGGTCCTTTTCGACAGGGAGACGGGGCTTGACTACGTGGAGGCGGGTTCGATCGCGTCCTTTGTGGATGGAGGGAACGTCAACACGTTCGGCGACCTTTGCTGGGCCGATTTCAGGCCGGGCGGAATGCCCCGGATGGCCAGGCAGGAACTCGCCGAATTATTGTTCTTCGGGAACACTCACGAGGGGTTCAAGGAGGTTGGCCTGGCCAGCCTGGGGAACCGGTTTCTTGCCTATGCCCATGATGACGGCTGGTACCTCAAGCTTCTATACACCCACTGGGACAACGTTGCGGAAATGCTCGGCAACATGCCGCTGCTGGCAGGCCGGAGTGGGACCATGGCTGCCTTGGCCGCGGGAGACTGCGCCTTCTGGATCGAGGCCGACAAGGTCGAGCCCGAAGTATGCACCCATGGAATCGATGAGTTGCACAATCGACGGTTATGGGCGCATGAACCTGCGCCCGTGGTGCCACCGCCGCAGACCCTGGACGAGGTGGCGGCCTCCCTGCCCAACGGGTTTCACGATTCCTGTCTTCGCGAACTGACCCTGGACTTTTCAAACCGCGAAGTCCGGATGATCTTGGACATCCTCGTCGGCGAACCGGAGGCCCCGGACCAAGCAGGGCGCGAACGTGTTCGGAGGGCGGAACTGAGCCTCTCTGAAGTGGGGTGCTGGGTTTCGGACCGATTCTGCCTTGATCGCCCTCTCAAGGACTCAACTGGCCTTTGCATCGACATAGGCACCTGCGGGCCTGGCCGTCCTCCTGAGGTTCCCTCGTCACTGGCAGCGGAGCCCGGTCCGGTCTACTGGCTGTTCTGCGACGCATCGAACGCTCTCACTTTCTTCACCGCGGGATCGGCGTCCCTGGAGTGGTTCGACTGACGGCCTCGCGGCAGGCCCCGGGCTCGTTCACTCAAGCTCCTTCAATACCCGCAGCATTCGATCTGGGGGAGGCCCCCTTCCGGCCAAGTGGATTTTGGCTGCAGAGATTCTTTTGTGGCGATGCCCCAGCCAATGCCTGGCAGCGACACCTGCAAAGGGCTGATTTTATTGGTCGGGGCGATAGGATTCGAACCTACGACCCTCTGCTCCCAAAGCAGATGCGCTACCAGACTGCGCCACGCCCCGACTGAGCGGAAAGTATAGCGTTCAAGGGCTCCCTTGGCGAGGACCGGGGGGCGCCCCCCCTTGAGGGCTATAGGAAAAGCAGCAGGCTCACGGCCATGACGGCCATGCCGGAGACGAGGCCGCCGATGGCCACGTGGTGCTCGCCGTAGCGGTGGGCGGTGGGGAGGAGCTCGTCCAGGCTGATGAAGACCATGATGCCCCCCACGGCGGCGAAGACGTAGCCGAAGACGGCGTCGGTGAAGAAGGTCCGAAGGAGGAGGTATCCGGCCAGGGCCCCCACGGGCTCGGCCAGGCCGGAGAGGAAGGAGTAGGTGAAGGCCTTCCGGCGGCTGCCGGTGGCGAAGTAGATGGGCACGCTCACGGCGATGCCCTCGGGGATGTTGTGGATGGCGATGGCCACGGCGATGGGGATGCCGACGCGGGGGGCCTGGAGGGCGCCCATGAAGGTGGCCATGCCTTCGGGGAAGTTGTGGATGGCGATGGCCAGGGCGACGAAGACGCCCATGCGGTGGAGGCCGGCGTCGTCGGGCTTCCGGGCCATGTCCTCCACGCCCCTGGCTTCGTGGGGGTTCTCGGCGCTGGGCACCAGCTGGTCCACGACGGCGATGAGGGCGATGCCGCCGAAGAAGGCCGCGACCGCGAGGACGGGGCCCAGGCGGGGGCCGTGGGCCGCCTCCAGGGCGGACTGGGCCTTGCGGAGGATCTCCACGAAGGAGACATAGAGCATGACGCCGGCACTGAAGCCCAGGCTGGCGGCCAGGAAGCGAGTGTGGGTGCGCCGGGCGAAGAAGGCGATGGCGCTGCCCAGGCCGGTGGCCAGGCCGGTGAGGAGGGTCAGGCTGAAGGCGAAGCCGACATTGGACATGGCACCAGCCTAGCCGGGGCGGGCGGCCGTGGGTGCCGTTTCCTCGTTTGGGCGCTCAGGGCCTGGCCACGCGGCGGTACAGTTCCTCCAGATCCCGGGCGAAGGCCCGGGCGTCCATGAGGGGGCTGGCCTCCATGCGGGGGCGGAGGTTCCGGCGGAGGGTCTCCAGGCGGTCCAGGTCCCCGGCCAGGCTCCGGGCCAGGTCCACGTAGGCGGCGTCGTCCCAGGCGGCCAGTTCGGGCAGGCCCAGGTTCTGGAGCTGGCTCCATCCGGCCCGGCCCACGACGGTTGGGCCCACCCGGGTGAGGACGGGGACGCCCATCCAGAAGGCGTCCAGACTCGTGGTGTGGCCGTTGTAGGGCAGGGTGTCCAGGCAGAGATCGATGTCCCGGTACTCGGCCAGGTAGGCGCCGCGGGGCTGGAAGGGGACGAAGTCCACCCGGCCGGGGGCTCCCAGGCGCTCCGCCACGGCCTCGCGCACGCGCCCGCCGGGGCAGAGGAGGCGCAGGCGGGAGCCGGGCACGGCCGCCAGGATCCGGGCCCACAGGTCCAGGACGCCGTCGTTCACCTTGCAGAAGTTGTTGAGGCACCCGAATGTGATGTGGCCCTGGCGGCGCGCCGGGAGGGGGCCGGGGTCGGGCCCCTCCGCCAGGGGGTCGTAGCACCAGAAGGTGCGGGGCAGGTGGAGGGTGCGCTCGGAGTAGCGCCCGTCGTGGAGGCCGGGGGGATCCAGGTAGGGGTCGCTGATGCGGTAGTCCACGGCGCTGAGGCCGGTGGTGCCGGGGTAGGCCAGCCACGCCACCTGGACGGGGGCCGGCTTCCGGGCCAGGACCCCGCTCCGGGCCCCGGCCATGTGCATGGTCAGATCCACGAGGACATGGATACCGTCCCTCCGGATGAGGGCGGCCAGTTCCGCGTCGTCCAGGCGCGCGCAGTCCCGCCAGGTGTCCACGTGGGACCGGAGCCGCTCCGTCACCCCGTCGGGGCGGGCCACGGTGGCGTAGGCGGTGATGTGGAAGCGCTCGCGGTCGTGGTGGGCGAAGAGGGGCAGGGTGAAGAAGGCCTGGCAGTGCCAGCGGAAGTCGGGGGAGAGGTAGCCGATGCGCAGCGGTTCTCCCGCGCGGGGTCCGCCGTCAGGGGGGGGCAGGCGCAGGTCCCGGGGGGGCTCGCAGGCCCGGGCCGCCTCCAGGATGGCGGCGGGGGTGGCCGTGGGCTCGAAGGGCATCAGGTAGGCCCGGTTGGCGAGGGCGACGGGATCCCCCGGAGCCCGGGCCAGGGCCGCCTCCAGGCAGGCCAGGGCCAGATCCACCCGGCCCCCGTCCTTGTGCAGGTTGGCCCAGGCGATCCAGGCCAGGGGCTCCTCGGGGCCGGCCTCCAGGGCCCGCTCCACCAGGTCCCCGGCCAGGTCCAGGTCCCCCAGGGTGCGGGCGGCGACGCTGCCGTTGAGCCGGCCTTCGAAGGTGTCCGCCTCCAGGAAGGCCGCCAGGGCCTCGCGCACCCGGCCCAGCATCATGAGGGCGGTGCCCAGGTTGTTGGCGGCCTCGGGCAGGGGCCCCCCGGCC